>JARGNK010000078.1 GCA_029213145.1 Rubripirellula sp. | reverse complement strand
ATTGAATGGCTTGGCCACCGACAACTGCGAACCTCGCAAACCTATCCGGCGTGACATCAGTCAACAGTCGCTCGGCATACACCAAACCAAGATCTGCGGAGGCTGCGATCATCGATCCAATATTTGACATCATCATCTTTCACTTATGAGTTGACTGAAACCTTTAAGGCTTCAAGGAGGCACAGACTAGTTCTTTATCATTGCGTGCGTAAATCATTCCGTCCGCAATCGCAGGGTGCGCCCAAGTCACACCGCCGCGCCGATTTAATTGCTGGCGAGTTCGTTCTAACACTTTTGTCCGACTAATCTCGCGGTATCCATCGGGGCGCAACTCGGCCAATATCAGCTCACCCTGGTCGTTGAACAGTAATTCACGATCACCATAACGAAAGGTGTGAATGGTTGCCCATCGCGCCTTGGGCACAGCCGTATTATTTTCCCAAACACGATCCCCGGTCTTCAGATCCAGACACCTAAGTTCGCCGTAGCTATCGACCCCATAAATAAAATCCCCCTTCATGATCGGCGTGCTGATCATGCAATGCAGAGAGTCGGTATTTCGTTCGCTTTCACCGATGCGACGCCACCGTTGCTCGGCTGCGGGCTGCGTAGGATCGAGTCGAATCAACATCGAGCCATCGTAAAACGAGGAAACAAAGAGATCATTCCCTTGAACAATCGGCGTTGCGACACCGATGGGCATATTCCTTGGCAACATCGGGATGTTCCAGAAAACTTCGCCAGTCTGCGGATTCAATCCCGACACGCTTTCGCCAGTCCAACAAACCACCACATCCTGCTGGCCTTGTTGGACCAAAATTGGAGCACTATAGCCAGCTCGCTCATCGAGCGCCTGCCAGCGGGGCTGACCGGTTTCTAAGTCAAATGCGACAACACAAGCTTCGCCACTGCCCGCAGCGATTTGGATGACCAGATCGTCGTAGATCAGTGGAGATGCCGTGATACCCCAAATTGGCATACGCAAGGAGTACATCTGATTGAGATCGTGCTCCCAAATCACTTTCCCAGTTTCGGCATCTAAGCACTTCATATGCCCCATCGCACCGACGGCGATCGCGCGGCCTTGATGAACGGTGACCGTAGCACGTGGCCCTGCTCTGTAACTGATGGTGTAAGGTGCATCGTAAGTATGCTCCCAGATCAGGGAGCCATCGGCAGCATCAAAACACAGAACTCGCTCGATCTCCTTTTCAACATCCAATGGTCCTCGATCGGTCACGTAGACACGACCGTCCGCAACCGTTGGTCCGCTGTAACCGGCCCCGAGCGGAACCGTCCAGAGACGTTCCAATTCGTCCGACGGGAACTTCTCTAGCAATGGAGTGTTATCCAACACCCCATCCCGATTCACTCCCCGCCATTGAGGCCAATCCTCCCCAAACGCATTCGTGTATCCACACATCACGATCAGAATGCAGACGAATTTTTTCATGCTTCAGCAGACAGGTTGGAGAAAACAAAGGTTGGAGCTTTCGTCGGCATTCATCTCACCACGCGCTGCTTGGTTATTCAACAATGGCGAAAAATCGACCGATTCTTCTTCACAACAGCTCAAATGAATTGTTAAACGTTTGTCGCGGGATGAACATACGGCTTTCGGTAAGGACGCTGTAACGCAGCGGTCGCCTCCGCATCCCCCACAATCGTATGCGTCTCAGGATCAAACTCAAGACTGCGACCGAGCGTCAAAGACTGATTTGCCATGAAGCACGCGGAACTACTGATGTGACCTTGTTCGATATCTGCCACGGGATACGTGCGACTGTCGATGCAATCGAGAAAATTCCGCATGTGGCCGCGAATTGCGGAAGCAACATGCAACTCCAACCTCCAGTCCTTGGCATCGGCTTTATCCGTTGGAAACTGGTCCGTCTCGATCACTGCATCTCCATGCAATCTCTCGCCTTTACCGCGTGGAATGAAGTCGTATTTGTTGACACTTAACTTCAACGTTCCTTTCGAGCCGTAGATAATCCCTGCCCATGGATACTCCGGGTCAGGTGCGTCACCCCAGCTACGGTGGGTCCAGACCACATTCAGCTCATCAAATCCAAACGTCGCTGTTTGTGTGTCCGTGATATTGGCTTTTGACTCAGTGTCGACGAGGATTCCACCGCTGCTACAGATTGTCTTTGGCCAACCTAATCCAAGCTGCCATCGCACCATGTCCAACATGTGGACGCACATATCGCCAACGATTCCATTGCCATATTCCATGAAAGCGCGCCACGACCGAGGGTGCACTAATTGGTTGTAGGGGCGCATCGGCGCCGGTCCCGTCCACATCTCGTAGTCGAGGTTCTCTGGTGGATTGGTGTCGGGTGGATTCGCTCGAGAACGCATGTGGTAATAACAGCACACCTCCGCATGGGCGACCTCTCCCAACAACCCAGCTTCGACGACTCGCTGTTTCGCTTCGATCAGATGGGGCGTACTTCGTCGCTGGGTACCAACTTGAACAATGCGTCCTGTTTTTCGAGCAGCGTCCAACATCGCTTTACTTTCCAACACGTCCACGCCAGTTGGCTTCTGCACGTATACGTCAGCCCCCGCCTCTACCGCCGCGATCATGGCCAATGCATGCCAATGGTCGGGCGTCGCGATCAGGACGATATCAAAGTTTCGTTTTGCCAGCAGTTCCTTATAGTCGGCATAGGTCCGCGGCCGTTTCTTTGAAGCTTGCCGAGTCGCCACCAGGTCCGCAGCTTCACTGAGCATCTGGCTATCGACGTCACATAAAGCCACAACTTCGACAGGCTCGACATTCAACAATTGCAACAAGTCACACTTGCCATACCAGCCACACCCGATGAGCGCGACTCGACGCGGTTTACGATCCTGCGCAGCGTTGGCGCCGGCGTGTAAGGCCGCGACGGAGGCAACTGCAGTTGATTGGCGAATAAAACTTCGACGATCCATAGGATTCCTTTCGGAGCTTGCGGCAAGGGTAATTCGTCATCAAAAAGCCACGAGTTTGTCGAATGACTGGCGACTCACAACCAATTCAAATACCGACAAGCGCGAGCGACCAGAATGAAAGACGAGAACTTCGGGTCATCTCAAAAGGCCGGAAAATTGTATTCCGGATTCGTTGTGTCAAAATCCTTGTCGGTCAGCCCAACGTTCGTTTTAACGTCGCGGTAGAGATATGATTCCAGCAATGGTGGATCATCCTCCGCCTGCTCTGGCCACCCAAAACTACGGTAGCCGAGAATGAGTTGCCGATCAGGATCAAAGATAATTTCCGCGAGCGAGAAATCATCCTCCATCCCCGATGGCTTGGATCGCCGGACTTGAATCAACTGGGCTTCGACATCTTCTAGCGATTGATCTGAGGTCATTGACACGGTGATGTCTGGATTATCCCGGTCTTTCTCACCTCTTTCGATCAACTTCTCCGTCAATTTCACCAGCCCGATCTCGCTGATGGGATATCGCTGACCCTGCATGGCAAGAATCCCTTCAGGATCTAGCCACAAGGTTTTCAAACCGAGCAAAAGCCCGACCTCGTGAACTGCCATCTTTCCGTCGTACAGGTCTTCACCCCAAATGACCTCACGACCTTTGACGTTTTCGGGCGCAGTGAATTTGAGATAGACTCGTTTCGGTGCTTTGTTCGTCTCATCCCGTAAACGTGTCTGCACTTTGACCAAGATTTCCGAAACGCCACCTAAGACACCGTTTTTGTCGACCTCTTGTTTGATGAATCGACCTTCATAGTCGTTCAAAGTCGAAGCCATATTTTGCCGGGTTGCGACCGCCAAATCTAGAACTTCGGACATCGTGATCGAATCGACGCCTGAGCCAGACCCCGATTCGCTTTCTGTTAGCTTCGTCGGCTTTGATTCAGCTTGGGCCGGCTCGACATTTCGTCGGCTGACGTACAGCCCTAGCCAAGCTACCGATGTGGTGATCAGAACCACAATCGTCAACCATGCACCCCGGCGTGTCTTCACCATAGAGTCGTTCTCGACAGAAGATCGAAAATCTAGGAGGCCGTTGCCCGATCACGCCGGTGAAACGAGTTGCTTCACCGGCGAGTCGATGCCTTTGCAGAAGTCTAGAACTGACCCTGCATTTGTTGCTGAGCTTGCGTCGCAGCAACACCAAGAGCTTTCATCAAGCCTTCCCCGATCGTGATCTGTATCTTTTGACCATTGGCAAGCCCTTCCTCGACCATCGTCATTTCACCACCGTTGGGAGACCGAGTCAGAGCCTCGATCAGCATTGCCACCGTGTCATTGGCTTCGATGGTCTGCGCGTATTGCAGCATCGGCAGCAACTTCATTCGAAACTGGCTAGCCGGTCGGTCAGCGCTGCTATCACTTCCAGCCGCATCGATCATCTCTTTCATCAATGCCTCGCCATCGTTTCCAGCAGCGAGATAAACAGCTTTCTCGCCCGTACCTACATGGACTTGCAAGACTTCGCCGAACATTTCGCGAGCCTCTCCGGCATTCTCAGGAACATCGGCTTCAACCATGTGCATCGTGACACCTTTATAGGTGCTGATGTCAAACTTAAACCGGGGAGCGTTTGGCTCGTTTTCAATCTTGGCTGCCAAATCTTTAACGATTTGTGCCGCTTCGTTACCATCTGAGACAAAGGTGCCTAGGGCAAAACGAAACTGTGCTTGATCGGCCAACACGACCAGACCTAGGTCGGAACGTCCTTCCGACATCGACTTCAAACCTAAGTCAACAATTCGATCGATCATGGCAGTGATCTCGTCTTGCTGAGCCGGTGAGAGATTGTTGTCGGCCAGCGCTTGACGCACTGCCATTAGCGAGTTGCTAATACTCGCACGAGCCTGCTCAACGGCTTCCGGTGGAACCGAGGTCGATGAGTGGAAGTAAGCAGCCGCGTCGTCACGGATGACTGATGAAAATTGCGATGGGACCGATCGCTGGCTGCCGTACATTGCTGCCATTTCTGATCCAGGCACGGCTGTGAACGACATGTCCATCGCCATGTTCTTAGCAGATGGATCAATGTTGATTCCAAAGCTCATCTGATCTGTTTCATTGATCAATTGCTCTAACTGCTCGATCGAGCTCTCCGCCATATCGCGAGTACCATCAGCGTCGGCTCCCTGCATCGCCATCGCTTGCTCGAAACCCTGACGAATCTGTTGAGTAATCATGGTGCGAAGCTCCGCAGGAACTTGCTGCATCTTGAGACGAACGGCCATGTCATAGGCATTGCCCATGCCTTCGAACAAAGCCTCTGGATTCGCCGGAGCCATATCAAGCAGATCTTGGCTCGGAGCCAACACAGCCCAGTTTCCAGATTGGCGAATGTAGATCGCGCTTGCACCCAACAAAACGACCAGGGTTCCGTCATCCAACTCGTCTGCCGGACCAACCTGTGCTTCCAAACGCTTTAAAACCGTCTTCACGTCGGCGGTTGGCAACAACGCGATCGGTTGCGGTGCACCATCGACCAGAGGCACCAACATGCCAATCGGCTGGGTTGTATCTACACCCTGAGTGAACGTCCCGGCCATCATGGTGAAAATACCACCGGCCTGCGGCTGTCCCATTGCGCTGGACATGTAGTTGACATCTTGCATCAACTTATTGATCGAACCAAAAGTCATCACGACAACAGGCTCGCTCGCGCCCCCATCGTCCTGAGCCAACGCTTGTGGAGCAGTGGCCGTCGCAAACGTTACGGCAGCCAATGCGGCGACGGCAAATCGATGCCGCGCTGTTTTCAAAAAAGCCATGGTTTGCACCATCCTCTTCTCAGTCAGTGTTTAGAAATGTTTTGCTAGCAGGATAAATCGCGAACGAGGGGGCCTTCACGCCGCCCCCGATCTCAATTACTCCCTAACTTTATCCAGGGTGAGAACGTCAACAATGGCTCAACCACCATAGAGTGGGGCACCATTGTACGCTCTCAATGCTGGAACTCGGGGCTGCTCAGACGGGACCGATCGCGATTCCGCGAAAACCCCTCGGATCCTACGAATTGCTACCCGCCACATCAACTCAGAGTTTCGCAATCCGTCAATTTTGCGAGAATCGACGAACGGAGCGAAAGTTCAGACAGACTTAGAAATGTGGCGCAGTACCCCTTAAGAAACCGCCTTGACCGACCATGAATGGTTCGGTTTCGGACCAGAAATGCGAGTTATCTTTCTCGGTAAACGATTCGACCCTTGGTCAAATCGTAAGGCGATAGCTCTACCCGAACCTTGTCTCCGGGCACAATCCGGATGAAGTGCTTGCGCATTCGACCGGCGACGTGCGCCATCACTTCGGAACCGGTTTCAAGCTGAACCCGAAATCGGGTGTTGGCGAGTGCTTGAGTCACGGTGCCTTCGACTTCGAAGGCTTCTTCTTTTTTTCCCAAAACTAATCCTCAATAGACGGAATTCACCGCGGCGCGGCAGGTGTCATAGCGGCTTGCCCAACAATGCACCTTTTGTGCCGAAAACGCCGAAAGGCAAAGCAATCCGCTAACGTTTGCTGAACTGCACGCCTCGACGAGCACCACGCAAACCAGGTTTCTTACGCTCTTTCATTCGCGAATCACGCGTCAAGTAGCCGCCTTCACGCAGCACTTCATGCAGTGATTCATCAAAGGATACGAGTGCACGGGCAAGCCCCATGCGTACCGCTCCACTTTGACCAGTCATCCCGCCACCGGAGACGCGAACGAGGACGTCAACCTTATCAGCGTGTTCGACTGCAGCCAGTGTCCCGGCGATGTGTGTGCGGTGCTGCTCGTTGACGAAATACTCGTCCAACGGCTTGCTGTTAACGGTGATGCTCCCGCTGCCGGGGCGCACACGAACTCTGGCAACGCTGCTCTTGCGTCGGCCAGTGCCGAGTGAATCTCCGTTAACTTTATCCTTTTTGACGGCGACCATGAATCAAATAAGTGGTTGAAAACGTGTCGGAAACGGGAAGGAAAGCCAAAATCTGAGCGAACTCAGCTAGTGACCTTTTTGCTAGTTCGTTGCAGCGTTTGAGGCTGCTGTGCTGTATGCGGATGATCCGAACCTGAATAGATCTTCAGTTTCTTAATCATTTGGTAAGCAAGTTTGTTCTTTGGGAGCATCCGTCGGACTGCGTGATAGATCAGGTCCTCCGGCTTTCGCTCCTTGCGATCACCGTAGCTTTCCAGGCGTAGGCCTGGGTACCCGGTATACCAAGTGTAGTGCCGATCATCCATCTTTTTGCCCGTCATCGCGATCTTATCGGCGTTGAGGACGATGACAAAATCACCGCAGTCGACGTGTGGGGTGTACTGCGGGCGATGCTTGCCCATCAACACGACGGCAATGTCGCTGGCCAATCGGCCGAGGACTTCATCGCTCGCGTCGACCACGTACCATTGTTTTTCGACCTGGCCAGGCTTGGCCATGAAACTCGGTTGTGCGACCACGGAATTAACTTATCAACTGAGTGAAATCTGGATATTCAAACGGTAAACTGCTCGGTGCCAGCCGCCAGAAGTGGTGGAGGAAGGAACACAAAGAGGGCTTTGCGTTCGAGACCGATCTGCAGGGAATCGGGGAATTTATAGTTCTTTGGGCGAATCGGCAAGGCCTTTCGGCAGATTGGGCAGCTTTTTGCCTCCCTCTAGCCGTTCAAGCCCCTACGGATGCCGCTCCAAATCGCTGTAAATATTGCTTGAGCTTCAGTTTTCGGCGTGTTGAGTCGCTGGTCATATATCGAACACTCCCAAAAACCGGCCTTTTTGGTCCCCAAGCGCGGTCATAACGTCCAAGAACCCAAAAGATCCCGTTGTAAGAATTGGGGTCGCGACCATCGAGTCCGTACTTGTTGTTGAGCTCAATCATCACCCGCAACGCCTGCCTGGGGCTCTCAGTCCAATGCAGAATCTTCTTTCCCCACAACATCCGCATATAGTTGTGCATCAGTCCGGTTTGGACGATTTCGCGCTGGGCGGCATTCCAAATTTCATCCGCTGTTTCAGCTCGCTCAAACTGCCCCAAATCATAAATGGCAGGTCGCTCGTCGCTGGCATGCTCGGCGAGCGTTTTTTGGACCCACTCGGGAAGCGATTCAAACTTGTCGTAGGAATCGGGGTGCCGAAACGCCATGTTGAACCCGATCTCACGCCAGGTCAGAACTTGGTCTAAGAACGCTTCAGCCTCGTCGCTGGTATTCCAAAACCCATGGTTTTTCCCATTCGCAGGCGAGGCCATCTCGGGATTCCAGTTCTCTCGGTCCAGGACACCGGAAACAAGCTGGTGAGCCGAGATATGACCGAAATGCAGGTGTGGGCTGAGATTCGTCGTTGCGTGGTAGTCGGGGTGATTTCGGTCGGAGCCATACTTCTGCAAACGCTCCGCCAGAAATCGATCGTAACGCTTCAACGCTTCCTCACTACCACCGGCCACCCTGCCAGGCACAACTTGGTGATCGATTGCCAAATCCTTCAAACCACCCGCTTGCAATAGCCGCTCCAAATTAGCGGCAGGCCACTTTCGCGTAACTGCCTCTGGAACGCTCTCGAGCACTGGCAACTTTACCTTCGCCAGCGGGTCTTCCGCCGGGAATTCCATCAACGCGTCAAGGATGTTCTTTTGCATCCAACGCCGATAGCTGTGGGCGACCGTGAAGGTTCGCTCCGCCCAACGTAGAGGGATTACGCCGTTACTATCGACCAATTCCAACCGAGCCGGCAAATTGCGCTGCACGGCATTGATCATCCGCGGTAGAAAAAAGCAAGGATATTCGTCCGTCACAACAGTACAGGCGCGTCCTGCTAACTGATGCAGCAATCCCCGCTCGGCATGCTTTTTAGGTTCCACGTAGGGGAAATACGTCACGTTTTTCTTAGCTAGATCATCGCGATTGGCACACATTCCCTCAATGACAAAGCGATGCAATCGGTCGCTTGCCCAGCGATAACCGATCCGAAGCGGTTCAAAGACCAGCAGGGGCTTACCAAGTTCGAGGGCGCAGTTTACAGCATGCTGCAAAGCGAAATTGCTGCGCGTTCGACGGAACGCCACCATCCAATACAAAACGTAATCACCGTCAGATCGTACCGGTTGATCGTTGGCAATCTGTAAACGGTCTTCAGGAATGGCTCGTATCACAGATCTGTTGTCTCAGGGTTGCGGCGAATTTGATGGTGCGATGAAACGTCAAATGGTTGACGCCCGACAAGCCCCAGTCTGCATCAGGCGAATCGCGAGACTCCCGATGGCACCCGTCAAATCCTTTGGCGCGTAAGTCGCTGGCCCGTAAGCTGGGCGACAGCAATGAACCTCTACCTATTCATTGGCAGCCTGCGTCTGGACCATCATTTACCACAGTCATTGGATACACAAATTGGCTGGCTCAGTCGCTGGCCCCGTCGACTTGCTTGCGTTTCAACATCGTGATTTCGTTGCCACAGTCGTTATGAATGACTTCATCCATAAAGGCGTTGATCAACAGCAACCCGCGACCGCCAGCACGTTCTAGGTTTTCGGGGTCAGTCGGGTCACGCAGCGCGGCTGTATCGAAACCATTGCCTTCGTCACAGATCACGAACTTGACTTGCTGACAAGAGGCGTGCAAATGCACCTTGACGCGACGATCTTTGTAGGGACTTTCTGTTTTTCTTTTTTCAATCAAGTCGGTGTAGGGCTTTCCATCCTCGGTCTGCCGCAATTCTGAGGAGACTTCCAAATTGCCATGGACAATGGCATTCACCAGAGCTTCGTCTAACGCCATCGCGATTTGCAATCGCTCACCTTCATCGAACAGATCGAGTTCGACCATCGGCCGTTCCAAACGTTCGATGACTTTCGGAACGAGCATTTCATCATTCCCGATCACTAGCGTGATCGAACTTTCCACGGCGAACTTCGACACTTCCCGAATGAAGCGAGTCGCTTCGTAGAGCGACAACACCTGCTTGACTACAGGCGGCAGGGTCAATGCCATATCCCGCTTAGGCACATAGCTAGACGCCCCGTCTCGAAGCGCACTCGCCGCGATATCCTCGCTGCCTTGGCTGGTGGTAAGGATGACTGGCAAGGACGGCGTGCTGGCTTTCACCGCAGCAACCAATTCCAACCCATTCATTTCAGGCATCTGCAAATCGGTGATCACTAGCATGGGAAGATCAATCGCAATCTGCTCCATGGCTTCCTTGCCGTCCGCGGCTGAACGCACAGAGTAGCCTTCCTTCTCGAGCACCAATTGCATTTGGCGAAGTTGCGTCGGACTATCGTCCACGACCAAGATGTGGTTCGGTTCAGCCATAAATATTTGCTAAAAGGCGTCAATTGCCTCCGGAGTCGTTTCGTAAATCATAAACAATCGACCAGCCAAGTTGGTGATTTGAAACGGCGTCTGCACTGTCTGACTCATATGCGAAAGTTTTAACGTTCCGCCATGACCGACCACATGATCCTGGATATCGATCATCGCGGCAATAAACTCAGATGAGATATGCCCGACGTTCTTAAAATTCATGACCAATTTCGGCGGTTTTTGCAGATCAACGTATTCCGTAAGCTCCTCCTTTGCCAGGACAATAATGGGTCGACTGACAAAGTCAGCACTCCCCAAGGTAATCTCTGGTACGCCTTCGATTTGCTTGACGCTAAAGAATTTGAGTTCATCAGCCATGGGAACCTGCTTTTGCTCGCGACTGTGTTATTCTAGCGTCTTCAGTGCTCCGTTGGGCCAACGGATTGCCGATTGTTACCGAGCTAGATCAACGCAAGAACAGATCAACGCAGGAACCGGCCGGCTAAATCCCGATCGCCGTCGACCACCGACGCTTCGCCAAGATTCCGGGGCGGGCTGGCTTTTGATCTTTGCGAAGACCGGCCGAAGGCAGGCTTGCGGCATTGCGGGGCATCGGGTTCAACCGTCGCCAGGATCGCCCGGCGAATCATCCATTTTTTCTTCAACAGGATAAACATCGTTGCCGCGTCGGCGATCCCGTTACCGTTTTTCGTATTTCTATGCCGTCGCTGTAATTTCTGCGGTGTCGATCGGGTATATCTTTGGATTGGCCCACCTGCAGGCGGCATTTAATCCGATGTACCGAGCCTCTGACCTTTATTCGCCACGGGCGATCGACGCCTTGGTCGTCCTGTGGTGTCTTTGGGTTGGTTGCTCCGTCGGCAGTTTTCTGAACGTCGTGGCTTACCGGATGCCACGCGGCGAGAGCATCAATGGCCGCTCACGGTGCCCTCGGTGCTGGGTACAGCTAAAAGCTCGCGATAACTTTCCCGTGCTTGGATGGCTGGCTTTGGGAGGCCGATGCCGAAAATGCCGACTGCCGATCTCGCCGCGTTATCCGATCGTCGAAACGATTGTCGGCTTAACCCTTACCAGCGTCGCAATTTTGGAGCTTTACCAGTTTAACTTGCCACGCCAACACACATTCTCAACCAGAGGCCCGGCTTGGTCGCCCTTGGTCACCGCACCCGTATTGCTGACATTGCTGTACCACATTGTTGGCTTGTCACTCAGTTGGGCGTTTGGGCTGATTCGCATGGACGGGAAACGCTTACCAGCCAAGCTAGTTGGGTTCACTGCCGCTGCGTTGACAATCCCCATGTTGGTCTACCCAAGACTGATGATTGTCCCCTGGCAAATGCAAGTGGATGCTACTTGGAATCCGAACGGGCTGGTAATCGACTCCATCCTTCGAATCATGACCGCCTTCGCCGCAGCGACAATCCTGGCAAGGTATCTAGCGCGTGGACTTTGTCCCCAAGCCGATCCCAAATTAGACCCACTCGGCAAGCCCACGATGCGTCTAATGGACTTAGTGGCGATCTTGGCTGTTCCGATTGTGATCGTTGGTTGGCAAGCCGCTCCTGCCCTGGCAGTACTGGCATCCCTGATTGCATTCCTGATTCGTCGTTTCCTACCTCCGAACTGTGACTCGTTAGGTAGCTTTGCGATCGCGATGCCACTGGCGTTGACCTTTCAGCTGGTGCTGTGGCGTCGCTTGCACGCAACTCACCTCGACCCCAGTGGTGGATTTTCGGTTTGGCCGTCAGACAACGGCTCACCATGGGTAGTTTTATTCTGGGCCGCCTTGTTGTTGATCGTACCGCTGTGGCTCAGTGATCGTGGTGAGCTCGAATCCGAAGCCTAGATTCGGCGAGATGATATTGAAATCGGCCACGCCTAAAAATTGACCAAGTATTGGATTAGAAGCGGCAACCAAAAGGGTGAATGGTGGCAACCTGATTCTAGACAGGTTGCTCACTCAGACGGCCGTGGCCTCAACTGACAAAAGAGCGCTTTTTTCTGGTCTGGAAGTGAATAATCAAAACCGCAACCTTGCAGGAACTGCTCGGATGAACTGATCGCCATCACTTCCATCACATTCAATTCTCGCGCCCGTTCTACACACTTGGCAACGAGCGCTTTGCCAACCCCGCTTTTTTGATACTGAGGGTGAACCGCCAGGCATTGCAACTCAGCGAGTTTCGAGCTGTAAATCTCTATCGCCGAAAAACCGACACAGATCGAGAGACTATCGTCACCACATTGAACCGCAACAAATCCATGCTGCGTCAGCTCGATCACCTCCGCTTCACTCCGGGCCAGCAGTAACCGTTGCATCACGTATGGCCGCAGCAGCGAGTGAATCGCCTGCGCATCACCCGGATGTGCCTGGCGGATCTGGACTCCGCTTGGCAGCTGCCGTTGATCACTCTCTCGCTCGCTCAATTCAGCTGTACCGGGTTGGTTGCGTCTTTGATGGTGCTGCGCATCAGCTTGGAAGGTGCCTCACGACCGGTGAACAGTTTGTATTGGTAGGCAGCTTGACGGACAAACATGTCAACACCAGTGATGACTCGACACTGGGCTTGGATCGCGTTCTTGATCAACAGTGTATTTTCGGGATTGTAAACCGTATCGAACACGGCCAAATATTGATTTAGATTTGAAGCGTTATAAGGCGATGTATCGACATCGGGGTGCATTCCGACCGGAGTTCCATTGACCAACAAATGGATTCGCGGTTCGTGGCGTTGGTCCCACTCGATCGCACGGCACCCGATTTCAGCTGCCAGGATTTGTGCCCGCTCAAACGTTCTCGACGCGATCAACACTTCGGCATAACGCTGCCTCAAACCCCATGCAACGGCTCTTGAAACACCACCGGCGCCTAGCACCAACGCGGTGATTCCTTGCATCGGTCGCTCTTGTTGGCGATCAATTTTGAACAATTCTTCAATGCAATCCATCGCAGCGCGATAATCGGTGTTGTACCCGAGCACATCCTCACCATCGAAGATCAATGTATTAACGGCCCCGATTCCCGAGGCGCTCGATTCCGCTTGCGTACAAATTCTTAATGCCTCTTCTTTGTGCGGGATGGTGACACTCAAACCGTGCACACCGATTGATTTGCCCTTCTTAACAAAATTCCTCAAATCACTTTTGGGAACTCGAAACGGGAAGTAACGAGCGTTGAAATCATCCTTCAGGAAAGCAGAGTTATGAATTAGCGGACTGTAACTGTGGGCAACCGGATCCGCGACGACGCCAAATAACTCGGTTGCCTCGTCGATATCGGAATAGCGATAAAGATCTCGCATCTCTTTCCAATCGAGCTGTCCTGGCGCCATCTTTTTGCTGCGGCTGTAGGTGGCGTAGGTGAATGGAGATCCAAGCCGATTGGCTAACAACCGGGTCACGGTTCCGATGTCGCCCATGCAAATCCCAATCGTGGGAACCTTGGCATTCTTGACCAGTTTCATCATCCGGATGTTGTCTTCAAACGAATTGGCCATCGTGGCAATCTTGACGATATCAGCATCCTCTTCTGCCATCGCCGCATGGAGTTCTTCCAACTCTGCCGGCGTTTCAGAAAAATCGTGGTAGCTGATAATCCGCTTGGTATTGCCGTAGCGGGGAATTTGGGCTGCAACATCGGCTTCGATGTCGACATACTCTGCTCCGGCGGCGATGGCACTCCGCAGGAGCATCAGCCGCTCTTGTTCGGATTTCATCCAGCGGCCGCCATCCTCCCGACGGCGGGCTGTGAATACGACGGGCCCTGGGCGGTCATCAAGCAATCGGCCCAGACTGACCGCGCGGCCAATGTAGTCCGACCTCAGCTCAACAAGTTCAACCCCTTGCTCAACCAAGAATTGATGTTCAGCAATCATCCGCTTGTGGCGGGCTCGCCCGAGGGTAACGCAAATCATGGAGAAAATTCAGTTCTGCGGCGCGAATGTCATCACGAAGTTTAGTAGGTCCCGGTCGCCTCGTGGCCTCAGCAGAGGAACCGAAAGGGCAAACAGCCTATAATACTTTCACCAACCCTCGCGAGCGGGGGGATCCCCATTGCAATGATAATCTGCCGTTGCATCCACGTTGACATCGTAAGCCGTAGTACCGTGATACATTCCAACATTCGAAGATTCCGCACGCAGATCCGCCTGATGGCCGTTTTATTGGTTTTGAGCTGCACTTTGGCCTCTGGAGACGAGAAAGTCACGGTAGGCGAGTCCAGCACGAAGGATCAATGGTTGCTACCACGCGGAGACGCCCAATCGACAGGTCGATCGGCGGTCACACTCCCAAAAAACCTCGAGATCCTCTGGGAAGCCAAAGCTGATGAGGCAATTGAGGCAACTCTGGTCGCGGGCGATGGACGAGTGATCGCCGCCGATGTCGCGGGCAAGGTTTACGCTTTTGATCAGTCGACTGGGAAACTCCTCTGGAAACGCGACTTTGGGACCGGTTTCATCGCCTCCCCAGCCGTTTCCGGGGATGTCTTGGTCGTTGGTGATTTTGACGGAAATATTTTCGTACTCGATGCAAAATCGGGCGAGCAACGCTGGAAAAAGACAACTGAGGGCGAAATTTCTGGCTCCGTTGCTTTCTATGAACAGTCAGTCTTGGCGACCAGCACAGATGGCAACCTCTACTGTTTCGGCATCGAGGCCGGAAACCTGAAATGGACTTATCAGACAAACGATCAGGTCCGTTGCAGCCCGACGGTCGCCGGTGACCGCACATTTTTGGGGGGATGTGACGGGCAACTTCACGTAATCGACCTAAAAACCGGAAAGTCAGCTGGACAACCGTTACCGCTGGGTGGGCCAACCGGCAGCACCCCAGCAGTCCTGGGAAAAAAGGCTTTCGTACCGATCATGGACGGTGACGTCCTAGCCTTCGATTACCAAGCAGGAAAGCTACTTTGGCGACACACCGACGAGGAACGCCCTCAGGAGTACCGCAGTAGTGCCGCAGTGTCGGATGAATTGGTCATCGTGAACAGCCAATTCAAACAGGTCGACGCGATTTCTGTCGCTACCGGAAAACGCCAATGGAGACACACGCTGCGGCGACGGGCCGACGCCTCCCCCATCATCGCTGGAGCGGATGTCTGGATCGCTGCAACCGATGGCCGCCTGGTCCGCTTGTCACTAAAGGATGGTTCTGAGAAGTGGACCTACGAAATTCGCGGGTCGTTTTTGGCATCACCGGCGATCGCCGGTGATCGTTTATTCATTGCGGACGACGACGGCGTAATCCGATGCTTCGGAGCGGCAAAATCTGTCCAGACAGAAGGATGATTGAGCCGAAATTGACAACACCTACCTCTCCATTCACCCGAGTGCCTGCACCACCCGCTTGATTCTCATACCCCTATACGATCCATGTCATCCGCCGCGAGCGATAAAAAGAAAACCGAAGTAGGCAGCTATTTCATCTCGAATTATCCACCCTACAGTCAGTGGAATCGCGAGCAATTGCCCGAAGTAAAAGAGGCGCTTCACTCGCCTCCGGCCGACAACAACCCGCTCGGCTTGTATCTGCACATTCCGTTTTGTCGCAAACGATGCAAATTCTGTTACTTCAAAGTTTTTACCGACGTTAAAGCGCCTGAGGTGCAGCGTTACGTCGATGCACTGTGCAACGAAATCTCGATGGTCAGCCAGTTACCGATCATGGGCGAGCGACCATTCCGTTTCGTTTATTTCGGTGGTGGCACGCCTAGCTTTCTGTCACCAAAACAGCTGACCAAACTGGCTGATCGTCTGCGGGAACACATCACTTGGGACGGCGCCGAAGAAGTAACGTTTGAATGTGAACCCGGCACCCTAAGTGAAACCAAAGTGAAAACCCTGCGTGAAGTGCTGGGGGTGACACGTTTGAGTTTGGGTGTGGAAAATTTTTCAGACGAAATCTTAGAAGACAACGGCCGAGCCCATCTCTCCAAACAGGTTTTCAACGCTTGGGAATGGATTTCTGCGGCTAACTTCGCCAACGTGAATATCGACCTTATTTCAGGGATGGTTGGCGAAACCTGGGACAATTGGCGGGAGAACGTTCGCAAAACACTCGAACTATCACCTGACAGTGTCACCATTTATCAAATGGAACTGCCGTTCAATACAGTGTTCAGCAAAGACATTCTGGACAAACACACGGATAGTCCGGTTGCCGATTGGCAGACTAAGCGAGCCTGGGTCGAATACGCGTTCGAACAATTCAAACAGGCCGGATACAGCGTCAGCAGTGCGTACACGGTCGTGAAAGATCCCAACATGGTGAACTTCAGCTACCGCGATAACTTGTGGCACGGCGCTGACTTGCTGGCCACCGGCATCGCAAGCTTCGGCCATGCCAATGGAGTTCACTACCAAAACCTTGCTGATTTAGAAAAGTACCTGGGTACGGTCGAATCAGGACAGTTGCCACTGGGACGCGGATTCGTCCCCAGTAAGCATCAACAGTTGGTTCGCGAGATGATCCTGCTGCTGAAACGAGGCTACCTCGACGCTGGCTATTTCCGCGACAAGTTCGGCATCGAGATTACACAGCAGTTTAGCGAGCAATGGAAGCAGCACATTGAGGATGGATACGTCGAGATCGATGGTGATACGATTCGATTGACGGGCAAGGGCCTGTTGACGGTGGATGGTTTGCTGCCCGCCTTCTTCGAACCCGATTTTCAGGGAGTACGCTACACGTGATCGATCGCCCCAACGAGCAGGGTGCCGCAGACCATAGCGCCGCGGACCATAGCGATGACGAGCGTAGCACTGGCGACCATCACGTCGATAACCGTCAATCTGGTAACCATCAATCTGGCGAGTCCAGCAATGGCAGCAGGTCGCAAGCAGGTGATTCCTTCACCTTCGCGATGGGCGATTTTACAGCAGAATTCCCAATCGACCTTCACTACGCAACCAATCATATGTGGGCACGATCCGTTGGCGGTCAGCGTTTTCAGTTTGGGCTGACTGCTTATGCTGTTCGTTTATTGCAAGATGTCTATTTCCTAGATTGGATTTGCGATCCCCCCACCGAAATTCCCCTGCGGGGCCATATTGGTTCGATCGAGAGCAAGAAAGCGGAGAGTGATCTCTACGCACCCATCGCTGGCACCTTGGTCTCAGTTAACGACGCCACCCTCTCCGACCCCTCACTAATCAATGCGGATGCATATAAAGATGGATGGCTGATCGAAATAAAAGCGGACGTTTCTCCAGAACTACTCTCGCCTGAACAGTATGCCGAACACCTGGTCAATGCTTGGGAGGTAGCCCAGCGAACCATCAAAGGCCAAGCCAATCTGTAATTTCGGAATGGTGACTCGTTCGATCGCATGGCTAGCCTCACTAACGATGAAGATTCGATCGCGGCCGATTCCCAACGTCGAACCAACTAGCAAAATCAATGATCGATTCCTTGTACGCCCCCTCGCTTGCGTTACTAACTGACCTCTATCAACTGACAATGGGTTTCGGGTATTGGCGAAATCGAATTCATGAACGGCGAGCCGTTTTTCATCTCTTTTTTCGACAGTGCCCCTTTGGTGGTGATTACGCCATCGCCGCCGGATTAGAAACGGCCTTAAAGTGGCTGCATGACTTTCAGGTTGAAGCAGAGGATGTGGCCTATCTTCGGACACTATGCGGCAATGATGGGAAGCCACTGTTTTCAGAAGGTTTTCTGGAAGCACTTGCGGGGATGCATCTAGAACTGAATGTTGATGCCATCCGCGAAGGCTCAATCGTTTTCGCTCATCAACCTTTGATGAGAATCGAGGGACCGCTTTGGCACTGCCAGTGGGTGGAAACAGCTCTTCTGAATTTGATCAACTTTCAAACCTTGATCGCAACCAAAGCAGCGCGAGTATGCGCAGCAGCACAAGGCGATCGCGTACTCGAATTCGGGCTTCGTCGCGCGCAGGGTATCGATGGTGCACTCTCTGCCTCCCGCGCTTCGTTCATTGGCGGGTGCCACGCAACGAGCAATGTGATGGCGGGTCGCATCTTTGGAATCCCTGTCGCCGGAACCCACGCACATAGTTGGGTGATGTCGTTTGACGATGAAAAGACAGCGTTTGACGCGTACGCCAGTGCCTTGCCAAACAACTGCGTCTTTCTGGTTGATACTTACGACACCATCCAAGGTGTCGATCACGCAATCGAAATCGGACATCGGTTGCGCAGTCGCGGTCACGAGATGATTGGAATCCGTCTCGATTCGGGAGATTTGGCTGATTTAAGTATCCGAGCACGCCAGCGACTCGATCAGCAGGGCTTTCCTGACGCTCTGATCGTCGCGAGCAACGACTTGGACGAACACGAAATTAAGAAACTGAAGCAGAAACATGCGACGATCGCCGTCTGGGGCGTCGGCACCAATCTTGTCACAGCACGTGACCAACCAGCACTGGGAGGTGTCTACAAATTGGGTGCGATTCAGGATGACCAAAACCAGTGGCAACCACGCATCAAACTCTCGGAACTGCCGATCAAAACATCGACGCCGGGCATTCAACAAGTGCGTCGATATTGGAACGATAATCAAATGGTCGGCGATGTCGTCTACAGCGAGTTGCTCGGCCAACCCGATGATGGGCGTGTAGAATTGTTCGGGGATCGTAATGGGGTCGTGACGGTTTCAAATTGGGACCGCAGTGAAGATTTGCTTCAGCCTGTAATGCGAGATGGAAAGATCGTTACCGAACTACCCTCACTGACCGAAATTCAGCAGCATGCCAACTCGCAAAAGCAGGCATGGGCCAAGGCTTCTAACTATCCAATTGGACTGGACCCAAAGCTAGCCGAACAAAAACGGGACTTAATCGCCGCTTGCAACTGACAAGCATTTCATCTTCGCGAGCGGCTTGCGATCAAATCGCACCTAGCTCACTTTGTTCAACACAAAGCGTGTTCACCAGAGCACGCGGCCTAGCGAGTGCCCCTTGAGGAAGCACCGTCACTAGTGGAAGCATCTAAATCATTCCTGCTCCACACCTGCAATCCATTCCTCAATCCGACTCTGCAGCAACGGCAGTGGAATTGACCCTGCCTCTAATACCTTGTCGTGGAATGCCCGGATATCGAATCGTTCGCCAAGACGCTGTTCGGCTTCAAGCCGCATTCGACGAATGGCAATTTCACCCGTTTTGTATGCCAGTGATTGTCCCGGCCAACCGATGTAACGATCGATTTCGGCGACGCAATTGTGTTCGCTCAACGCAGTATTATTTTTCATGTAATCGATCGCCTTTTCACGCGACCAACCCATCCAATGGATTCCTGTATCAACGACCAAGCGGCTCGCCCGCCAAGCTTCCATGCTCAAGCGTCCGAAGTCCTGGTAGGGATCTTTGTAGAAACCGATCTCTTTCCCGAGGCGTTCGCTGTAGAGTGCCCAACCTTCGATGAACGCGGTGAAATTGCTTTGGCGGCTCATTGGATGCAAATCTGTCAACTCGGCCTGCAGCGCTAATTGCAAGTGATGCCCCGGCACTGCCTCATGCATCGACAAGGACTCCAACTGATACAACGGTCGCGAGGACAAGTTGTATGTATTGATGTAGTAGAACCCTGCGCGTGAACCGTCGGTTGCAGGCGGCCAGTAATAGGCAGAAGTCGTTTGGGGCGCAATGTAGGCTGGAATCTCACGAATTCCATAAGGAATCCTTGGCAAGCGACCGAACAATTCCGGCAGCCGACCGTCCGCCTTTTTCAAGATCAACGCGACCTCTTTGAGTAGCTCGTCAGCCGTTTTTGGGTAGAACTTCGGATCGGTCCGCAAATACTCCAAAAAGGCAGTCAGATCACCCTCAAACCCGACGGATTCTCGAATTGCCTCCATCTCGCTACGAATCCGCGCGTTCTCTTGAAGGCCGGTTTGATGCAACTCTTCTGGGGTAAGATCGAGTGTTGTAAAACGCCTCACGCGATCCTGATAAAACTGTCGGCCTCGTGGCAAAGATGCAGCGCCGATCTGTCCTCGACAGGCTGGCAAATATTCTTTCTTCAAGAACTCAGCAAAGCGACGGTAGGCAGGAATCACACTACTTTCAATCGCCTCGATGATTTCTTTCTCGATCGCTGGCCACTGATCTCCCAATCCGCGACGAGATTCATCGGAGATATTGGTAAACAGCAACGAATCTCTCGGATTCTTCACAACATGCGCTTCAGCCTGTCCGGGTGAATCTCGCATGATGATCGCCGGTTGCGTCAGCCCAGCTCGGATGCCGCCGCGCAGCAGTTCGATGTGCTGGTCGGTATAGCGTGCAAAGTCTCGAAGTCGTGCAAGGTAGTTCGCAAAATCCTGTTCAGATTTCGGATTCATCTCGCGCGGTAATTCTGGAAAACTGATATGAAAACCTTCGCGATTGTTAATCGGCATCAGATGCGTCTGGAAATCATCGTCGGCCAATTGGCCGTCCAAACGGAGCCGCAACATTTCGAAATCAATTTGTTGCATCGGGGAAAGAGCGTCGAAATTGATTTTTCTGAGCCGCTCTAGAAACTCAGCCCGCCGCTTAGTTCGCCGCTGAATCGCCACCAAGCTGACATCGGCCAACCGGTCTTGCCCCCTGGGATCACCGATATTCGTGGCCAGCATGGGGGACTCAGTCAGTTCGAAGTCCCATACCTCGTCGAGCAATTCCGATAATTTTGCTTTGACCGCTGACGGAGCTGCGGTCAGGTTGCCAGGCACCATCGACAGGATGATAAACGCTGCGAAAAGCCGGGTCACTGAAAGTCTTGTACTACTGAACATGCGATCAAATGGGCAAAGACGGTTAGGGACAAAATACGTTGCTGAGACATCTTAACCGGAACGGGCAGCATGTCGGGCCGCGCGAATCGAAGCAAGAACCAGTAAGCTGTTGAGATGCATGCTCTGATCCTGATTGATATCCAAAACGATTTTTTGCCCAACGGTCCGCTAGCAGTGCCG
Source organism: Rubripirellula sp. (assembly GCA_029213145.1). Lineage (GTDB taxonomy): Bacteria > Planctomycetota > Planctomycetia > Pirellulales > Pirellulaceae > Rubripirellula. The sequence continues at coordinate 13,654 of JARGNK010000078.1, read as the reverse complement.
GAGGGAGACCAAGTAATTGCGGTTGCGAACCAGGAAATGCAGCGAGCTGATTATGTGGTCGCAACTCAGGATTGGCATCCGGCGAACCACGGAAGCTTCGCGAGCCAGCAACAGGATGTCGAGATTGGTGACCAGTTTCAGCTGGATGGACTCACGCAAGTTGCCTGGCCAGATCACTGCATTCAAGGAACCCGCGGTGCCGAATTAGCAGCAGACTTGAATCTAGATCGCATCGACCACATCGTCCAGAAAGGAACCTGCCCTAACATCGACAGTTACAGCGGTTTTTATGACAACGGCCAAAGACAAGCCACCGGTTTGGATGACCACCTGCGGAGTGTCGGGGTTCGTCATATCAGCGTCATGGGTTTAGCAACCGAGTATTGCGTCAAGTTCAGCGTTCTCGATGCTTTGCGATTAGAGTATCCGACACGCGTATTATTGGATGGCTGCCGTGGCATCAACCTGTTTCCAAACGATATCGACGACGCTATCGCTGCCATGCGATCGGCCGGCGCCGAAATCATCGAACCCTACGATTTCTCGATTTAAGCATGAACCAAGTAACTTGGATCCGAATTTTTTTCAGCCTGGCTTTCCTACTAGCTGGCAACAACCTGTCCTCGGGCCAAGCAACTGACCAATTGGACGAATCGTTTTTGGATTCTTATCGTGAAGCCGCTGTCGAACGTTGGGAAAAAGAAATCCAGCGTTTGGAGAAGTTAAACGAATCAGAAACTCATCCCGAAGACTCCATCCTGTTTTTGGGCAGCAGCAGCATCCGCCGATGGGACAAGATCGCGGTCGACATGGCTCCCTACCATCCAATTCAAAGGGGCTATGGTGGTTCGAAGTACAGCAACGTGGCGATTTTTTCAAAGCGGCTGATCCGTCCTCACTCGTATCGAGCAGTCGTGATCTTTGTTGGCAATGACATCTCGGGAAAAACCACAGACAACACGCCTGATGAAGTTGAACAATTCATCCGCCACGTCATCGCAGTGTCCAAAGCTCACCAACCCGACGCGCCCGTGCTACTGATCGAAGTTACCCCGACCGCCAAACGCTGGGCTGTCTGGCCAAAAATTCGCGAGCTGAACGCTCGTATCCGAGAGATCGCCCTCTCAACGCCAAGCACTTACTTCATTGCCACGGCAGAGCAATACTTAGATCCCGACTCGCAACCGCGGACTGAGTTGTTCGTATCTGATGAACTGCATTTGAACGACGAAGGTTATAAGCTTTGGTCATCGATCATTCGTCAACGACTGGATGAGGTGCTGCGGATGGAAACAGAGTACCAGGCTCAACAAGCAGCCGAAAATGATGCCGACGGGTCGTCGGGTCAAAAGTAATTTGCGAATGACAGCATCCAACCTGCATTACCCAAAAAAAGGACTTCGAGAGTCCCGCTCGACAGACTTCTATTCTGAGTTGGATTTATATTCTGGGTTGGATTTGCATTCTGGGTTGTAGGTGCAATCGGTTCCCCAAAACGGGGTCTGAGTGTTTGGTGCGTCACCATGGAGAATCCAAAATACCGCCTCTGATCCTTCAGACTAGGCAGCGTGAATCCCATCCCTGGGACTCTCCCTGGGACTCTAGGACTTACCCACTTGGGCGTACCCGTCCGCCACCATCCTTAGCTCGGCGGCAAGCCTCCATCCTCCCCCGACGGTGCGACGATTTTATCCTCGTCAGTCCCGGTTTTTGCTCTCCCCGATTTCCAAGATCAGTTTCACGGCATAAATCCTCCGTTCCACGCGATTTTCCGGCCTTTCAGACCCCGATTCGCGGTTGTGATATGCGGATTTCTCTTCGTAGACTCCGCCCACCGGTCCACTTTGGACCAGCGACACTAAGTGGAGGGATAGGACACCTTTGGTCGGCAAACGAGCCACCTCGAAACTCAACAGGAACATAGATCGCCACCGCCACCGATCTTTGTCGTTTGCCGCTGCGCTGATCACATCACTTGTTCTGTCGTTCATTTGCCCACAATTGTCTGCTCAATCACCGGCAGCCCCGACACCAATTTCAGACACCTCTGCTGCCCCCGAAATTCAGTTCAGTGGGAACGCTCTCAACCGCTGGCAACTTGGCGATGCGGAAGCATCCCTACTGCAAGGCGATGCGGTAATCCAACAGGGTGATCGCCAGTTGCGAGGTGAATCGATCCTCGTGGTCGTCGACGGACCGCCTGGCAAAGTTCGATCGAGAGTCGTCATCGAACGCGGAAGCAACTCGCCGCAGGCATTCACATTACTGAGTTCAGACGATCCGAGCTTTCAGGCTCCGCAATTTCGCGGACCACCAAAACAATCACCTCGACTGCTGAAGCATCTGCCGAGCGAGCAAGCGGATACGATCGTTCAAACGGTTCAGTTTAGTGAGACGGTTCCCGCGCCCATTCCAGATAGTGCGACCAACACACTCCCCAGCCTGAATACGCTGCCAAGTCCCAACGGGCCCGGCAACTCATCCACTGCGCCGCCGATCACACTGTCCGATGGCGCCACAACCGGCGGTTTTCAATTTTTCACTGGCGGCGGGTCAAGGAGTGTCGAAATTTTGGCTCGCGGTGCTTCGATGCCGCCAACCATTGAAACGATCAACCGTCCCGAACTCGGCGAAACAGTCGTCCTAGCACGAGGTGGTGTGACTGTCTTGGTTCGAGATGTGACAGCTCAGCTTCCCGGCGGCGGCTTGATGGAGCTCGGCACGATTTCGCTATCCGCCGATCGCGTGGTTGGCTGGCTACCATTGGTCACAGATCTATTCAACGGAACAGGTGACTTATCGCAAGCCGATGGCGAACTTTATCTCGAAGGCGACATCGTTTTTCGCCAAGGCGAACGGATCATCTATGCCGAGTCGATGTACTACAACATCACGTCACAACAAGGCATGGTACTCAATGCCGAAGCGATCACGACAATCCCCGAGTACCAAGGGGTCGTCCGATTGAAAGCGGACGTTATGCAACAAGTTTCCAATGGAAACTTTATCGCTTTTGACGCAGCGGTGACCAGCAGCCGCATGGGAGTGCCGAGATATTGGTTGCAAAGCGAACGCTTACGTCTGACCGACCGACAGCGAACCAGCTTGGATCCAGTGACGGGCCAACCGCGGATTGATCGTGAGCCATTTGTGGAGAGCAGCGATAACTTTGTTTACATCTCAGGCGTGCCCCTGCTTTACTGGCCAACGTTTTCAACCAGCTTGGAGCGGCCCGGCTATTACATCTCGGGCATCAAAGTCAAGAATGATGACACCTTTGGAACGCAGTTCTTCCTTGACCTTGATCTGTTGCAATTATTTGGGATCGATGATGCGCCCCCGGACCTGGACTGGGATCTCTCCCTCGATTATCTCAGCGATCGGGGACCTGCTGCCGGCACAACGCTCCAGTATTCGGTACCTGGTTTCTGTGGCTTAGCAGGACCGACCCAGGGTCTCTTTGATACCTGGATTATTAAGGACGACGGCTTGGACCGTTTAGGTCGAGACCGCATGCTCCTGAAACCGGAAACAACAACTCGAGGGCGTTCACTGCTGCAGCATCGGCAGAAATTCTGGAGCGGATACGAGCTGATCGCTGAAATCGGCTGGATCAGTGATCGCAACTTCTTGGAACAGTACCTCGAAAACGAATGGGATCAGCAAGTTGATGCTCGAACGGCATTACAGTTGCGTCGCTATTACCGCAATCAACTGTTTGATCTGTCGGCCAATGTTCAAGTCAATGATTTCTTCATGGAAACCGAACACCTGCCGCAACTCGATCACTACTTGCTTGGCGGATCATTGCTGAAAAACTGGTTGACCTGGAACACCCACAGTAAAGTCGGCTACCAAAAATTGAATGTCGCCACTCTGCCAACCGACCCGGCGGAGGCCGCTGAGTATTCACCTTTACCTGGTGAGATTCAGAGCGAGGGCGTGGTCGCCTCGACGCGGCAAGAATTGACTATGCCAATCCAAATTGGCCCAGTCAAAGTCGTCCCCAATGCATCGGGCGAGGCGGCTCATTATGGACAAGCCGCCAACGGCGAACCCTTGACACGCTTGCTTGGTCAAGCAGGCCTGCAAGCGAGTTTATCGGCGTGGCGAGTCGACCCAACGGTTCAAAGTAGCCTATTGAATGTCCGTGGGTTGGCTCACAAGATTGAATGGACAGCCGAATATTTTTACGCCAACAGCGATGCCGGATTGAATGATCTTCCATTGTATGATGCACTGGATGATAACGCTCAGGAACAATTCCGCCGACGATTCATTCAAGACACCTTTGGTGGCGTCCTACCGCCTCAGTTTGACCCTCGAACCTATGCTTTCCGGCAAGGCTTTCAGCAACTGGTCACCAACCCCAGCGACGTCATTGCTGATGACCTCGAACAGTTTCGCTTTGGATTGCATCAGCGATGGCAAACCAAACGAGGACTTCCTGGACGTGAACGCATCGTCGATCTGCTGCAACTCGATTTTGACTTATTAGTATTCCCAAAGGCGATGCGAGACAATTTTGGCGAGACATTGGGACCCGCCACATTTGATGCTCGATATCACGTCGGCGACCGCGTCACCCTCCTCAGTGATGGCTACGTAGACTTCTTCCCCAACGGGTTGAAATCTGTCAGTGCTGGTGTTCGAAGCAGTCGCCCCGGCGTGGGCGACGTTTATGTGGGACTCTTGGCATTGGATGGCCCAATCAGCAGCACGGTCCTACGAAGCACACTCGACTACCGATTGAATGAGAAGTGGATCGCATCAGCGGGGGCCACTTATGACTTTGGCAGTACCGGAAATGTCGGTCAATCACTCGCGTTGACGCGCATTGGCGAATCGGCACTGCTTCGCTTCGGCGTCAATGTCGATCCGGGGCGAGACAATGTAAGCTTTGGTTTCGGTATCGAACCGCGATTCTGGCCGCGAACTCGGCTCGGGCGCGTCGGTGGCCAGTTGATCCCACCGCCTGGCGTGGAAGGCTTGGAATAGAAGTGAGTGATGCGAGGAATTCTGCCGCTCCGGTCGTGCAAAAATTCGCGGTTGCGATGGCTGGTATCCTTCATGCGTTCAAACACCAGAACAGTTTCCTGGTTCACCTACCCATGGCGACCGTCGCCGTTTTGATGGGACTCTGGTTACAGCTGGAAAGCTGGCGTTGGGTAGCAGTCACATTTTGCATCACTCTGGTGATCTCGGCCGAACTGCTGAACACTGCGATTGAAGAACTGGTAGCGGTGCTCCACCCCCAGCATGACGTTCGGATCGGGCGTGTCCTTGATGTCGCTTCGGGTGCCGTTCTCGTCGCCGCCGTTGGAGCTGCCTTAGCTGGTTTAATCACCTTGGCAATGCCACTCTGGGAGGTCATTTCACCGCATCTCTAGTTCACTGCATGTTGCTCAAGTCACTTCGTTTGCCCGAGTACCCAGGCCTGGTAACTCTGGCTGGCTGATTCGACCGGCAACAACAGGATTCCAGGTTCGTCGTAGGGATGTTGATCGGAGAGTGCTTTGCTGAGTTTCGGCCATTCCGATGCTGCTACTTTGATCATCAAACGAAACTCATTTGCTCGCTGGAGCTTTCCTTCCCATCGATAATGGCTGACAATCGGGCCATCGATTTGGATACACGCAGCCAATCGTTGGTCCAACAAATCCGCAGCAAGTCGATTGGCGTCATCAATCGATTCAACGGTGGTCAGCACGATAGCGATGGGATCATTCATATAATTCAGCCTGGATTGAGAGCGAACCGCCCTCCCCTACGAGAACAAAAAGAGAATGGCAACGATCCGTATCCCGGCAGCCTCTGAGTGGGAATCGCCCAATTGTCGCCTTTTACCTTGGCCTACTTTTACTATCGTATCGAGTTCAGTCGAGTGACCAAGCTGGAGCATCACCGAGGCTCCTCAATCGCTAACCTTTGCAACACGGCTCGGGTTAGCATGCACAACGATTTCGCGCTGATTCCACTAAACTGACTTTTTTCAATTATTGCGGTTCCGATGGCCCAATCCAATCTTTCGCTCAGTCTCTCCCGCATGGTCGCCTCCACTCTCCGGTATTGGTGGCGTGTTTCGTTGTCGGTGGCTTTCGGGGTCGCGGTCGCAACGGCCGTGATCGTTGGGGCACTTCTGGTTGGTGATTCGATGCGCGGCAGCCTGCGCCAGCTGACCATTGAACGACTCGGAAACACAGAAGCCGTGATTTTTCCGGGTGGATTTTTCTCGGCTGAAAACATTACGTCTGATGCAATCGCCCCGGTCGCGTTGATCCTCTTTGACAGTGCTGTCGTGGAGACTCGCCGCGACGACGGAACCATTCGACGAGCAGGTTCGGTGCAGGTGGTTGGAAGCGATGCCAACTTCTGGGATCTCGATGTGAGTGGCATTCGCCCAGAAAAGTTCCCAAGCGGTGATGAAGTTGTCTTGAATTCTTCCGCGGCCAAAGAACTGGGGGTGGAAGTCGGTGATTTAGTGACCGTTCGTCTTCCTGTCGAACAAGCGGTTCCCGCAGACAGCCCTCTCGGTCGACGCGATATTCAAACCGAAGGTTTACCTCGGATGAAAGTCGTTGACATTGTTCCCGATCGAGGCCTTGGCCGGTTCTCGTTAGCTGCGAACCAAGCAGCTCCCAAAAACGTTTACTTAGATCGAAAGCTAATTGGTGAAGTGCTTGATCGGGACAATCAGGCAAACACCCTTCTGGTGGCACAAACGATATCCCAAGACGATCTTCGCGTTGATCTCGATGACCTTGGGTTGAACGTTGATCAAATCCGTCGAGAGTACACACGCGAGGATGGAACGAAAGAGACGATCTACGACTACTTCTGGGTGACGAGTGATCGACTTTTGGTACCAGAGTTGGTGGCCCAAAAAATCGTCGATGCCTTCCCCGGCTCCGAAGTTTCCGTGACCAGCACCTATCTTGCCAACGCGATTGAGAAGCTAGATGAAGCGGGTAATGTTGTCGCCACTATTCCCTACAGCACCATCACCGCGATCGATTCGAGCGAGTACTTACCACTTGGTTTTCGCCAACCAATCAGTGACGAAGAGAACCCGAAGATCCCGTTCGTGCTGAACAGTTGGGCAGCCGAACGCTTGGGAGCAAAAGTCGGAACGCCACTACGTGTCGCCTACTACGAACCAGAAGTCGAAAACGGAAAAGAGATCGAACGGTATGTTGACGTAATCGTGACAAGTATCGTGCCTATCACCAAGCCAGCGACCCCCTATCGGCGGCGGCGTGAAGCCACTTTTGATTCTCCCCCAACGATTTACAACGATCCAGATCTTACCCCCACCGTGCCTGGAGTTACCGATCAAGACTCAATCAGCGATTGGGACTTACCCTTCAAGCTTGATCGTGAAATCAGCAAAGAAGATGACGAATACTGGAACGAATATCGCCTCACCCCGAAGGCGTTCCTACCATTGGAAGACGGCCAAGAATTGTTCGGAAGTCGATTTGGCAAAACGACGGGTGTCCGCCTATCGTCCCGCATCGCTGCGGATGAAAAGGAACTAAAATCGGTACTGCGGGATCTGTTAGCTGATGACCTGGCAGAACTGGGATGGGTGATTCGGCCTCTGAAACAGCAGCAACTATCTGCATCGAAGGGAACCACACCTTTTGATGGATTATTCCTGGCGCTTAGTTTTTTCGTGATCCTCGCTGCTGTGATTCTCATCGCTATGTTGTTCCGTCTTGGGCTGACAGAACGCATGCAGCAATACGGAACCTTGCTGGCCGTCGGATGGCCGCCGCGAAGGGTTGCTTCCCTAGCGCTACGAGAAGGATTGGCGATCGCGACAGTTGGCGCGTTGATTGGCTTGGGCGGTGGCTGGCTTTACGCCAAAATCGTTTTGTGGGCCTTGCGATCTTGGTGGGTTGGCGCCGTGACTGTTCCGTTTCTAACGTTTCACTGGCAGACACAAAGTTTGATCATCGGCGCCGTTTCCGGTTGGTTCGTCGCCGCCCTCACACTGATGATCACAACTCGCTGGTTAACGCGAGAAAACGCACAAACACTGCTCTCCCGACGCGATCTTGACACTGGCATTCCGGGACAGAAACCAAAGACGCGTCTGAAGTGGGTGGCTGCACTGCTAGGGATCGCTGCCATTGGATTAGCTGCTCTCGGTGCAGCGACGGGCGGACAGGCGGCAGCGGGAGCGTTTGTTGGCAGCGGGATGATGTTGTTGAGTGCTGCGTTGATCATGATCTTCATTCGTTTGCGACAACCGCGACGGATCGCCAAAAATCAGCAAGGAAGCGGCTATTCGATTGGCATCTTGGCGGCCCGCAATGCTTCTAGACATCCATTACGGAGCACCCTGACAATCGGGTTGATGGCAACCGCAGCTTTTTTGATCATCGCGATCACGGCGTTTCGTCTGGAACCGACGGAAAGCGGAACCGGCGGATTCGATCTTGTTGGTCAATCGGCTCAACCGATTTATCGTGACCTGAGCCAACCAGACGTTCAATCGGATCTGTTTGGACCTGACGCTCAACAACTTGATCAAACTCGTATCGCTTCCTTCCGTGTCAAAGCGGGCCAAGACGCGAGTTGCAACAATTTGTACCGGGCGACCCGGCCAACCGTCCTAGGTGTCCCAGAATTGTTCGGTCAAACATTTGCCACGCCAAATGGGTTAGCTGGCTTTGACTGGGCTGCAACCACCGAAACCTCCGATGCGATCTCACCTTGGGACGCGTTAAATCAGCATGCCAGCGGCACAGAAGAAGACCCAATCCCCGTCGTGATCGATCAGAACACCGCCATGTGGAGCCTGCAGATGACCGGCGGAATTGGCGAAAAACAGACGTTCGAATATGAGGAAGGCAAACCCATTACCTTTCAAGTCGTTGGCTTGTTGTCGAATTCGCTGCTGCAGGGAAAACTGCTAATCGGAAACCACAATTTCGAACAGTTATTCGAAAACATTAGTGGTTACCAATTTTTCTTGATCGCGTGCGAAGCTGATCGGTCAGAGACGGTTGCCACGATTTTGGAAAACCGCCTGGGCGACGCGGGCATGGACCTCTCGAATGCCAACGCTGTCCTCTCCAGCATGCTTGCAGTGCAGAACACTTACTTGCGAACTTTTCAAAGCCTTGGTGCTCTCGGGCTGTTGCTAGGAACGATTGGCTTAGCAGTCGCACAACTACGTGGTGTCCTGGAACGACGGCAAGAATTGGCTGTGATGCAAGCTATCGGCTTTACTCGCAAACGATTGGCTACGGTGGTACTCGCTGAAAACGCGTCCCTACTGTTGACGGGGATTGGCTGCGGTATCGCCTGTGCGATCCTGGCAGTGTTGCCACACGCGATCATCGGTGGACTGGCACCTCCAATCATCGAACCGTTGTTCATTGTCGCGGGAATCATTTTGTTCGGCATGCTGGCAGGGCTGATCGCTGTTCGTCGTGTCACCCGCATGCCGTTGCTGGAATCGCTACGAGCCGATTGAGGTTAAACATCGGCAATTGCAACAAACAGCTTCGGAAAAGCGCATTCCATGACTGTTAAGCGCAAGCCTTCGATGTGTTGGGATCACGAGCAATAACTTTCCACTCACATCATTCATTCGACATTTGCTCCTACTTCTGTTTGCCGACTTACCACTCGATGCAACAAATCACCGACAACTTTAGCGATCCCGCAGACCATTTAGCATTGGATGAAGCGTTGTTGTTGGCGGCCGACGACGGCGAGATTGGAGAATGCATTCGGTTCTGGGAGTTTTCGGCTCCTGCGGTCGTTGCCGGTCGATCCACCCGGATTGCCGACGAAATTAATCTTCCGTTCTGCAAAACGCATGCGATCCCCGTGCTGCGAAGATGTAGTGGCGGTGCCACGGTGGTGGGTGGACCGGGGTGCCTGATGTATAGCGTCGTTCTTTCTCTCGACGGCGATGACTCATTGAGAAAGATCGACATCGCACACAAATTTGTCATGAGTCGGATCTTGGCGGCGTTGCAATCTCAAGTCATCGAAACAGAATGGAAGGGAATCTGCGATCTGACCTGGAAGAACCGAAAATGCTCCGGGAACAGCCTGAAGATTTCGAGAAATCACTTGCTTTACCACGGTACCATCCTGCACGGAATGGATCTGGACACGATGGCTTGTGCTCTGCAGTTCGCACCTCGCCAACCCGACTACCGTGCGGGCCGGAACCATCGCGATTTCGTCACCAACCTACCGATTGATGCGATCCAGTTCAGCGAAGATGTAAAAACAGAATTTCGAGTGACGGGTACCGCCGACTGCGAATGCTTAAAGCCACGAATCGGCTTGCTTCGACAGCAAAGATACGATGACCCCAAATGGCATTTTCGACATTAACCAAACAACCCATGATCGGCGAAGAACAAGCTCGCCTTCCAATGCAACGATCGTTTTCGAACGAGGAGTGAAACATGCCAGACCAAACAGTTCCGGAGCAAACGGGGAAGTTTGATGAACTCCAGAACCGGCTGAAGGCTCACCAACAAGAACATGTTCTTCAGTTTTGGGATGAGATTTCTGAGTCACAACGAAAACAACTAGCGACCCAGATCGATGAACTTGATCTCGTTCAGTTGGACGCATTGATTGCTGGGCAAGACGCCAAGCAAGATTTTGCTGCAATGGCCCAAGTGGCGGATCCACCTCCGTCAGTCGACGCCGAAGGAAGCGGTGCGAATTGGACCACGACTGAGGCTCGACTGCGAGGTGAACAGGCCATTCGCGATGGTCAGGTGGGAGCTGTCATTGTGGCCGGCGGCCAAGGAACGCGTCTGGGCTTTCCACAACCCAAGGGGATGTTTCCGATTGGCCCGGTTTCGAACCGAACGCTGTTCCAATTTTTTGCCGACCGGCTGATAGCGATTCAACAAGCTTATTCAGTGAAAATCCCCCTCTTCGTGATGACGAGTGAAGCAACTGATGACGAAACACGTGCTTACTTTCAGGAACACAATTATCTTGGCTTGTCACCGAACGATGTTGTCATTTTCAAACAAGGAACGATGCCGGCTGTCGATGCAGAATCCGGCAAGCTGTTGCTGGCAGAAAAAGACTCGTTAGCTCTCAGCCCTGATGGACACGGTGGCACCGTCGCCGCATTGCAACGAAGCGGCTGTTTGCAGGAAGCCAGAGAACGTGGCGTTCGCCAACTGGCCTATATCCAGGTCGATAATCCACTCGCCCATCTGTGTGATCCGACCCTACTGGGACATCACTTAATGGCCGAAAGCGAGATGACCACCCAGGTCATCCGAAAGCGATACGCCACCGAACGGGTCGGCAATGTGGTTAGTATCGATGGGAAAGTTCACATCATCGAATACAGCGATCTGCCCGAATCGGCTGCCGAAGCGACCGACGAGGAGGGTCAATTACGTCTTTGGGCGGGAAATATCGCGGTTCATATCATCGATGTCGATTTCCTGCAGCGTGTCAGCGATTCGTCTGACGCTTTGCCCTTTCATCGGGCGTTAAAAAAAGTCCCGTATTTGGCTCCATCGGGCCGCCTGGACAATCCAGCACAACCAAACGCGACGAAATTCGAGCGATTCATCTTCGATCTCTTGCCTCAAGCTAAGAATGCTTTCGTGGTCGAAGTTCTCCCGTGTCAAGGATTTGCGCCGGTGAAAAACGCCGACGGTGCCGCGACCGACACCCCCAGCCTTGCGAGACGGGCAATTTCCGAGCTTCATCAGGCCTGGATCGAATCCTCTGGCGGCGTGGTAGGCTCGGGGGTTCAGGTCGAGATTAACCCCCGGTTCGCGATGAATTCGGGAGAGCTTTCGAACAAGATCTCCCCAAAAATACGAGTCGAGACCGATCGATATTTTGACACGCCGATTAGAATGCATTGACGGAATTGATACAGAATCCCCATTACCCACCCTGATTCTGCGATTCGGAGTCTCAAAAGATTCCGGAACTCCCGAACCGTTTGAGGGTTTTTCAGATAGCCCACCCTTACGGACCCGCCCGCCCTCCATTTCACACCATTTCAAAATGAAATACGAGTTGCTCTCTCGGACTCAGTGTCCCCATCGCCCGAATTTTGATCGCCATGGCGGTTTAGTCGGCGCCTTGCTGGTTTGTTTGATTTTGGTCGGCGTTTTTGGTGCCATCGGATACAAGGTTATTTTTCAAGAAACTGGAATCGCCGATGGTGACCTGATAACCGCCGTAGCGATGAAAGGGGCATTCGACCACATCGTGCTTGAACAAGGCGAAATCGAAAGTAGCAGCAACATCAATGTCACCTGTCAGGTGCAATCCCGGGGAATGGGTGGCGTGACCATCCTGTGGGTGATTGATGAGGGAACGAAAGTCAAAGAAGGCGATAAGTTAGTCGAAATCGACTCATCTGAGCTTGAGCTGCAGTTGAAGGAGAAAAAGATCCGCGTGATCTCGGCTGAGGCTGCTGTGACGACAGCAGAAGCCAACGTCGAGCAAGCGAAAATCGCACGACAAGAATATCTGGATGGCGTCTACCAAACTGAGCGCAAACAGCTCCTGAGCGAACAGGCGATCGCGCAGCAAGATCTGCGAAAGGCTCAACTCGTTAGCGAAAGTAGCGAACGATTGGTCGCCAAAGGTCTCCTGAAATCGCTGCAGCTCGAGGCGGATCAATATTCGGTCGCCAACAATCAAAATAAATACGATGCGGCGACGCAAAAATTGGAAGTGCTGGAAACCTTGACGAAGAAGAAAATGCTCGTTGGGTTTGATAGCGACATTGAGGCCGCCGATGCAAACCTTTCTGCTGCTCGAGCAGAGCTGGTCGAAGAAGAGACCGAGCTAGCGGAGATTGAGGAGCAAGTTTCCAAATGTGTCATGTACGCCCCAGCAGACGGAGTTGTCGTGCATGCGAATCGCTACAGCAGTCGTGGTGGTAATGCAGAGTTCGTCGTGGAAGCTGGTTCGCAAGTTCGAGAACGTCAGGAAATCATCAAGCTACCTGACCCCAACGCGATGCAGGTCAAGTGCAAAATTAACGAGTCCAGGATTACGCTGGTCCGCGAGGGCATGGCCGCTCGCATCTCCGTCGATGCAATCCCCGGGCTGACGTTAACCGGTCGAGTTAAGAAAGTGAATCGCTATGCGGAGCCGAGCAGCTTCTTTAGTTCCTCCATCAAAGAGTATGCAACAATCGTCGAGATCATTGATCCGCCGGAGAGTATCCGGACCGGAATGACGGCAGAGGTTCAAATCTTTGTCGAACAACTAGACGACGCATTGCAGGTTCCTATCCAAGCCTTGTACGAGCATGGCGACGACATGTACGTGCTGACCAAAAATGGCCCAACAGAATTCGCAACCTCCAGGGTTAAAATCGGTGCTACCAACGACACCATGGCGAGCATTGATGAGGGTCTCGAAGAGGATGGCGTAGTCGTGCTTAATTTGCGCGACCATTTATCGCTGATGGATCTTCCGGAGATCGAGCGGCAAGACAATAGTGACATGCGAGATGTCGCGTCAGAGGACACGACCGCGGCAGGCGGCGGTGAACCAACTGCGGACGGGGGCGGACGACCGGGTGGTGGCGGACGACCAGGTGGTGGTGCTGGACGACCGGGTGGTGGTGCTGGACGACCGGGTGGTGGTGCTGGACGACCGGGTGGTGGCGGAC
>JARGNK010000077.1:6869-34989 GCA_029213145.1 Rubripirellula sp. | reverse complement strand
CTGATGATCATTGCCTCCACCTACATGCAAGCACTGATTGATGATTTACAAATTGCTCGCATCTCTCGAAACCAAATCGACGAACTAACGCATGACTGCCGGGTTTTGCGTCAGCAACTGATCAATGAGTCAGGGAATGTCGAAACAGCCAACTACGATGAGCTAACATCACGCTTCACAGACTTTGTATCGCGTTGGTCAAGATTTAGTGAACGGGTTCACGCAATCAATGACCTTCACTTGACCCGACGACTGGACCGCATTTCGCAAACCAGCGATCGAGCTTACGCGTTGCTGTGGATGCCTCCGCCGTATAACGCGAACCAGTTGGCCGCATCGGCGGAACGATTGGAACGCCAATGTAACGAACTGCTGAGCCAATTGAGCATCCGAACGCTTTCTTCACTGCCTCGACAACAGCAAATCCGAGTGATGGAATCAAGCTATGCCATGCTGGATGCTGTCAAGCGATTCTCCGAGTTAGCTGCAAAGCGTGCGTCTCGCGATGAACGCCGCCGTCAGTTTGCCGAGATCGACGCGCAGTGGACTTACCTGCGTGATGTGTTGCACCGCCTACCTGCAATCAACCAGGCAACACTCAATAGCGTTGACCATGAATGCGGCTTCTTGCGGAATGCACTCGGAATCGCCACCGGCGGATCTCAGCCCTTTGACCACCATTCCTTGCTGGAAGCCGCTGCCGCACTGGAAGGATCCGCCGAATCGTTGATGATTGACCTGCGACGCTACGAGCGATACTTGGAACCAAGCTCGTATCGCGAATCGATTTCGACCGCCTCTCAAGAGTTTCACTTATTTGCCGAACGACTTCACGACGCATTAAGCCATCGTGCCGATTTGCCAACCTTGCAGCAAGAATCGCAGCAGATGCTGGATCGCTGGAAGCAACTTTCTCGCGACATGGCAACCATTGAGCGGCACGGAATCAGTCAGCGACGAGCACAATCGCTCCAACGGCAGCGAGATGAACTCGCTCCCGTGGTCGCGAAGATTGCTGCCGCACTGACGCAATTCTGACACTCTATGCTTGACGTCCTTCCCACCTCCCACTTCCCACAGCCACCGTTAGCCCACCGATCAGCATACCTAAACGATCGGATGGCCCCTGCGTTCGGGAAGCCACGCATCAAGCACGTCATCCCTGGGGAGCCTTGGCATCAAATCCCTGGGGAGCCTTGGCATCAAACCGCAACACGGGCATCTGATTTTGTTGCATGCGTCGAGTTTCGTTGCTTGTGTGTGGCTTCGCAGTGTGTGCTAAACTAAGCCCAAACTGATCAACTTAGTCATGAATGCTTCCGGAGCTTAGCGCCATGCGATTCTTGTTTGCGACTTGGGCCCTTTGTTTGATCCCGCTGTCGCCGATCTCGGCAATGGACTTACCCGTCCTCGACAAAAACGCCGATGCGGGAAAAGCCGGATTCAAGCCGCGGAACGTCGTCTTTATCTTGACGGACGACCATCGCTACGACGCAATGGGATTTGCCGGCCACCCGTTTTTGCAGACGCCACACCTTGATTCCTTGGCATCGAATGGCGTCCACCTCAAAAACGCTTTTGTGACAACTTCACTCTGTTCGCCCAGTCGCGCTTCAATTTTAACGGGACTATACACGCATAAACATCGTGTCATTGACAACAATCGGCTCGTTCCAGAAGACACGATTTTCTTTCCTCAGTACTTGCAGCGGGCTGGGTACAACACCGGCTTTATTGGCAAATGGCACATGGGTGCCGCCAACGATGATCCTCGTCCAGGATTCGATCACTGGGTCAGTTTTCGGGGGCAGGGCAACTATTTGCCGCCTGGGCCCCGATACACGTTGAATGTGAATGGCGAACGAGTCAAACAGCGGGGCTATATCACGGACGAACTCACTGACTACGCGGTCGATTGGCTGGATGAACAAGAGGGCGCGGATCAACCCTTCTTTTTATACCTGTCACATAAAGCGGTGCATTCGAATTTCACGCCGGCCAAACGGCACCAAGGTCGCTATGCCGATGTCGACCTAAGTTTCTTGCCGCGAGGCAAAGAAATTACGGCAGCGAACAACGCGCCACGCTGGGTCCGCGATCAGCGGAACAGTTGGCACGGAATTGACTTCAGCTATCACAGTAACAATGGGCTGGAATACTTATATCGACGCTATTGCGAGTCCCTGCTGGCGGTGGACGATAGCGTCGGGCGTGTCTTGGAAAAACTCAAACAAATGGGAATCCATGACGAAACACTCGTGATTTACATGGGCGACAATGGGTTCATGTGGGGCGAGCATGGATTGATTGACAAGCGAGTCTCATACGAAGCATCGATTCGAGTCCCCATGATGATGCAATGCCCCGACCTCTACCCCGGCGGCAAAGTTTTGGAACAAGTCATTGGGAATATCGATGTGGGGCCAACCATTCTGCAGGCTGCAGGCCTGCAGAGGCCTGAATACATGGATGGCCGCAGTTTTCTAGATTTACCCAATCAGCCAGACATGAAGTGGCGAGATTACTTCCTGTACGTTTACTACTGGGAGAAAAACTTCCCGCAATCCCCAACCCAATTCGCATTGCGTGGCGATCGCTACAAATACATCACCTACTACGGCCTCTGGGATGTTGATGAACTGTACGATCTACAAAAGGATCCAGGCGAAACAAACAATCTGATCAATGATCCGAACATGAAGTCATTGGTCAAAGAAATGGAAGACCGACTCTATTCGATGCTTGGTGATTCAGGCGGAATGGACATTCCGATGAATCAACCCAGCGGTCGCTCACAAAATAAACGCTGGCAAGAAAAAGGCGGTAGCGAGGCGACCGATTTCCCCCGCGATCTGGTCGTCGAGGAACCAATCAATCGCCAAGCGAAGTAACTCACGCCAAGCGAAGCAAGTAACGAACGCGAGAGGTACGTTTTTTGGTTTCAGCTGGCACCTAGCCAGCGAAACAGGCCCTGAATCGAAGTGGTATCCAATGCCGCTTCCAAAATCCTTCGTGAGGCGGTGACTCAACGAGATGACTTGCTGCAATCCAATGGGTGACGCACCAAAATTATCGCTGATCGCAACCAACTGCTCCTACCTACAAATTGCCTTCGAAAGTTGATCGATGCGAACTCCAAAACTTTCCCGCCGCACGGTATTGGCCTCCTCCGCTCTGCTTGCCGCACCCGCTCTCGGGCAGCAAGCGGCCAAAAACAAAACCCAAGCTAACGACCGCATTCAGGTTGGTGTCATTGGACTTGGATCGCGTGGTTACAACTTGGTCGACGCGCTGATCCGACACCGTGACAAAGCTCGAATCATCGCCGTTTGTGACGTTGACCAAAAACATTACCGAGATCGCCCTTGGGGAACCGGCAATTCGTTCGGACTGCTCCCCGGTCAACAGCGGATTGAAGCAGCCTACGATAAGGCCGGAACAGGAACGAAGGTCGATCCCTATTCAGATTTCCGGGAATTAATCGATCGTGACGACATCGACGCAGTGGTAATCGCGACGCCCGATCACTGGCATGCGTTCTGCACGCTACAGGCGATCAAAGCAGGCAAAGACGTTTACTGCGAGAAACCAGTCACCCACTGGTTTTCCGAGGGACAACAAGTTTATCGCGAGGTTGCGAAGCAGCAGGCAGTGTTTCAGACCGGATCGCAGCAAAGGAGTGATTGGCGTTTTCGTCGAGCGGTCGAACTCGTCCGCAACGGACACCTCGGCCAGATGACCAAGGTAGAAGTTGGGCTTCCCCGTGGCTATGACAAACCTCAAGGCGACGCTTCTCTGGCCAAGATCCCGGACGGACTCGACTACGATTTGTGGTGCGGTCCTGCGACCAAGTTGCCTTACATGCGAGCCCGACACCATCGTTGGTGGCGTGGTCATTCGGCGTTCGGCGGCGGCGTGCTGATGGACTGGATCGGACATCACAATGACATCGCGCATTGGGCGTTGGATACGCTGGGACCGATCGAAGTCGAAGCCGAGCAGTGGATTTTCCCAACAACCGAGATCTACGACACGCCTGAACAGTACACCATCAGAAGCCGTTACGAAGGTGGCGTCGAAAGCACGATTTCCACTCGGAACCAGGCGGGGCTAAAACTGACCGGAACTGATGGCTGGCTGCGAGTGAATCGCGGCAAATTGCAGACATCCGATCCCCGGTGGGCAAAGCAAACGTTTGAGCCCGGATCTGAACGGGCCTATCGCAGCGACGACCACATGGCAAATTTTCTCGACTGCTTGCGAACCCGCAAACCATGCATCGCACCGGCAGAAACGGCGCACCGATCGATCACTCCCGGCCACCTCGGTTACGTCTCCCAAAAACTGGGACGAAAACTGACGTGGGATCCCGCCCGAGAAGTTGTGCTGAATGATCAGCGTGCCAACGACCTACTGGCCGCACAAAAGTATCGCTCCCCCTGGAATGCATAAGTACGAACTCGCATAAATCAGTCCAAAGCTCAAGTCAAACCAGCCAACAGACCTTCTCCGTTCAACGACGCCTAGAAACCAAGGCTCGCAGCTTGCAGCATGACCGAAAAACCAAAGATCTTCCTGACACGCGAACTGCCCCCCGAAACGATGTCGCTGCTTCACGACCAATGTGAATTGACGATGAATCGAGAAGATCGGGTCTTAGAAAAGTCTGAGATCATCGCTGGCATTCAAGGGGTCGATGGCCTGCTTTGCTTGCTCACCGACACGATCGATGCTGACATCATGGACGCCAATCCAGATCTGAAAGTGATCGCGAACTTTGCCGTTGGATTCAACAACATTGACGTGGCGGCCGCGACCGAAAGAAAGCTCCCTGTTACCAACACACCTGGCGTACTGACCGAAACAACCGCCGATATGGCTTGGGCGTTGTTGATGGATGCGGCACGACGCGTCTCCGAAGGAGACCGATTGGTACGAACGAAATCATGGAACGGCTGGGGACCACTGCAACTGCTTGGCGCAGACGTTTCCGGCGGCACACTCGGTTTGGTCGGAATGGGACGCATCGCCCGCGCGATGGCAAAGCGGGCGATCGGATTTGATATGCGAATTCTCTACTGGAACCGCACTCGGCTTGAAACCGCCGACGAGAGAATCATGGGTGCCGAGTTTGTTGAGCTGGATGAACTGCTCACACTCAGTGATTTCCTTTCACTGCATGTCGCATTGACTCCGGAAACCAAACATTTAATCGGGGCAACCGAATTGGCCAAAATGAAATCGACCGCGATCCTAGTCAACACCGCCCGGGGTCCAGTCGTTGATGAACAAGCTTTGGTGGCCGCACTCCAAACCGGCACAATCGCTGGGGCTGGTCTGGATGTCTACGAACATGAGCCTGCGTTAGCTCCTGAATTATACGAACTTGAAAACGTTGTCGTCGCGCCACATCTCGGGAGCGCCACAATTGGCACGCGCACGAAGATGGGGAACATGGCTGCAAACAATTGCCTGTCCGCATGTCGAGGTACCCGACCAGCGAATTTGGTGAACCCAGAAATTTATGTTTGAATCCATCGCGCCACTCGTATCACTCTCGCCCATTATCGTGGTTGCAATTTTCTTGGTGGGATTGCGTTGGCCCGCTGCCAAAGCGATGCCGCTTTCTTATCTAACGGCGGTATTGATCGCATTCTTTTTCTGGCAGCTCAGCTTTGCCCAGATCGCCGCTGCCACGATCAGCGGCCTAGTGACCTGCTTCACTCTGCTGTACATCATTTTCGGAGCGATCTTACTGCTCAACACACTGAGCGAGGGTGGTGGATTATCGGTAATTCGCAAGGGATTCACCGGAATCAATGCTGATCGCCGTGTCCAAGTCATCATCGTCGCCTGGTTGTTTGGCTCGTTCATCGAAGGCTCAGCCGGATTCGGTACTCCTGCGGCGATTTGCGTTCCTTTACTCGTTGGACTTGGCTTCCCCGCCAAAAACGCCGTTGTCTCGGGAGTTTTGATTCAGTGTACTCCGGTTTCCTTTGGCGCAGTTGGAACGCCCATCCTGGTCGGCGTTCACCGCGGACTGGAAGGGAGCCCAGAGGTCGTTGCCCTCACCCAACGGATGGGCATGACAGAGTGGACCGAACTGCTGCCAGTGATCGGCGCCAAAGTCGCATTGCTGCATGCCACAGCGGGCATCATGATTCCGTTGTTCGTCGTGATTGTCATGACGCGGTTTTTTGGCCCCCGCCGAAGCATCACCGAGGGCTTAAGAATCTGGAAGTTTGCAATTTTTGCGTCGCTGGCAATGACGGTTCCATACGCTTTGATCGCCCATTGGCTGGGGCCTGAATTCCCATCATTGCTCGGGTCCCTGATTGGTTTGTTGATTGTCATCCCTGCCGCCAAAGCAGGCTTTCTTCTCCCGAAGGGAGACCCCTGGGACTTCACCGATTCATCAGAGTGGGATGAGTCGTGGAACGGATCGACAAAAATCGAACTCGAAGAGCCAAAGCAAAAACTCCCACTCTGGTTGGCGTGGACACCTTATTTGCTAATCGCAGTCTTACTCGTAACGACCAGATTGCCCGTGTTCGGAATCGGTGAGTGGCTGAAGTCTTTCAAGCTGCCGCTTAATCCCGAAACAACGAAAAACGTTTTTGATTCTGGAATCGACATCGCGGAAGTCGAAATGCTTTATCTACCGGGCACCGTTTTCATTGTGACCTGCTTGGCAACCATCGGGCTGCATCGAATGAGTGGCGCAGCGGTTGGCCGCGCTGTGAAACGGTCTAGTCGGATGATCGTCTCAGCTTCGGTTGCGTTGCTATTCGCCGTTCCAATGGTTCAAGTCTTCATCAATTCCTCCGGGGGCGGTGCAGGCTTGGAATCGATGCCTCGGACGCTAGCACAAGGAGTCGCTTCAGTTGCTGGTGGAGCCTGGCCCGCATTCTCACCGATGATCGGCGGAGTGGGCGCATTTGTCGCCGGCAGCAACACGATCAGCAATATGATGTTCTCGCTGTTTCAATTCAGCGTGGCAGAACAGATCGGCGTGAACCCAGTCTGGGTCGTTGCATTACAAGCGGTTGGCGGTGCAGCGGGCAATGTCATTTGCGTTCATAACGTGGTGGCAGCGTGCGCCGTGGTCGGTTTGGTCGGCCGCGAGGGGGACGTGATCCGAATTACCGTACTGGTTTTTCTTTACTACATCACCGTAGCGGCAATCTTGGGAATGATTTTGACCTAATGACCGAACTGTTGAGAAACGCTGCACACAGAATGTTGCCAACGGAGCACCCCAGCGTGAACAGCATGTCTCCTGAATAAGCAGCCGAGTGAGTGAAACACTCACACCACGGGGACACTCCTTTAGCGAAGACCGCGGGGAAACACCTTTAAAGAGAATTCGGTTCACCGGCCCGGCGGGTTACCGAGGACGCGAGCCTCCCTTAAACTTTGGTTCCGATTAATTCGTTCGCCAACCAAGACTAAATGCATGAGTGATTACGCTGCCCTAAATCCACGTGAACGTATCTTGATGGGGCCTGGACCGAGCACGGTCCCGTCACGTGTGCTTCGCGCGCTGGGTGCGCCGACGCTGGGGCACCTGGACCCGCAATACATCGGCTACATGGACGATGCGTGTCAGATGATGCGTGATGTTTTCCAAACGGAAAACTTGTTGACGTTCCCAGTATCCGGAACCGGCATGGCTGGCATGGAAACGGTCGTTGTCAACTTGGTTGAACCGGGCGACGAAGTAATCGTCGGGATCAACGGTGTTTTCGGCGGACGCATGAAAGACAACATGGAACGCGCCGGCGCGACAGTCCACGTAGTTGAAGCTGCCTGGGGTGACGTGATTTCGGACGAAGCGATGGCCAAGGCCATCAGCCAGCACCCGAATGCCAAGCTGGTAGGAATCGTTCACGCCGAAACTTCCACCGGTGCCCATCAGCCATTGGAGGAAATCTCCAAGCTCGTCCACGACGCTGGCATGCTGCTGGCTGTCGACACAGTGACGTCGCTTGGCGGACATGAGGTCAAGGTCGATCAGTGGCAGATCGATGCGGTTTATTCGGGAACACAAAAGTGCCTGTCTTGCCCACCCGGCTTATCGCCGGTCTCTTTTTCGCCACGTGCGATTGAGCGGATGGAAGCGCGAACCACCAAGGTTAAATCGTGGTACCTCGACGTTTCGATGCTCAAGAACTACTACATCGGCGCTGGTGGCCGAGCCTATCATCACACTGCGCCAATCAACATGGTCTACGCTCTGCGTGAA
Organism: Rubripirellula sp.; assembly: GCA_029213145.1. Lineage (GTDB taxonomy): Bacteria > Planctomycetota > Planctomycetia > Pirellulales > Pirellulaceae > Rubripirellula. The sequence goes on along the minus strand of JARGNK010000077.1, from coordinate 26,744 downwards.
GCACTCGCAATCGTACTGGAGGAGGGATTGGAAAATCGCTTCGCGCGGCACAAACAAGTGCACGAGATGCTTCGGAGCGGACTCGAGGAGCTCGGCTTAAAATATGTGCCCGAGCATTCGCTTCATACACTCAACTGCGTGATGGTCCCCACAGGGGTCGATGAAGCGGCCGTTCGCAAACGCTTGCTAGAAGAATACGATCTCGAGATCGGTGGCGGATTAGGCGAGTTTGCTGGCAAGGCGTGGCGAATTGGGCTGATGGGCCATGGTGCGACACGCCGTAACGTTCAAACCCTATTGGCAGCACTTAAAGATTGCATGAATTGAGCAACACAAACATGGAACCTCTCGATTCCCTTGCATCGATCTATCCCGCATCACGATTCAATCGAGATGCCGCGTTTCAAGCTGCGTTTGAATCAGACGGTTTGACGGCGTTCCGCGCAAAACCAAGGGCAGTCGTCATCCCTGAGTCTGCCGAGGAAGTGATTGAAACGGTACGCTGGTGCCATGAACATGCGGTCCCGTTTGTCGCTCGCGGCAGCGGAACTAGCCTGTCGGGTGGATCGCTGCCGGTCGCAGATGGCATCGTCATTGCTCTGAACCGACTGAACCGGATCTTAAAAATTGATCCGGTCGAACGGATCGCAGTCGTCGAACCAGGCGTTGTGAATCAACATGTCTCAGATGCCGCGGCGCCCGAAGGCCTATACTACGCACCCGACCCGTCGAGCCAAAGCATCTGCACGATTGGTGGTAATCTCGCTTTCAATTCGGGCGGCGCACATTGCTTGAAATACGGCATGACGTCCAACCATGTGATCGGTTGCAAAGTAGTTTTGGCAACTGGCGAGGTGGTCACGATGGGGAGCGAAAGCCTGGAAACAGTCGGACCTGATTTCACCGGATTGTTTGTTGGTAGCGAAGGATTGTTTGGTGTCGCCATCGAAATCACCTTACGGTTGCTCCCAAAGCCAGAACAATTCCATACAGTTTTGGTCGGTTACGACTCATTGCAGGCAGCCGGTGATGCGGTCTCGGCAGTGATCGACTCTGGACTGCTACCTGGCGCGTTGGAAATCATGGACGCGCTTTCGATCGAAGCAGCCGAAGCGGCAGTTGCCTGTGGCTATCCTCCAGGCGCAGCAGCAGTCTTGATCGTGGAACTGGAGGGGCCGCGTGAGAAGATCGAAGAAGAGCGGCGGCAACTTGATGAAATCCTGACTTCCACCCAGCCTTTCGCACAACGCGTCGCCGTCGATGAAGCGGACCGACTGTTCATTTGGAAAGGCCGCAAAAGCGCGTTCTCGGCGGTTGGACGGCTGAGCCCTGATTTCTTGGTGCAGGATGGCGTTGTACCACGCAGTCGATTGGGTGAAGCACTCGTGCGAATTCAACAACTCTCTGCAGAAGCAGACATCCGAGTGGCCAACGTTTTTCACGCAGGGGACGGCAACCTACACCCGCTGGTCATGTTTGATGGTAGCCAACCGGGTGCATTGCATCGCGCTGAAGAATTAGCGGCGAAACTATCGCGACTGTGCATCGAAATGGGTGGATCGATTACAGGTGAGCATGGTGTCGGAATGGAAAAACGCGACTTCCTGCCCGAAATGTTCGACGAACCAACGATGCGGATGATGCACCGAATCCGCGCAGCGATGGATCCAAAGCTGATCGCGAACCCAGGCAAAATGTTTCCGGGAAAAGAAGCACCGGCGCTCTCGAATATTGGACTTCATCCACTTGAGAAAGCGGGAGTGATCAGTCGTGAATGAATCTTCCGAGCCTCCACAAAACCCAAGCGACGAGCAGACACCCGACACGCCCGAATCCCTGGATCAATTGCGTGACGCAGTTCAAGCATCACCGCAAGTGCTGGCCGTGGGTCAACAGACCAAACCGCCCTTGAGCGAGACGGAAGCGACAATCATTTGCACTCGCCGGCTTTCGGGAATAACTCAGTACGAACCTTCCGAGTTCACCTTTACTGCACTGGCCGGAACACCGCTCACTGAGATCACTGCCACGCTTGCTCAACGCGGCCAGTATCTGCCATTTGATCCCGTGCTGGCAGGTGCAGGATCAACCTTGGGCGGTGCGGTCGGAGCCGGCCTGTCTGGATCGGGTCGGTTTCGCTATGGCGGCATCCGAGATTTCTTACTCGGCGTGAAGTTTATTAGCGGTGAAGGCGACTGGATCGAATCGGGCGGCAAAGTGGTTAAGAACGCCGCCGGCTTCGATATCCCAAAACTTCTTGTTGGTAGCCTGGGTCGATACGGCGTGATGGCCGAACTGACATTCAAAGTTTTCCCCCAACCGGTGGCCCAACTCTCACTTGGGATAAAGTGCGGCACGCACGAACAGGCTCGGCAACGCATGGCTCGCGTCGCAAGATCACGATGGGAAGTGTTTGCAATTGATTATCAACCCGCGTCGAGAACGGTTCATTTGAAACTCGGCGGTCCACCACAGGCCAACCATCAAATCGCTCAAGAAATCATGGCAGAGTGGAGCGGCGAAGTGATCGAAATCTCGCAGGAAGAGTCGATTTGGGCGAAAGTCAGTGAGCTCAACTTTGGCTCCCACAGCACGGTCTTAAAAGTGCCGACCTCGGGGCTAAAAATGCAGCAACTTTGCGAAGCCCTTGAATCAGCCGACGGCGTCGCCCTGCATGCCTCACTGGCCGGGCAACTGGTTTGGATCGCTGTCTCTGGCGAGCCTAGCCTACGTTCGATCGAAACCCTGCTGCAATCACTCGGCTTATCCAGCTTGGTTGTGCGCGGCAGTGGGAGGTGCTGGCTCGGCAGCGAAAACGGATCAGCCATGGCCATTGGTTCAAAAATGCAACGCGCGATCAAGCAGGCGATGGATCCCGCGGCCAAGTTTCCAGAACTGCCTTTCCCCGAGCTGATTGCTTCCCTGTAGTCACGACAACCTCTCCGTCAGTCACTAATTCATGCTGCACGATATCAAACCCGAAGAACACCCACTGCTGGGCCAGGAAATGGCTGAAGCGGTCAGCACCTGTGTCCACTGCGGTTTCTGCTTGGCAGCTTGCCCCACCTACAAGGAACTCGGCCAAGAAGCCGATTCACCGCGCGGACGAATCGTGCTGATGAAGGAAGTTCTTGAGGGCAAACTAGAGCTGGAAGCTGCACTACCGCACATCGATCCCTGCCTAGGATGCCTCGCTTGTGAACCCGCCTGCCCATCGGGCGTTCCGTATCGCGATCTGATCAGCCCATTCCGAGCGCAATCCGAATCAAAACGCCAACGCCCCCTGATCCAACGTGTTACACGCTGGATGACACAGTTCACGCTGCCCTACCCAAAACGTTTCCGGCTGGCAGCAAAAACAGGAAAGCTGGCCAAACCACTGTCGTTCATGTTGCCGAACGCGATGCGGGTGATGCTGGATTTGTTACCGCCCCAACTTCCCAAACAACAAGCCTGGAAAGAAAACTACCCCGCGATTGGCAGCCAGCGAGCTCGCGTGGCACTGTTGACCGGATGCGCCCAAAGCGTGCTCGATCCGGATATCAACACCGCCACCATTGAAGTCCTCAATCAGAATGGCGTGGAAGTGGTGGTGCCGAAAAACCAAGCCTGCTGCGGCGCGCTAAGTTGGCACGTAGGCAACCTTCCCCAAGCACGCCAATTTGCATCGCAGAATGTGCACGCATTCCCCGAAGACGTCGATGCCATCGTTACCAACGCAGCCGGCTGCGGATCGGGGATGCATGAATACCATCTGATTCTGAAAGGAACAGCTGACGAAGCGAAAGCTGACGCGTTTCGTCATCGCGTGCAAGATGTCGCGGCATTCTTAACACAACTAGGTGACCTCAAAACTCCGCCTGACCCTGGCCGAAAAATGCGGATCGCCTATCACGATGCTTGCCATCTTGCCAATGCGCAAGGGGTGAGATCTGAACCGCGGCACTTGCTACGGATGATCCCCGGCGTGGAACTGTGTGAGATTAGCGATGCTCATTTGTGTTGCGGTTCGGCAGGGACCTACAACATTGATCAACCGGAAATCGCCGCATCGCTTGGAAAACAAAAAGCGTCGAATGTCGTGGCAACGGGTGCCGAAATCGTTGCCACTGGCAACATCGGCTGCATGACCCAACTGAGCAATCACCTCACCAAACAAGCATCGGAGATTCAAGTGCGACACACGATGCAAGTGCTCCGCGATGCGTATCTTGGAAACAAAACGAATTGAGCTGCAATCACTCGCAAAGCGTTTAGGAAACAACGCGAAAATGCACACGAAAACCCACCTTGAAACCCGATTTCGAGATCGCGATTCCGCTCCTTCCGGATAATGACAGGACAAACGAACCACGCCACCAACAGCGGCCCTCCCGAGACAAAAACACGTCCCCCGAGACAAAAACACGTCCCCCGAGACAAAAACACGTCCCCCGAGACAAAAACACAGACCCTAAGACGAAACCGCCGGACCGTCGAAAGACTTCGTCACCAGCCCGCCAATCCCAAAACCGAGAAGACGAACCACTGCCATGCTTCCCTACGCTGACCTGCTCAAACTGAAACGCTGGAATACCCCAACGATCTACAACGGGTGGGAACAGATCACGCACCGGGACAACGCGGCTGACGGATTCAACATCGAAGAGACGTGCGATTTCATGCCGCAGATGGGTCCGATGGTTGGCTATGCGGTGACGGTCGTTGTCGAACCTAGCAACCCGGACCATCGCAAAGTTGCGACGGCAAACGAAGAGTATCGGCGGTATGTCGCCAGCCTGCCTTTTCCAAAAATCGTGGTGGTCCAGGACTTGGACAAGCCACGCGTCATCGGCTCATTCTGGGGCGAAGTCAACAGCAACATGCATCGTGCACAGGGCTGCGTTGGCACCATCACCGATGGTGCGATTCGCGACGTGGACGAGATGACGAACGCCGGCTTCAAAGCGATCGCGCGCCGCCTTTGCGTCGGTCACGCGCACGTTTGTCCTGTCCGCTGGAATTGCGATGTAGAGGTATTCGGGCAACGCATCTCGCCCGGCCAACTCATCCACGCCGACAAACATGGCTTCCTGGCAGTCACCGCGGAAGAAGAACCCGAGTTACTGGAGGCAGCGATTTTCATGGACAGCAATGAATGCGAGACCGTCATCACCGCCGCCCGAGAATCGTGCGGACTGACGCACGATCAGATTGTCGACAACCTCAATGCCGCCGGCACCAAATTTGGCCAGGCAGCCAAGGAGCGTTTCAAACGTGACGGCGAGTGGTAGCAAGCGGGTCAACCAAGCCGTGACCACCTTCGCAATCGAACTTATTTTCGATCGACCAAAAACGTCCCGTTGTCAGCCACATCAAACAGGGGACGACTGTAACGTCCGGCACCGTTGTGGCCACCGGGGCGAAAGACAACCCCGAGCGACAAATTCCAACCCTCTTGCTCGTTGCCTCCGTTACTGGTGCCCTCGCCGGGGATCTGATATGTCACGCCGCCGGCCAACGCCAGTCGCCGCATGATCGGCAAAGAGAAATCAGACCCCAGCAGCGTATCTTCTTGATTCGTCCAACCGGCGAAGGCACTCCACTGACCGTTGTGCTTCAACAAACGGCGGTAAAAGAAACGGTACTGGTCGGTCGACTCGTAGGACACGGTCGAGTTGAACACGGCGTTCGCCTGATCACGCACCGTCGTGGCCGAAGTATCGCTGCTCAGTGAGCTCATGAACTGAAAACCACCGATGTGGCAATTGTTCTGACAGCGCCAACTCAACTCACCTCGCAATTGCGTCAAGTTACCGTTGAAGTACCAATCCTGATTGAGGTAGTCGACGACGATGCCGTACTGCAGCCCATAATCGACTCGGCGAAAGAAACCAGCGGTGACAAACACCTGGTTGCGTCGATCGCCTGTAAATTCTGCGCCCGATAGATTGCTTTGCGTGGTTCGAACACCAAACTGTGTTGCCACATCCCAACCACGACACCATCGCCTGAGCGACCGCCCGTGGTTGAAGCCTTGATAGAAACCGAAGCTTCCCGAACCGTTTCGTTCGTTCGCAGCCGTATTGGCAAAGTTGAGCGGCCCTTTGAATCCTTGGTGCCCGGCAAAGAAATCGAAGCGGTGCCACTGCACTCGCAGCATCGGCAGAAACAGGGGTATGCAATCAACTTCGCAGCTAGAGCAGGCACCACAGTCGCAGACGTCCAAGCCGTCCATTCCGCAACCAGGGCCCTCGACCACGATTTGGTCAATCCCGCATCCCTCTTCCAGAATACCGATACCGTCACAACATTGGTCGCATCCATCGTCACAGCATTGACTGCCGCTCCACGAGTTAATGTTGTCCACTAGGGATCCAATCCCGCAACCGATTTCGAATCCGCGGCCTGCCCCAGGCATCAGCTCGGCGCCGCAAGCGACTTCAGTCATACAATCACCGCAATCACAAACCGGACCGCAGGGAGCTGCGTACTGGAGGTGATCGACCTGGGCGACTTGAACCAAAGAACCGTCGAGTGGTGGTTGCGGCAATTCATCAATCAACTCGCCGGTGGCGGCTTGGGCGATGACACTCTGGCGTCGTGCCGGCTGCTTGGCCTCTTGAGGACGAAGGCGATTGACGGCAACTTGGCGGTTGCCCCCATCCCGCGGCACAGAGGCCTGCTGTGATGGGGAACCCGCATGGACCGAGACGATTTGAAAAATCATCCCGGCTGCCAAAAGAGTCGCAACCGAGGCCGTTCGGAAAGATTGATGGGACGTTATCATGGCGATACTTTGCAAAACCGCGTTCGAGAAGCTCTAAATGGGGCATCCCCGGAGATCCGTTTCTTTAAATCGGACCCTCCTGACCCGCAAAACCAGTAAACTTTGCCTAATCGATACTTTTTTACAGGTGACGGATTCGTGAAACAGAAATGGCAATCGCTCGCTTGGGCCGGAGTAATGGCCGCGGCATTCTTGGCCGTGCCTCCCAACACCCAAGCCCAAGAATCTGCGGCAGCAACCGCCGATTCGGAACCGCAGTACCCGCTGGCCGTCGCGGTCGCAGGCCCCAAGCTGATGGTGGTCGACCTTGATTTGCCGGGTGTTTGGCTGGCTGAACAAGAGCGAACATTAATGGCAGCCGGTTCAAAACTGCTTCGCAAACCAATGAATCGCCCCCGCTGCATCGTCGCGCTGACCGATGGCAATGCATTGGTGGGAGATTCCGCGACACGCGAGATCTACCTGGTCAGCGCGGATGCGGAACCGAAACCACTAACCAATGGCTACCTTGGAATCCCAATGGCGATGGCGGTCGCCCCCGATGGCAAGATGGTTTACATCGGCGATGCCGAAAAACGAGCCACCTTTCGGATGCCAATCGAAGGGGGCAAGCCGGAGCTGGTCGCGCGCGTGAACGCACGCGGACTCGCTTTTGACGGCGAGGGAAATCTCTGGGCAGTTACCCCGGATGACGCGGCGATCAAGAAAATCAACGTCGAATCGAACGAGGTCGAAGATGTGATCACCGGCCGTCCCTACCAATACCCCAACGGACTGGCGTGGGCGGGCGACCACGGTTACGTCACCGACGGATACGGCAAGACGATCTGGAAATTCACCGCGGACGGAAAAACCGAGAAATGGCATGAGGGCAAACCCTTGATCGGTCCGGTCGGGATCGCCGTTGATGAGAAATCGGTTTACGTGGCGGATCCGAAGCAGAAGCAAGTGTTTCAATTCGATCGCGAAAGCAAAGAAGTCACCGAACGACTTTGATTCGACTTAGAGATGAACCACTGCCCAAACACTGCCCCCTGATGCCTGCCCCTAAGCCAACAAAAAGGCAGGCCTCGATGAGAGGGCAGGCTTCAACCAGGAAGCCTGGAGGCCAACCAGGAAGATGAAACGCCTGCAAGGAGGATTATGCGGCCGTATTGCACCTAGAAGATTGCACCTAGAAGATAGCTTCGCTTCACTGAGGTCGCTCGCTTTCACCGCGGCTTTCAAAACCGACCTGCGAGAAGAACCGCTTGCCAATTCTCAATGTCGCCCAGATCGTGATCGCTACCCGTGCCGAGGGGCCGGGCCTGAGGATGGCAATCTGGCTACAAGGATGCCCTCTCAGATGCCCTGGCTGCTGTAACCCGGAAATGCTTCCAATGACAGGAGGCACGCCGCGTCACCTCGACGAATTGATGGTGAAACTCGAGATCGCGGCCGAGCAGGGAGTTGAAGGGATCACGCTGCTTGGCGGCGAACCCTTCGCCCAAGCGGCCGCCGCAGCCCAGCTTGCTGCTCGCGCGCAGCAACGCGGATTCAGCGTGATGGCATTTAGCGGATTCACCTTGGCGCAGCTTCAAAATCGCCGAGATCCGGACGTCACCAGACTTCTGGAACAAACAGACCTGTTAGTGGACGGCCCCTTTCTGACCCAGCACCCAGACCGCAACCGCCGCTGGATCGGATCAACCAACCAGCAGATCCATTTCTTAACGAACCGCTATCAGGCCGAGGATCCGTGCTGGAAAGAGCCAAATACCGTGGAACTGCGTTGGATTGACGGCGAATTGCAAGTGAATGGGTTTCCCACGGGTTAGCGGACAACCTAACCAGCCGGAGACGACCTTTCCGAGGTAGAAAACTGACAGAGCAGGCAAAATTGGCATAGCAGGCCGCCGGGGAAACTTTGTATCACGCTTGCATTGAACGGAGACTCCCCTTTCGGAACGGAACCGATGCACGCGCCCCATAGCACGCCTTCCTGGCTCACCAAGACACTTGCACCAGCGATCTGCTGCGGATTCATCGCATTCACCGCCATCGTGCAATCGGGATGCCTAGGACTCGCATCAAACTTGATGCACGCGGTGGGAGCAGACATGATTCCAGCCGAGTACGAGGGACTGGAAGAACAGACCGTTGCAGTGGTAACCCTCAGCGACGGCAGTCAGTACTCCAACGACTCGGCAAATAAAGACCTGGGACGACGGGTCAGTGCCATCCTCACAAAAGAAGTCGATAAAATTCGTTTGGTGCGAGAAGAAAAGATCGATCGCTACCGTGATGTCAACGGCTGGGACTCGGTTGACTTTGCGGAAATTGGCATGGCCGTGGGAGCCGACAAGGTGGTCGGAATCGAACTAGACAATCTAAGACTTCGGGACGGTGCGACCCTCTATCGGGGCCGAGCCGATGTCACCGTTCACGTGATCGACGTTGCCAGCGGTACTGTCGAGTACACCCGGAACCTGGACGAATTCACCTACCCCACGGTTGCCGGGCAGTACACCAGTGAGACCACCGAATCAAAGTTCCGAAAGCTCTACTTCAGCATGCTTTCCGAGGAAATTGGACGCACCTTTCACCCCTACGATTTCACCGATCGACTCGCCCTCGACAGCGCGATCGCAAGATAATCACCATCGCCACAATCGCTCACGCGGGGGAATCCGCGGCGAAGCGAGAAAACGCCGGCGGGGAAAAAATGCTGGTCAATGGAATGAATAACCCCAAAACAGCACCGGCACGAGGCAATGCCGTGCAACATCCGTGACAGCAACTGCCTGATCCGAGGTAGCAGTTGCTTGGCCTCGGGTACGCGTGATCTCAGGAAGTTTGGCCCCAGGAAGCTCGGCCCCAGGAAGCTCGGCCTCAGGATGCGACCGCTTCCGATCGCGCCAACTTCCGTCCAATAAACCCGGTAGGTCCTCCAATCAAGGCTTTCTTGATAGAGCGCACGTTCTCAGTAGACCCTGCGTTCTGGGCAGACACCCCGTTCTGAGCAGACGCTGCATTCTGAGCAGACGCTGCATTCTGAGCAGACGCTGCGTTGAAAACATCGACGGCGGGTCGAACATAATTTGCCGACGACAAACCGACTGTTTCCCTTGGGCCATCGTCGCAAATCGGCTCGACGACGAGCGAAGCTGGCACCTGTTCAAAGTAGCATTTCCTGGCACAAACGTGAGTTTCGCAGCAAACGTGAGTTCCCCAGCAAACGTGAGTTCCCCAGCAAACGGCCGATCCGGCAAGCTTACGCCATCAGACGCCAGCCCCAATTCATGAACGCGACAACCATGATGGCAACTCCGCTGAGGGTAGCGACCTGCTGGATTCGAATGGAGGGCGGATATCCCGTAACGACGCTTCGCACGGCGATGACCGTCACCGCCAGCGAAAACCAAGCCAGCAAAAACCCAGCAACGTTTGCCTGAGCACTGGCAAGCCATTCGCCCTGGGTAAAATAGGCCCACGAAGTCGTCATACCACAGCCTGGACAGCGAATTCCGAACATCATCCGCATCGAACAAGGCGGCAATCCGAGTTGCTGGTGCGTCCCCAGCCCACGACTATCTGGCTGTAGACGGCTGGCAACGATTAAGGCCGAGGCCGGCCCCAAAGTTACCAACAGCGCAACAGCCCGTACAAACCCAGACCTCAACCCCCTGTTCCCCCCAAGCCTCCCCGATTCACCCACCGGAAGAGCCTCCTGGGGGTCGAGATCGGTCATTTGGGGCAATTGGTCGCTCACAAGCTAAAAAGTAGTGAAGAAATTGTTGATTGTGTCATTAAGAGCCGTTGACGGCTTTTGGTCTGACCCGTAAATTCTCGTCCTCGCACAACAGCTTCGGCTGCCGTGCGATACGCGATTGACGCATTCTACTGGTGACTTGATCACCAGCCAATGCTGAAACGTTAACGGACTAACTAAATACACCTCTCTACTTGGTCATCCATCAGTGTCGGCTGGAACTAACGAAGTCATTCGGATTCGTATGGAAGCGTACGACCACTCAGTTCTCGATCAGAGTGCCCAAGAGATTGTGGACACGGTAAAGCGTACCCACAGCGAAGTGCACGGGCCAATCCCGTTGCCAACGCGAGTGGAGCGGTACACCGTTTTGTCAGGTCCCTTTGTGAACAAGAAGGCTCGTCAGCAATACGAGATTCGGACCCACAAACGATTGATTGATATTGTCCAGGCTACGGCCAAGACGATTGAGGCGTTGAACAAATTGAGCTTGCCCGCTGGCGTTGACATCAAGATCAAAGCGTCGGCCAGGTAATCGCGATGGGGTGAAGGCATGTCCTTCATCGGATTTATCGACATCGCATTCAATCGGCATCGATAACCAACGGTTCTCCTATCGAACGGAAGTCCGGTCGATAACCTCGGTGCAGAGCGTCAAGAGTGTCACAGTTGAGCGGTTGTTCAATGATGAGCTCGGAAGATGTTCTGAACGGCGGTTCGGCCAGGCGAACTTGGAATCCAACACGAATGACAGGCACCTCGCGTTGACGAGGTGAGATGAGAGTTATGTCACCATCAATCCTCGGCCGGAAAGTCGGGATGACGCAGATCTACTTGGAAGACGGACGGGCTGTCCCCGTGACGGTAATCCAGGCTGGTCCTTGTCATGTGCTGCAGGTTCGCAGCGAAGAGCGAGATGGCTATCAAGCCGTGCAGTTGGGTTTCGAGGACAAGCCGCGTCGTCTGGCCAGTCGCAGTGAGCGTGGCCACGTCGCGAAGCTGGAAAGCAAGAGAGCGAAGAATCGCTCCGCTACAGGGATCGAGTTGGTCGCCAAGGCCGATTGCGAACCACAGCGTTTCATTCGCGAATTCCGCGGCCCCACCGACCTTGAGGTTGGTGCGACAGTAACAGTTGATCAGTTCGCCGAAATTAAGCGAGTCGATGTAACGGGAACCAGCAAGGGGCGTGGTTTTTCCGGTGTAATGAAACGACACAATTTTTCTGGACAGCGTGCCACGCACGGCGTCAAGAAAGTGCACCGCCACGCCGGGGGTACTGGTTGCAGTGCTTCGCCAAGTCGTCTGTTCAAAGGGCGTCGAATGGCAGGTCAGTACGGCAACGCGAAGACGACTTCGCGAAACTTGGAATTGGTGCGGTTTGACGCTGAAAACAACCTGTTGCTTGTTCGGGGCGCAGTCCCTGGCCCCAACGGTGGTTTCGTCTCTGTCCGCGAAACGAACAAGGTGGGCTAGAGAATCATGGCAACGTTACCAGTTTATGATGTTTCCGGCAGCGAAGTCGGAAAATACGAAATCGACACCGAGCAAATCGCTGACCGCGTCAACAAGCAATTGCTTCACGATGCCGTCGTGATGTACCAAGCCAACCAGCGGCAGGGTTCGCACAACACGAAGACCCGCGGTGAAGTCTCAGGAACGAACAAAAAGCTTTACCGCCAAAAGGGAACGGGGCACGCCCGAGCCGGTAGCAAGCGAACCAACGTTCGTCGTGGCGGCGGCGTGGCAAGAACCGTCAAGCCTCGAGACTACAGCTATCGGTTGAACAAAAAAGCGATCCGTTTAGCGACTCGGATGGCAATCCGATCCAAGATTGATGATGGCGAAACCGTTGTGATCGACACGTTTGGGCTGGAAGAACCCAAGACCGGCAAGATGGCGTCTGCCCTGAAGGCACTCGGCCTGGACGGCAAGTCGACATTGGTCGCTACCGCCGACCAAGATGTGGTCGTCTACAAAAGCGGTCGTAACCTGACCGGCGTGACCGTTCAACCCGTTCGCGAATTGAACGCCCTCTCGGTGCTCAAGCCTCGCCGAATGCTGATTACAAAAGATGCCTTGGACAAAATCAAAGACGGCAGTTTTAACACGCCGTCAACCACGGAAGTCTAGTCCTCTCGCCGCATCATTTACTGAAACCGAAACCGGCAAATTGCAATTCGATGACACGCATTCAACCACCTGAACCGAAAGCCAGCATCCAGCTGGAACCGCATCAGATTCTGCTGCGGCCTTTGGTGACTGAAAAAGGGGTTCACCGGGCTTCCCGGAACAACCAATACGCGTTCGAGATTCATCGCGACGCGACAAAACATGATGTCAAGAAGGCAGTCGAGCGACTGTTTGATGTCAAGGTAACGAAAGTACGAACGCAGACCCGTAAAGGGAAACTGCGACGTTACAAGTTCCGCTACGGCAGAACTTCCGATTGGAAAAAAGCGATTGTTCAACTCCATGAAGATCATCGGATTGATTTCTTCTAGGAAGTGAACAGCCAATCCTTGGACAGCTGTACGCCGAGTGGCGAAAGGCTGACCAGGCATTTGGCTGACAGCGATCCACCGACGACCAATATTCAACGACCGACCACGATCCAACCGACCTGATAATCAGCAAACATCCATGGGCATTCGAGTCTACAAGCCGACCAGCGCCGGGCGACGCAACGCCTCGGTCAGCGACTTTGCCGAACTGACTCCCGGTTATACCGTGGAGAAGTCGTTGCTGCGGCCAAAGAATAAAACCGGTGGTCGCAACAACCAAGGCAAGATCACCTCCCGTCACCGGGGCGGTGGACACAAGCAAAAATACCGAGTCGTCGATTTTCGTCGTGCCAAGGATGGGATCGATGCAACCGTCGACTCTGTTCAGTACGATCCCAACCGAACGGCACGGATTGCACTTCTGAAATATAGCGATGGCGAAAAGCATTACGTCATCGCACCGACCGGTTTGAAAGCGGGTGACAAGGTCCAAAACGGCCCCGATGCGGCTCCCGTTCGGGGCAACTGCTTGCCGCTCAAGAACATTCCACTGGGAACGACCGTTTGCTGCATCGAACTTCGTGCCGGCCGTGGTGCCGTTCTTTGTCGATCGGCTGGAACGCAAGCAACGCTGATGGCACGCGAGGCCGATTGGGCTCAGTTGGCTTTGCCAAGTGGTGAAGTCCGACGTGTCTCGAGCAATTGCCGAGCAACGATCGGCCAGGTCGGCAACAGCGAACACATGAACGTTCGACTTGGGAAAGCGGGACGAGCACGTTGGCTCGGTCGTCGTCCTCATGTCCGCGGTACGGCGATGAACCCGATCGATCACCCGCACGGTGGTGGTGAAGGCCGAACCAAAGGCGGTCGACACCCGGTCAGCCCGACCGGCAAGAGTGCCAAGGGCGGAGCAACCCGTCAGAAACGTAAACCGAGCAACAGTGCGATCGTTCGTCGTCGCAAGAGCAAACGATACGGTCAACTGAAACTGCACAAGTAAGTAAAGAAGCGAAACTGATGAGCCGTAGTAGCAAGAAAGGCCCGTTTGTCGATCCGAAACTGTTCTTCAAAGTACAGAAGCAATCGGAGACGGGACGAAGCGAACCCATCAAGACCTGGGCACGCTCCTGCACGATCGTTCCCGAATTCGTCAATGTGACCTTCATGGTTCATGACGGACGGAAACACGTCAAAGTGAGCGTGACCGAGGATATGGTGGGCCACAAGTTGGGCGAGTTCGCCCCAACGAGAACATTCCGTGGACATAGCGGAAAAGGCAAGAAGTAGTCACCTTTGTCGCCTGTTTTCCGGGTTGGCACATGCATCTACAGAGACAATTTGATGGCAGTATTTAACGCACGACATAAGAACGCACGAATGAGTGCTCAGAAGGTTCGCCCCTTGGCGGACATTGTTCGCGGCATGTATGCCGACGAAGCGTTGGATACGCTGAAGTATCAGCCCCAACGTGGTGCTCGGATGCTGGAAAAGGTCATCAAGAGCGCTGTTGGTAACGCTCAAGACACCGAACAGAACAATGGTCGCAGCCACCGCATCGAAGAATTGGTGGTGACCGAGGTTTGCATTGATGGCGGTCCGATGTTCAAGCGGATCCGCCCGCGGGCTCGAGGCAGTGCCTTCCCGATCAAAAAACGAAGTTGTCACATTCGCGTCGCATTGACGCCAATTGACGAAGTATAAGCAGAGTTTCCTTCCCGATTTCACGAAATTCGATGAGTCCCTGATGGGTCAAAAAGTCAACCCTATTGCCTTTCGAACCGGTGTCACTCGTGGGTGGTGCAGCCGTTGGTATGCGTCTAAGCAAGACTTTGCCGATTTGCTGCTTGAGGATCGCAAATTGCGAAACTTCATCCTTAAGCATCCAAAGAAAACACAATACAAAAGCGCCGGAATTGACCGGATCGAGATCGAACGCACACGCGATGAAGTCCGCGTTATGTTGTTCGTAGCCCGACCTGGTTTGATCATCGGCAAGAAGGGGCAGGAGATCGAAATCCTGCAAGCTGAGTTACAAAACTTGATTGGCCGCCGAATCAACTTGAAAGTTGAAGAGGTTGGACGACCAGAGTTGCAAGCCCAGCTGGTCGCCCAAGATATCGCACAACAACTTGCCAAACGATCCAGTTTTCGTCGAACGATGAAGCGATCGCTGGAAACGACAATGGACGCTGGTGCTAAGGGCATCAAGATCCAGATGGCCGGACGTTTAGGCGGGGCTGAAATGGCCCGCCGTGAGAAGCAGATTGCGGGATCGATCCCGCTGAGTACTCTGCAAGCAAAAATTGATTACGGATTCACCGAAGCGATGACGCCACAGGGGCACATCGGGATTCAGGTGTGGATTAACCAAGGTACATACGGAGACGACACCGATGGCGCTGATGCCCAAGCGGGTCAAGCATCGAAAAAGCCAAAGAGGTCGTATAAAAGGTAAAGCGACACGCGGCAACACGGTCGTCTTTGGTGACTACGGGATTCAATCCCTAGAGCCCGGTTGGGTCAAAGCCACGACGATCGAAGCCGGCCGTATCGCAGCCCAGCAATACGTCCGCGGCGAAGGCAAGCTCTACATTCGAATTTTCCCAGACAAAAGTGTTTCCAGCACACCGTTGGAAACCCGGATGGGTAAAGGAAAAGGGGAGCCTGACTTCTGGGCCGCGGTCGTCAAGCCAGGCACGATCCTTTACGAACTCGGTGGTGTGACTGAACAACAAGCCAAGGTTTGTTTCGCCCGTTTAGCGAGCAAACTGCCGGTGAAGGTTCGTTTTGTGGAACGACGGCCTGCGTAAGCGGGTGGTTGGACACAATCCCATTCATAACGATCTGACAGACAATCACGATGAACACCAATACCGAACTTCGCGAAATGAGCGATGAGCAACTGCAGGCGACTGCCAATGAGGCGGCCCAGTCATTGTTCTTACTGCGATTCCAGTCGCAGTCGGAGCGGCTCAACACGCCCACCGAAATGCGAAAAAACCGCCGCCTAATCGCTCGGATCAAAACGATCCAGTCGGAGCGAACCAAAGCGGCTGAAAAAGTTTAAACCAATATACAGAACCCCAACTAACTGACTCGGACCAGACTCCATGCCGAAACGCCTCGTTTCCGGAATCGTGACCAGCGACAAGATGAGCAAGACTCGTCGCGTCGAAATCAACCGGCTGGTCAAGCATCCGAAATACAAGAAGTACATCCGCCAACGTTCCGTTTGCTATGCCCACGACGAAGAAAATGAGTCGGGCACCGGTGATCGGGTCGAGATCATCGAAAGCCCACCGCTGAGCAAGCTGAAACGATGGCGTTTGGTTCGAGTGCTGGAGAAAAGTACCGACGTCGATTTGGCCGCTCTGCGTGCCGCTCGTAAAGTCGCCGAGCAAGCCGAAGCTGAAGCAATCGAAGCAGGTAGCACCGACGACCAAACGGACAGCCAACCGACCGAAAGTGACCAGTAGATCTGCTTCAACGCAGCCCTCCGTATTCAATTAGTAACCAGTCATGATCCAACAAGAAACTCGACTCGATGTCGCCGATAACACGGGTGCACGTCAAGTCATGTGCATCAAAGTGCTCGGCGGCAGCCGTCGTCGCTTTGCCGGAGTCGGCGATGTGATCGTTTGCAGTGTCAAGAGTGTGATTCCTGGCAGCGACATCAAGAAGAAGTCAATCGTCCGCGCTGTAATCGTGCGAACGAAACAACCCACTCGTCGTTCCGACGGAAGTTACATTAAGTTCGACAGCAACGCTGTCGTTTTAATTGACAAAGACAAGACGCCGCGAGGAACACGGATCTTTGGTGCCGTTGCACGTGAGTTGCGTGAACGAAGTTTCATGAAGATCGTCAGCCTGGCCAACGAAGTCGTATGAGTTCATTCTCTCGCCCCGATCAGGTGTTCCTGACGAAGCGAGACAGGACGAATTCATTCCAACAATCCATTAAACAAAACTGCCAAAGCCATGTATTTTCGAATCGGTGACGAAGTCGAAGTGATCGCCGGATCAGATAAGAATGCCCGTGGGAAGGTTCTGAAGATCGACCGCAAGAAGAATAAGGTTGTGGTCGAAGGTGTCGCACAGGTGTGGAAGCATGTTCGACGCAGTCAGAAGAATCCGCAAGGTGGGCGATTGCAGAAGGAAATGCCGGTCGATGCGAGCAACTTAATGCTGATTGATCCCACGACAAAGGAACGTACTCGAGTCGGCGTCCGTTTCCTCGATGACGGCAGCAAAGAGCGGTACGCGAAAAAGACGGGCAATAGCCTCGGCGTGATCGCTCCAGCGAGAGGCCAACGCGCCCAAAAATAGAGAACGGTTTCGATGACCTGGCTCTTTTGCCAATCAAGGACACCATCGAAACGACTCTGACTAAACACCCTTAACTGACCAACAATACAAACCTTACAGCGTCCCATGTCCGAGAAACCAAGACTACAAGCGCAATACGAAGATACGATTCGTAGTACTCTCGCTGAGAAGCGTGGATACACGAATCCGCATCAGATTCCGCGAGTGGAAAAGATCACCCTCAATATGGGTGTGGGAAGCGCGATCGGGGACAAGAAAATCTTGGACTTGGCCGTCGATGCAATGACGGAAATTTCCGGACAAAAACCGGTCCTGACCACGGCTCGAAAGTCGATCGCAAACTTCCGTCTTCGTGAAGGAATGCCGATTGGTTGCATGGTCACCCTACGTCGCCAGAGAATGTACGAATTTTTGGACCGCTTGGTAGCAATCGTGCTACCGCGTGTTCGTGACTTTCGCGGGATTAGCCGCAAAGCATTTGATGGCCGCGGTAATTACACGATGGGCCTTACTGAACAATTGGTCTTTCCGGAATTGAATCCGGATAAGTTTACTCGGCCGCAAGGAATGAACATTACATTGGTGACTTCGGCCACCACTGATGATGAGGCACGAGATCTGTTGGAACTGTTCGGAATGCCATTCAAGCAGCCGCAAAAGAAAACCGACGCTGCTTAAACCATTCCCTTTTTTACTAGTAACTGAAAGTCACCCCGTGGCAAGTAAATCGAAAATCGCCAAAGCGAACCGGACGCCAAAGTTTAGCAGCCGGAAGGAAAACCGCTGTAAGTTTTGCGGGCGTCCACGTTCTGTTTATCGAAAGTTCGGCTTGTGCCGAATCTGTTTCCGTGAAAACGCGAACCTCGGATTGATTCCGGGTGTGCGCAAGGCTAGTTGGTGATTGAAAGAGTAGGGGAGCTGACAACATTATGATGACCGACCCAATTGCCGACATGCTCACTCGTATCCGTAACGCGGTTCGTGTGGAAAAGCCTTTTGTCGACATTCCCACAAGTCGATTCAAACGCGGTATCGCCGACGTGCTCAAGCGCGAGGGCTTTATCTGGGATTGGAAAGAAGTGGACGAAGAGAACCCGACTGCCACCTTGCGGTTGGAATTGAAATACGGGCCCAACGGCGAACGTGTCATACAAACAATTAAGCGGATCAGTAAGCCGGGTCGCCGGCTCTACACCCGCGGCAAAGAATTAAAACCTGTGCTTGGTGGTCTGGGAATCAGCATCATCAGCAGCAGTCGCGGCGTGATTAGCGACCGTGAAGCACGCCGCGACAACGTCGGCGGCGAAGTTTTGTGTGAGGTCGCATAGCGCGGCCACGATACCTGAACAGCAAAATCCTGCCCACAGCAGCCAAGCCTAACAACAGTTACCGCCATGAGCCGTATTGGAAACAAGCCAGTCCCGATCGCCGACGGTGCGAAAGTCGCTATTAGCGGTCGCACGATCGAAATTGAAGGACCTAAAGGGAAGCTCAGTTACGAGCACCGTCCCGAAGTCAAAGTGGCTGTCGACGACGATAGCAAGCAACTAGTCATCACCAGGAACGACGAAGAGCGTTCCTCGCGAGAATTCCACGGTCTTACCCGTGCGTTAGTCGCGAACATGGTTGAGGGCGTCACCAAGGGTTATGAGAAACGCTTGGAAATCGTCGGTGTTGGTTATCTCGCCGCCATCCAGGGAGACGTCTTGCAACTGCGAGTCGGTTATGCCAACGAACTTCACAAGAAAATCCCGAAAGAACTGAGCGTCACATGTCCTGACCAAACCCATGTGGTGGTTCAGGGATGTGACAAGCAGAAGGTCGGACAGTTCGCCGCGGAAGTAAGGGCACTTCGAAAACCTGAGCCTTATAAGGGCAAGGGGGTTCGATATCAGGGCGAACAAGTCAAGATCAAGCCGGGCAAGTCGGCTACCAAGTAATTGAATCAACCAACCAAATAATTCCAAACAAAGAATCCTTGTTGCGATGGCCCCTGTGGTCAAAACAACGGCAAAGCATGCCGACAAGGACAATCGAGCGAAAGTCGCAATCGAGCGGTAAACGATGGACAAGAACAAGAAACTGCAGAAGAGACGACTGCGTCGTCGTAATCACGTTCGCAACCGCTTGCGTGGTACGGCCGAACAACCGCGACTCTCGGTACAGCGTTCACTGAAACATTTTGGTTGCCAAGTGATCGATGACCTAACAGGCAAGACCTTGGCCAGCGCCAGCACTCGGGACAAGGCGGTTCGCGGTGAGCTCAAGCAAGGTGGCAACTGCGACGCCGCTGCTGCGATTGGCAAAATGATCGCGGAGAAAGCGACTGCTGCGGGGATCAAGACGGTTCGATTGGACCGAGGGCATTCCAAGTATCATGGCCGCGTCAAAGCCTTTGCGGACGCAGCTCGCGAAGCTGGCCTTAGTTTCTAACCACACACTGACCCGATTCGGCACGCCGTTTGGTTGACGCCGATCGAAATTGAATTCAATGATGGAAACCTCAAAACGAGGACGGAACGATTAGC
>JARGNK010000077.1:0-6859 GCA_029213145.1 Rubripirellula sp. | reverse complement strand
AATTCAAACCCCACACAACCAAACAACGACTCGGATGGTCCAGGCGATGGCCTGCTAGATCGCGTCGTGAAAATCAAGCGATGTGCTGCTGTGGTCAAAGGGGGTCGGCGGTTCAGCTTTGCTGCGATGGTCGTCGTTGGTGACGGCAAGGGAAAAGTCGGTTGGGGCTATGGTAAAGCCAACGAGGTACCACCTAGCGTTCAAAAAGCGACCAAGCAAGCTTCCCGTAGCATGATCGACGTTCCACTCGTTGATGGCACAATCCCTCACCAAGTTTGGGGACGCTTCGGTGCCGGAAAGGTTCTCCTCATCCCCGCTGGGGCAGGTACCGGTATCATTGCGGGGCAAGCGGTACGTAACGTTTGTGAAGCGACCGGTATTCACGACATTTTGACGAAATCCTACGGGACCAATAACCCCGTGACGTTGGTCAAAGCCACGATGGACGCACTGTCCAAACTGCGGACAGTTGAACAGGTCGCAGCTCTGCGTGGCCTGGAGCCCGATGAGCTGTGCGTCAAGTAATCGATTCACCAAGAAAAAATAAAACACAGGTTTGACCATGAACCTTAACGATGTCCATCAAGGCATTCTAAAGAAGAGAAAGCGGAAACGCATCGGACGTGGACCTGGTAGCGGTCACGGCAAAACGTCTGGACGTGGGCATAAAGGTCACAAGAGCCGAAGCGGTTACAGCCGCAAGCCCACCTTCCAGGGTGGAGCGATGCCAATGTTCCGCAGGGTTCCCAAGCGTGGTTTCAATAACCGCTGGGCTGTTACTGTTTTCGCGGTGAATATCAGCCGCTTGAATGACGCCTTTGAAGATGGAGCCGAGGTAACACTTGAAGCTCTGGCGGCTAAAGACCTCGCCAAAGGGACCTTCGACGAGGTGAAGATCCTCGGTGATGGTGAGTTGACTAAGAAGCTCACCGTATCGGCCCATCGCTTCAGTAAGTCAGCGGAAGAGAAAATCACGGCCGCTGGCGGAACAGTCGTTAAGCTGGTCTCCAAGCGAACGCCTCAAGAACGCGTTGCGGCCTTGAAAACCGCGAAATGATTGGAATGACGGCCGGCCGAAATCGCCATACCGCTGGTACGGCGATATGGCTTGGAAAGCCGATCATTCCTCTCGCCCCTAGCTCACCCAATCGGTACACTGCGGTCTAATTAGACCATCCACTCGTGCTCCGGCTTGCGGAATTCATAAGCGGTATCCCAGCTGAAATCTCCCGCCACGGCATGAACCAAAAACGGACTGACGCATGTTGGAAAAGCTGCGGATCATTTTTACGATCCCCGAACTTCGCAACAAAATTCTGTTGACGATCGGTTTGTTGGCCATTTATCGCATCGGATTTCATATTCCGTTGCCAATGGTCGCGACCAACCTCGATGAAACTGGTGGCGCCGCCTCGGAGTTTTTCGAGCGTTTGACGGTATTTGCTGCGAGTGATCTGCGACAGGCCACGATTTTCGGGCTCGGGATCATGCCATACATCTCGGCATCGATCATCTTCCAATTGCTCGGTAGCGTCTACAAGCCGCTCGAGGAGTTGAAGAAGGAGGGCGAGGCCGGACGTAAAAAGCTCAACGAGTATACCCGCTACCTGACGGTCGCGATCTGTCTCGTCCAAAGCTATATGTATTTGAAGTTCATGTTGATGTCGGGAGGTCCTGGCGGATACGGCAACATCAACGCCAACTTCCTTAACGCCGATGGGACCGGGCTCTATTTCGGCTGGCAGGTCGTCGCAGTGCTGGTAATGACCTGTGGTACGATTTTCTTGATGTGGCTCGGAGAACAAATCGATGAGCATGGAATTGGCAACGGAATTAGCTTGTTGATCATGGCGGGTATTCTCGCTCAGATGCCCAAGGCACTCTACGAGCTCGTCCGCAATATGAAGACAGAGCTCACCGGTTTGGCCAGAGGCCAAATCGGAATCGAAACATTGGTTTTATTGATCGTGCTGTTTGTTGGTGTCGTATTCGGGGTTGTGTTTATCACGCTTGGCCAACGGAAGATCCCCACGCAGTCGGCCAAGTTCACTCGTGGTCGCCGAGTCTACGGCGGAACGCGGCAGTTCCTGCCATTACGGATTAACCAAGCAGGCGTGATGCCAATCATTTTCGCTAGCAGCCTGCTGATGATTCCGGGCATGCTTTTGGCAGGTTTGGCAGGTTTTGCTGGTAGTGAGAGTATGTTCTTCAACCCGTTGAATTATCTCGGCTTGATGTTGAATGACCAAGCATCGTTTGTATTCAACTTACTGTACGTGGTCCTGATTTTCTTCGTCTGTTATTTCTGGACGGCAATTACGTTCAATCCCAAGGAGATGTCGGACAACCTGCGTGACAGCGGTACCTTTATTCCTGGCTATCGGCCTGGAAAGCGAACCACCGACTACCTGGAGAAGGTAATGGTGCGAATCACCTACGTTGGTGCCGCGTTCCTCTCGATCGTTGCCATCGTTCCGACGATTGTTTACGGCTCGCTAGGTGTGCCATATTCCATCGCCGGTTTCTACGGTGGGACCGGTTTGCTGATCGCGGTGAGCGTTGCTTTCGATTTGGTGCAGAAAATCGACAGCCACTTGGTGATGCGAAACTACCGCGGTTTGCTAGAAGGTGCTGGCGGTGGCGTTTCCCCAGTGGTCTAAGAACGTCGCTGGTTGTTTGTGATCAGCTCCAGCCGATGGCTGGTGATCCCCGCCGACAACTGAGAACGGACCATGCGAATCGTCTTTATTGGACCTCCTGGTGCTGGCAAGGGAACGCAGTGCGGTCGTTTGACGGAACGCTTGGGCATCCCACACCTTTCGACGGGTGAGATGCTTCGTGGGACCGAGCGAAACTCTCCGCTGGGAAAGATTGTTGCCAGCTACATCGATCATGGTCGGCTTGCCCCCGACTATCTGGTTCTTCCAATCGTAACGCAACGTTTGAGCGAAGCCGATTGCTTAGGGGGCTGTTTACTTGATGGCTTTCCACGAACGGTCAATCAAGCAGAAAAGCTCGATCAATTCTTGGCCGAGAATGCCTGGAAGCTTGATGTTGTGCTGAACTTGACGGTACCAAGTGAAGTCCTGATCGCCCGACTGCTGCAGCGAGCCGAGCAGGAGAACCGCGCGGATGATACCGACGAAACGATTGCCGCCCGCTTAGAAATCTTTCGGACCCAAACGGCACCCGTTCTCGACTATTATCAACAGCAAAAGTTGGTCAAATCAATCGACGGTAGCAAGAATCCCGACGAGGTGTTTGAACTCATTTGCCAGGCGGTCGGTTAATTTCCGCCATCCCATTGAAGGTGGCTCCATCGACAGCCCATGGCCCTTCGCTTGGTCTCCCCGTCGAATCCGATGGGCGAATGGAACCGGCAAAGGTTCCGATTCGTAGCGAACATCAAGGACATCTGGACCGACGATATTCGCCTCGAGGGATCTTTAGAGAGATTGAATTGCCCGATAGGTGTCCGCCCGAGACGAAGAGGCGGGACTTACCGGGGCGGCGATCAAACGGCGGTGAACATCATTGCGTCGCTTCCAATGGAAACGTTCCCCAAATCGCCGGAAGCCGGCGTCGGACAAATGACGTTGGACGAGGCTGCTAAGTGCCCAGCAAAATGCAGAAACAAGCACTGGGCGGCGTGTGTTCGATGTCGCCTACGATACAATGATGATTGGATCATCTTTCACCCGATGGACAGGTTTGAACGTGAGTATTCCTAGATTGATCGCTGCCGGACTTGTAACCGCGACGATGGTCGGTTCAGCATGGAACGGGCCACTTGCGAGCGGCCAAGGTTTTCTGCGAAGCACGCAAGGTAACCAGGCGGCCCGGTTCATTGAAGCGCCGCGAGGGATTCAGCAGCAAATTCGTGAAGCTGAGCGAGCGTTGGACGATGATCGCGATAGTGATGCAGTCGTTCGTTTAGGAGATTTGCTGTCGGGTGAATTGGGCGACGAAATTGACAGTGATTTGATCGGCCAAGATTTCTTTTTAGAAGTCGATGATTCCCGACCGACTGGAAAGCCAGTCCGCGGCAGCTTACTTAGAAAAGCTCGCGACATGATCGGCGCTCTCCCAGTTGCCGCCCTGGAAACCTACGAGTTGCGTTATGGACCGCTGGCTCGTAAGAGTTTGACGGAAGCGGCCAAGGAGCGCGACTGGCAACAAGTTCGTGATGTGCGGCGAAAATACTTTCATACACTCGCTGGATTCGAAGCATCCTTGCTTCTCGCACAGCGTGAGATGTATCGGGGCCATGCGCTTGCGGCATCCTTGTTGTTAGATGACGTGGTGCGAAATGCCCGTGGCGTGAATCACCTCGGTCGCTCCGTTTTACTGATGCATGCGGCAGCCTGCTATGCTGCCGACCGGGAGATCCCCGAACCGGAGAATTTAGGGAACAGCGAGGTGACCGTTGATGGGCAATCGGTCACTCTCAGCAAAGAAGAAATGTCGGCATGGCTAAAAGAACATTTCAGCTTGAAAGTCAGTGAAGCAGTAGGGCAGGTTCGCCGTTATCCCTTTGTTGGTGCAAAACCAAATCGCAACGGATCCAATTCGGGACAAATGCCACTCTCGAATCTTCGTTGGATGCTTGATACCACTGCCAGCCCACGGCAGCAGCGAGCGGTGCGAGGCTCATTGGAGGAGTTAACAACAAGCGGAAAACTTCCACCACCAAGTTGGGTCCCACTTCGTGTCGGTGATCAGTTATTGATGCGAACAACAGAACGTTTGGTCGGTGTCGATTATCGAACGGGAAAACGGGTATGGACTTACCCGTGGCAGTCATCCAACGAGATGTTCGATGACGATGAGTCTTCGCTCGACATTAATCCCGGCGATTCCGATTCTAGTAATCTGCTAACTCAGCGAGTCTGGAACGACATTCCGTATGGCCAAATTACGGCCGACGACGAGCGTGTTTATCTGTTGGACGATTTGCGAGAAGTCGAAATGGCTTATTTCGGCGGGTTAAACATTCGTGGCACCCGACCGGCAAATACAGGCAAGAATTCGCTGATCGCTTTGGAACTGGAAACCGAGGGCAAGCTGCGGTGGTCATTGGGATCAGGTTCTGACGAAGTTTCGTCTCTCTCAGATGCGTTTTTTCTCGGTCCTCCGCTACCCTTAGATGGCCGCCTCTACGTGATGGCAGAGATCGCTGGCGATATCAACTTGTGTTGCCTCGAACCACGATCAGGTGAAGAAATTTGGCGGCAACAACTTGTTGCTGTCGAATCGGGTGGAATCGATGCAGACCCAATTCGTCGCGTTGCTGGCGCGATGCCTACCTACTACGAGGGACTCTTGATTTGCCCGACCGGCGCCGGCGCAACCGTTGCCATCGATCTTGCGGACCGCACGCTGCGTTGGGGCGTGAATTATGATCGCAGCGCCGAAATGTCTCGATCCATGACCAACCGAGGACGCAATCTCGACCCGAATCAGCTGATGCAGCGGTGGTCACTTGGCATTGCAATCGCAGATCAACAAAACGTCTTGTTGACCCCGATTGAATCGGACCGTCTTTACGGCTTCAACTTACTAACTGGCGAAAGTCTGTTTTCGCGAAAAGCCCGCGGCTACATGCGTTACCTGGCAGGAATTAGGGACAACCATTTTTTCGTCGTTGGCTCGAATCAAGTCCGCGGTTACGACATGAAAGGGGAAATGATTTGGACGACCGACCGGGACATGCTGCCGGCAGGCCAATTGATATCGGGGCGGGGCATGTTCGCTGCGGACGAATACCTGCTGCCGACCACCACAAACCAAGTGATTCGAATCTCACTCAAAGATGGATCCGTGATCGATCGACGCAGGACGACGTTTCCGTTGGGGAACTTGGTTGCCGTCGATGGCGAAATTATCAGTCAAGCAGCAACGTCACTATCGGTCGCTTTTGGTGAAACAACGCTGGAACCGCTCGTCAATCGGATGCTCGAGGAGAATCCCAACAACTTTGATGCGTTGGTTCGAAAAGCCGAATTGCTGATTCAAAAAAGTGAGCGAGATGAAGCATTAGCGCTCCTGAAACGTGCCCGCGAATTGCAAGCCGATAACGATGAGGTAAGACTCTTGAGTGTCACAGCGATGCTTGGGAAGCTCCGCGACAGTGACCAAAATGATCCTGATCTGATTCGCAGCTTGGACGAATTGATTGATCGACCGGCCCAACGGGTCGAGCTATTATCGCTGCGAATTCGGGCAGCCCTCGGTTCAGGTGAGCTGGTGAACGCCACCAAGCTGTTGCTCGATTTGTCAGGGCTTGTTATCGACGACGCCTTGCTGGAATCGGCCGCCGATCGCGTGATCAATGATTCAACGCGGCAGTGTTCGATCGATGCTTGGATCGCTGCACGAGCAGCGACCATCGGACAACAAGCAAACACCGAGCAATTAGCAGAGATCAGAAATCTGCTAATCGATGACCCAAGGGTCAATGGGTCGACGACCACATTGCGACGTTTGTATCGACACTTTGGATCCCTCGAGGGCAGTCAAGCGGTCCGCGAAGAGCTCGCTTCTCGGCTGCGTGAAGACGAGGATTATCTGGGACTGGAACGGTTGGCCCTCGGGATGCAAAACCCATCTCCTGCAGGCTTGAAGCAGCTTAGTGATTACTCGCTCTACCTGTTAGCTGATGCCTATGTGCGTGGCAAGATTCCGCAGGACGCACTAAGTGTCTTGCAAGAGCTCGAGTCCCGATCCGACGCAACGCCTGATGAAAAAATTGCCGCACTCAAGAGTGAAGCAATGTCCCAACTGGTGTCGGTTCAATGGGCAGCACAGGCGTCGCTGCGTTGGGAATCACGTAACCCACGAGTTCGTTCTGTTATTGTCT
>JARGNK010000076.1:11665-35322 GCA_029213145.1 Rubripirellula sp. | reverse complement strand
ATGAGTTTTTTGGTCGGCTAGCGTTTCGGCCAGTTGGTCGTGATCGCGAAGTTCCTCGGCACTTAGGGATGGCTCCACAGTGATCAGGCCGGCTTGGTGCGATAGCAATTCCCGAACCGTGATCCGTTCCTTCCCGTGTCTTGCAAACTCAGGCCAATATTGCGATACCGGTCGATCGAGTTCGAACATTCCTTGGCTATGGGCGACCACCATTGCGGCGGCGGCCATTCCCTTGGTCACTGAAAACGCGACCGACATGGTCTGGTCAGACCACTTCTTTTTTGCGATCTGGCACTGATATCCTCCCCACAAATCGACAACTTTCGTTCCCCGAAAGAAAATCGCGCAGGCGGCGCCTTGCTCACCCCGAGCTTCAAAATTGCGGATGAACTCCTGCCGAACCAGTTCAAAATCTGGCCGGACGCTTCCCGAGATCGGATGGCTTTTCTTCGAAGAAAAAATAACGGTCTCTTCGCGTGCAAGGTCGTGAGTCATTTGCTTGGTTCGACACGTGTTCTGAATGAATCGTAGCGGGCGATTGTTAACGGACCAGTCCCGTCGGCACAACGGCAATTGCAGTTAATCGGGATCGGTGGGCAAGCCGATTCCCACAGTCTCTAAAAAGCCCAGCTTTTCATGTCGGATCAAGGTGGCAGCCAGCCACCGAATTTTGCTACCTAAAAAATATCGAGGTAAGTCGGCAGTCGAGAGCCGCTATCGCCGAACAGCGGAAACTATTCGTAAAAGACTGGGATTTCGAGGAGTCCCACAAGCGAGGCTTTTCATGCATCCACAAAGCAGAACACTTCTCAATCTAATCCTGATGATGGTCTTTTCGACGCTTGGCGAGCGAGCCTGCGATGCGCAACAGGTTCAGGCTCAGCAGGCGTCATCTGTGATCGCTCGAGCCTCAACTGAACCGGACACTTCCCAGATTGATGCCGCAATCAAGCTGGCTCAGGAAAGCTTGCAGCACCTGCAAGAGAACGTGAATGATTACACGGCTCTATTTGTGAAGCGATGTCGAGTCAACGGTGAATTGCCTCCGATGCAGTATGCAAGAGTCAAAATCCGAAATCGAAAAAACAAAGATGGCGAAACGGCCATTCCACTTTCGGTCTACCTCAACTTTCTAAAACCGACGTCAGTTCAAGGCCGTGAAATCATTTGGGTAGAGGGGCAAAATGATGGGAAAATGGTAGTGCACGAGACAGGCATTGGCGGCCTGATCAATATCAATCTCGATCCGAACGGAGCGCTTGCCATGAGAGGTCAGCGGTATCCAATTACTGACATCGGGATCGAAAACCTCGTGCGAAAAATGATCGAGACGGGGATCCGGGATCGTCAATACGGAGAATGCAATGTTCAGTTTTTTGAAAATGCAAAAATCGGCAAGGTTACTTGCATGATGCTCCAGGTCACGCACCCAATTAAACGTGATCATTTTGACTTCTATCAGGCTCGTCTCTATTTCGACCAGAACCTCAAGGTTCCAATTCGATACGAATCCTGGTCGTGGCCGATGACACCAGGTGGTAAGCCTGTCCTCGAGGAAGAGTACATGTATTTACAACTCGCGGTGAACGTAGGGCTTTCCGATCAGGATTTCGATATCGCAAATCCTAGCTACCGTTTTCGCTGAATCGAGCATCTAGATCCGGGCGTTGATACCGGCGCGTGCGATGTGAAGGCATTGCTAGACATCCGCGTTATGTTGGAATCTAGGGTATCGTCCGTCAGGTTTGTATCACACGAGTGGTTCCAATGCGTCGCTAGCATGCGGTTCGTGTCATTCCCTACAAACCGTAAATCCGTTAGGCGGCTAAAATCAGTAGCCGCTAGAAACCGACTCGTTCTGTCGGTTCTCTCACCTCGGCGTGCGTCGTAACGTAACGTTTCGAGGACCTCTTGAGCGGACCAGTCGAATTTGACTTCCCACCGACCCGCTCGATGCGATTCCCACTCCTGTGCACCTGCAGGAGCAAGTAAAGAAAGGCGAATCCATGTGCAGAACACACCAGCGGTCAATCACGGCCCCTTTAGCCGGCACAGGATACGATACCGAACCGGTCACCGTCCTGTGCATCGACGATGACCCTAACGTTGCCACTGCCATTCAGTTGTGGCTCAAGCAATACGAAATTGACCTGTTGGTTGCCGAATATGGAACGCAAGGTGTTGACCTCGCGACCAGGCACCGCCCCTCCGCCATCATTACCGACGTAGGGATGCCCCAAGGTGATGGTGAACATATTGTGGCTTGCCTCAAGCAACTACCGGAAACCTGCGAAATACCGATTATCGTACTGACGGGCTCGAAGGATCGCTTGTTGCAACTGCGAATGACGCAGCTTGGGATTCACGAATTTTTTAATAAGCCCGTCAGCTGGAAGCTGCTTGAAGAGAGTCTCTTCAAGGCAATCGGACAGGCCAACACAGGTCGATCGCAATCGACACTTCAGCCCCACGCAATTTGAGTGATCCGATGTCCTCGCCAGTATCAAGCATTAATGGATTTATCGTCGATCCTGATTTGAAGTACGGTCAGGACCTGCGTGCGTCTCTTGCCCGAGATCACAATCCAAGCATCAATCTTGAGTGCTGCAAGACGACCTCGCAATGTAAAGATGGACTCCGCCAATCTAAAGGTGCATTGGTCTTGCTGGGTATGGATTCCATCGAGACCAACGACTTGGATGCCATTTCGCGGGTTCGGGCGATGAATTCAACGATCACCATTCTCGTTTTGGTAAATCGATACGATGAATTCGCCGCGGTTCAGTGTGTCGCCCGTGGGGCACAAGATTGCCTTTTCAAACAGGGCCTTGGTGCGGAAGCATTGCGTCAAGCAATCGTCATGTCATTACGCCGTCAGCGTGTTGTACGCGATTTGACCTCGCGTCACGCATCTCTCGCTGATCAGCTAGCACGGCACGATGAGCGACGTCAGCAAAACCAGCGTTTCATTCGGACGGTTTCTCACGATTTCCGGACTCCGCTAACGGTGATTTCTGAATTTGCCTCACTGCTGCAAGAGGGATTGGTGGGAGAGTCAACGCTTGACGGTAAGCAACAGCATTTCCTGCGTGTCATCAGCGACCGTTCCAACGAGCTTAATACGATGGTCGGTAATCTGTTGGATGCCACCAAGCTCGAGTCGCACTGCTTACCGCTTTGGAGAAAGCCATTTGGACTCGCCGATGCGATCGCCATGCTTGAATCCAACCTGCGAAACAAAGCAGCGGTTAAGCAGGTCGCCTTGAGCGTGGATGTCGATCAAAAGCTCCCCCAGGTATTTGCTGATAAAGACAGCGTGCAGCGAATCCTAAACAATCTTCTCGCCTACGCAATCCACTCGTGTGATACCGGGGGTATCGTTCGCTTTGCTGCGGTCAAAGGCAAAGCAGGAAAAGATCTTGTCATCTCCATTTCCAATACTCAGGAAACGATCGATCCCGACCTTGAGACTTGGCTCGCAGAGAGTCTTTCCAGGCAGATCCCCCTAAGCAGTTGTAAAGGCCATGCGTTGTCGCTAAAGATTGCAAGCGAACTCACTCTTTTGAATTTGGGCGAGTTACAGGCTGAGGTGCTGCCGGGGTGCGGCGTGGAGCTTAAGCTCGCTATTCCACTCGTCCATGCTGACGTAATTGCAAAGCGTTTCAAGCAACGTCTTGCCAAAAACAATCCAGTTGCGATTGCGGAAATTCGAAACGTCGACGATCGATGTGATTGCGATGACGAAATCAATGCGTTGTTGAATTTAGCATTAAAACCCAATGACTTGTTAATTCAAGTAAGCCAAGGCCGATCACGATTGTTGATTCCTGCTGAGGAAGAAGCGTCCTGCCTGGAAGATTTGATTTCGGCTTATCGAAACCGATTCGAAGAAGTACTCGCCGATGTTAATCAACGCCGTGGAAACGAAAAACTCGCGATCCGTCTTGAATTTGAGCTGCTAAATCAAGTCACGGACGAAGGAAATTACGAGCCAGCGAACCCAACTCCAATCGGTCTTCTGAATGGAAGCCCCGAATCCCCGCTGCAGTTTGCAGCGGCGGGAAACCATGAATCCGTAGTCACAAATCCAAACTGCACAATCTGAATTCGTGACGCCGGGAAACGAGGATGCAGAGGGGAAATTGATTGCAGGGTTAAGATTATCGTCCCACCATTGTTTGCGGTCGTCCGGATCAATCAAGATCCGCCCGGTCATCCATTCGAATTCTACGCTGATGAAAAGGAATTGAAAATGCAAGCGAGTCAAGAATCAAGTCCAGAGACACTGGAAGGCACCATTCTGATCGCCGACGATGATCGCTGGTTGAATACGGTGCTTGAGGCCCGTTGCAGCAAGCTCGGCTTAACCGTTGTGGCGGTCGAAGATGCCTTGACGGCTCTAAGCTCGGCCGATTTTGCCAATCCCGACTTGGTGATCCTGGACGTCGAAATGCCCGGTGGAAATGGTTTGGCAGCATGCGAAATGATTCGAACTGCCCCAGAGACAGCAAACATACCTGTCGTGATTCTGACCGGGCGTACGGACGCCGATACAATCCAACGGTGTCGAAATTTAAACGCCCATTATGTTCAGAAGGGGACTGATGCGTGGCCTCAGATTGAACTGATCATCCGCAAGGAAATCCCCAGCGACTGTTACGCAGGCCCCGGTTTCCCGCACGCTCGCTGAGTTCGAGCATTCGCGACGGTTGAAGAAAAAATGGTAACAGGGCGTTGCGATGTCTGACGCAATGTTTCCACTGAAAATTGGATGGATCTCAGAAGGGACAGAGTTCGTTCACAATCCGCTGACGGCAAGCTATGGAGCTGCGAACTCTCCAAATTCTTTGCGACAGCGATGCCCCTGCGAGTACTTGCTTGGTCAAAATCGCATTAGGAGCGGCAAGCCATTCTGATTACGCGGTGCGTTTCGTTCCCAGCTTGAACGACGCCTGCGAGGCTCTGGAATCGTAATAGTTTGATTTGGTGTTCTTGGATCTTCAACTGCCGAGCATACGTGGGCTGAACACGCTTGCCTAATTCCGGCGAATTGACAGAAGGATTGCAGTCATTGCTCTAGTGGAAGCAAATTCAATTCGGTGACCCACCACGCTCTCGAAGGTCGCGCACAGGACTACCTGTTCAAGATCCTTTATGTGAGGCGAGCATGGCTAGGGCCATAAGATACGCGATTCAACGTCAAGCTTCTCTGTCAGAAAACAAGCGTCTGCTCGGGCTTGTTCGAGCCAACGAAACGTTGTTGCGACGAAAGAATAAACAACTCAGGAAGCTTTAGGGCACAGCCCATGACTTTATCGGTAATGGATCGCGCGAATTTCGCACGCCACTGACGGTGGTAAAAGAATGCATCTCTTGGATTCGCGAGGGCATGCTGGGGCAAGTCAACAACGAACAGGCAAGATTTGTGCGAATTGCCGAGGATCGAGCCGACGACCTGAACACGATGGGCGACGACATGCTCGATATCAGTAAGTTGGAAGCCGGCATCTTGGCGACTCACCGTCGCTCCAATGAATTTCATGATATAACGCGTCAGATATTTCCATCGTTGCAAAGAAAAGCTGAGATATAGCAACCTGCATTGTCGTTTGATATCGATCCGGGGTTTCCCACCATTTTTTGTGGCAGTGAAAAGATTCGATGCGTGCTGATCGCCTTGGCCGTCAATCCAATGAAATACACACCGCCCGGTGGGCGTGTTCATATTTGGGCCCAAAGCAGAAGCAGTGATTTGCTGATTGGCGTGTCGGACAACGGGACCGGAAATGCGGCTGAAAATTAAGATATGATTTTGCGCGTTTTGAACAGGGAAACGTTGATGTTTGCAGCAGCACGAAAGGCTTTGGTCTGGGCCTGCCCATCGCTAATGAGCTTGTTGAACTGAACCCTGGCCAAATGAGTGTCAAAAGTGACCTTGGGAAAGGGCCTGCCTTCATTTTCACAATTCCGAAAAACGAACCAATCGAAGTCGCCCAACGTTTCCTCCGTTTATTTGATCGGGGGGACCTGCGATCTCTTGCGATTCTTAGTTGCGAGGTTGACGGGGCTCTGTTCAACGGGGGCGCCGATGAAATCGATGGGTTCTTATGCCATCTCATCCGAGGTAACTACCTCTCTCTTGCGATCAACTTAGAAACCTGGTTGATATTGATTCCGGAGCCAATCTCGGAGGCAGAGCTCTTTATCAATCGGGCACAGTGCGATTGCGTACACGTCAATTCAAATCGCCGCCTCGGCCCATTGCCGTCGATCGATTTTAAGACGGAGAAAAGCGTGGTCGACCACACGAAACACCAGACCGAAATTCTCGAATACCTGCACCGGAATAATGGGGAACTCGTATTTTCTTCTGTCGTCGCAAGTTTGCCCGCTGATCAAATGGCCTTAAAGGAAGTGAACCAATGAGTGACAAACATATGGTTCTAGCCGTTGATGACGACCGTTGTATTTCCGAGCGAGTAAGCCTTCGCCTACGTGAGGCCGGGTTTGATACCGCGATCGCCAATGACGGCGATGAAGCTGTTGCGATGGCCAAAGAAATCGAGCCGGATGCGATGGTGGTTGGCATTCGAATGCCAGTCATGGGCGACTTGTTCGTACTCAATGCGATTAAGAGCGACGAACAGACAAAAGACATTCCGGTGGTGATGCTATCGGCGAGCGTTGTTGATCAGGATCGTTCGTAAGATAGTGCCGCAAGATTCTCTTTCCGGAAACCCTTTATCCGGAAACCCTTTATCCGGAAACCCTTTGCCGATCCCGCGCTTTTCGAAACGGTAGCTGCTGCAACTGCTCCTAGTTAGCAAGTCGCTTGCCAGTATTTCTGAGATGAGTGCACCGGCCAATTGATTCGCAGCAAGAAGAGTTTTCGGCTGACCGCGCGGATCAAAATCTTCGCAAGATTGATTTTCGGTCTTGTCCCATTGCTGTTTGGCGAGGCGTCAAGCGACCTTCTTGCCACACGGGGCGCGGAGATCAAACAATCCAAAGATCTCGTCACGCGACAAGCCGCCCCCGCGCGCTACGCCCGTTTTATCGCTGAACAGGGTGGCGAACATCTCACGCTTCTGATCTAAGACCGAGGCGATCCGTTGCTCGATGGTATTCATCGCCAGCATTCGGGTTACGGTCACAGCACCCTTCGCACCGATTCGATGCGCGCGATTAATTGCTTGATCTTCAATGGCCGGATTCCACCAACGATCAAACAAAAAGACGTATTCACAAAACTGTAGGTTCAGGCCCACACTTCCGGCGCCGTAGCTCATCAAAATGACGTGACAGTCTGGGTCCTCACGAAACTGATCGATGACGGTTTCGCGTTTGTTGTGAGGGACCCGTCCATGGTACTCCAACGCCCCGAAACGCTTCATTTCATCTTTCATTTTGTCGATACTATTGACCCACTGGCTAAACACAATCGCCTTCTTTCCGCTGGCGGCGACCTCTTCCATGTCTGCTACCAGTCGATCCAATTTGACGCTACTGCCGGTGACTGGGTCAAAATTACATATCTGTTTTAGTCGCAAGACAAGTTCAAAAACATGCTGAATGGTCAATGCCTGTTCCAGCTGTTCCAGATAGATCACGCCTTCGCTTTCGGCTGACTGGTAGGTTGCCCATTGCTCTGGGGTCAGGTCCAGTTCTGCGTCGCGGTACAATTTGGGTGGCATGTCCTCCATCACCATGTCCTTGGTGCGACGCAAAATGTAATCCTGCGATGCAGACGCCATTGCTGTCATTGGCATGCCGACACTCAGGTAGCCGGGTGATAGGAAATCGAAGATCCCCACCAAATCATCGGGTGAGTTTTCGACCGGCGTGCCCGTGAGTGCCCAACTGCGTGTTCGAGGTATCGCGCGGATGACTTCACTCGTCGAGCTGTTTCGATTTTTAATTCGTTGCGCTTCATCCAATGCAACCAAATCAAAATGGGTATCGACGTCGTTTACAATATCGCGATCCCGCATCAGCAACTCGTAATTTGCGATCACCACGGGGAACTCTTTAGAACGCCATTGGAATTCTCGTTTCTTCGCTGGTCCGCCGATCGTTGTGATTGGGATTTCGGGCGCCCAAACTTGAAACTCACGGATCCAGTTGGAAACCAATGGTTTCGGACAAACCAAGAGCACGCTTTGCGCTTCGCCACTGCAAATCAGCATCCGGATCGTGCTGATCGCCTGCATGGTTTTCCCCAGCCCCATTTCATCAGCAAGGATGGCCGCATAGCGAGGAAACAGAAAGGCGATGCCATCAAGTTGATAAGGAAATGGTTCAAATGGAAATTTCATTTGACCGCTGCCAACCAACGAATCAAGTGGCGGTTGCAACAAATAGAACAACCGATCTTGAAGCTTGACGACCTCGTTTGGAGGCTTGATGCGATGACGCCTTAAGTTTTTAGCTTTGTCACGCAGTCCGCTGGGTTTTTCTTTTCGCGTTCCGTGCTTTTCAGCATCAGCTGTTTTGGCGTCCTTGGCTGTGGTGGTCTCCTTTAGCGATGACCAAGAGCCAGATTGTGGAAATTGAAACCCTACACACTTTGTTTCCAGCACAGGGACACGGATCGGAAAAGCCCTCGGCGTTATCTTTTCCAACAGAAGTTCGTGTGTATCCGATGGAATCAATGTTGCTTCGCACCAGCTGTTGGTTTGATCGATTTGAACTTCCAGCGATCCATGCTGTTTCATCATCTTCTCAAGCGGCCTCGGATTCATTCAACTCAACTTGCCGAACCTTGCGAGAGATCTGGGAATGGGCTTCCTTGATTGCTTCTCGGATACGTTCGAGCGGTTCCAGCGCGTCTGGCAAGTCCTGCATTGATTCGCAAGCTGCGATAGCGGCTGGCAATTGTTCAATCGCGACGCGTAAATGCGTGTTACCAAGTTTGGTCGTGCCTGACCCCTGCCAGCTCTCGTCGTGGATCGGCCCCTCTTCTTCCTCCGCGGCCTCTTGTACTAACGCGACCGGAAAATCGAATGTCGATTGCAGTCCTAGGGCTTCCGGTTGATCACAGCAAAGAAGAGTGACAGGGGTTCGCGCCTTACGGACAAGTAGCGAACCAATGATGTCGCCGATTAGGTGTTGTCGTAAGGTTGTCCCGTACAGAATTTCGTGCGTGCGGGTTGTTCGTACCGGCAAAGTACATTGGAACTCAATCGGACGACCGTTGGGGCCCAAATGCAGCATTCCCCCAGTCCATCCGGTTCGCTCGTCTTCGACAACCGTGTAATACGCAACGCTAGCAAGATTTGCTTGGGCCATCCGTGGATTGGTCAATTAGTGAAGGTTGGGGGTTTCACGACATGAAATACATCTGCCGATGTAACAAAATTGCGGTTGCGTTTGTGAAACACTAAACATCGAGGCCGAATCTCTGCTCGGCATACACGCCGCACAGACAGTTTCGGCTTAATGGTTGCGCTTACTTTAACGGTTGAGGTGCAATTTGACGGTGAGAGGAAAGCAAGCAAAAACCTACTGATTATCGGGAAGTTTTTTTTGCATCGAAACAAAAATGGTGGAGCGGGAATGATTGCTCAACAATGATCCAACTCCTTGGTTATACTCTTGATTAACTGATCTATGATTTGGACCGCAAGGTTAGCAGGAACTTTATTTATGTCTTACGAACACGAGCCGATTTCACCCATGTTCCGAATCGACGTTTCTGCGGAATCTGATTCGAATCAGCAGGCTTCGGGCGATCGCATCGTGATTGAGCTTTTGCGACAAATGGTCGCCAGCCAGGAGCAACAAAACCGAATCCTCGACGAATTGGTCCAGCAAAATGCGGCTGCAAACAAGCAGCGGGCCAGCGAATTGCAACAATGGAAAAATGCAAATCCTGCTCTGGCAAAATCGTGTCGCAACGCGGCAGAGACGCTCAGCAAAGTTCAGACCGAATTCCTTACCTCGCTCACTGAAGAGATCAGCGATAGCGAAGATCATCTTCTTGAAGGCGAATATATGTTAAATGAATTCGTCGACCGATTTGGGCCACGTTTGGCTCATCTCAATGGTGTTCTCCAGGTTCTGGCTCAACTTGGCAGTAGCGATCCAAATGCCTAATTGCCTAGTCGGCGATTCGGATTAGAAATTACTGCTCATGTTCCTTCGGAATTCACCTGTCTTAGACGACCGAAGGATTCACGAGCACGGTTGTGGGTATCGTTCTTCGTCGCGATACCATTTCTTCATTCCATTGCTGTTTGCCAGCGACGGCGACGAATTGTTGGCCGCGCCATCGGTTGCAATGGTTGGTGCGAAGTTTGGTTCCGCTCGTTGCTTCGTTATGCCTGGCGGATTGGTCATATCGATAGCCGCGAGCGGCAGCGCCGTTATCTAAAAGAGCGTTCCGATTCGCCAATCTTCTTCATCGGTGGCAAATTCCAGATCGCAAGCTGCAGACGTTGAGTAGATTTCGGGCGTAAAATCGGCGGGCACAATCTGTTCACCAGCTGCGAAATCGAGTCGAGCTAGATCGTTGATTACTCGCAGTGCATCGAGAGCGGTTACTTTGCCGTCGCCATTCTGGTCGTAATATGTGTTTGGCCACATCGAAACAATTGCCGGGTCGAAGAGGTCGCCAGAGGTTGGATCTGAGAAAGCGTGTCGTGACAATTCGTTGATGATGCGAAGTGCATCTGCGGCCGTCAAATCCCCGTCATTATTGATATCGCTCGATTGTGCCACGTTCTGCCAAAGCCTACTAAAATCGGTTTGGATGAAGGTATCTGGTAGGCGAACAACGTTGAAAAACATACCTGCGATTCCGGTTGGGGCTGCCATCCGCCATTGCCTGCGATCCGCAATTTCCAGCCGATCGTTCAAGCTGCCAACAACAATTAACCCATTGCCGTTTGGATCGATCTCGCGTGCGGCCGCTGAATCAACTCGGAACGTCGATGCAGCGAGGTCCGTCAGATCAATCACATCGATGTTTGCCAGTTCAATGTCGCTTCCAGCGGTGACATTTAGAGATAACCCCTGGCCAACCAAACGAATCGTATTGACGCCTTGTCGACCATCGAAGGAATATCCATGGTCCGGAATCGGAACGCCGCCGGCAGAATCAATGATCAGCACATTGCTGCCTGCGTTGCCTTCAAACCGAAGATGAGACACCGAATCACGAGACGCTCGAAAAAGATCTCGGTTGGAGCGGCCAATGATCAACTCGTTTCCTGTTCGACGTAGGGTTGTTTGGCCGAGTGGTAACCCGATGCCTACACTCGGTTTTGTCCGGCCGTCGAGCAGGGTTACAGCGTGATCTTCCACTTCGCCATCGGCCGCCGCTCCCGTTGGCAGCAATCCACCTGCTGAACTGAGGCGGAACCTCGCGAAGGTAATGCCAGGCGAAGCGTCCGTCGGGATCGTAAAGCTGATTCGATTCTCGCCACTGGCCAATGGCAGGCTCTGGCCGCCCGAGAGATGTTCGGCGTTGTGATCAAACAGTCCATTTCCGTCAAAATCAATCCACGCATCCAGCTTTCCGCCACGCGTTGAAGCGACAACCGACACGGTTGCAACGGTAGGCTGAGTTGGATCCACTACGAGGCTCGTGATGAACGTCACGCCATCTTCATCCTCTCCATCACCGCTCGCATCGGGACTCGTTGCCCCTTCGGTCTCAGCATCAACGGTTGTTCCCATAAACAAAGTTCCAATCACGTGTCGAGGACCGTCATCAGCGTGTTGAGTTGCGTAGTGATCCGGAGCATCGCCACGATCTGATTGATCGACGATACAGATAGGCACGGTTGCGTTCACGGACGCAAACACCGTCGTATTTTCCGGCACAAATCGAACAGTCAACTCCTGGTCATCTCCAAGCGGTAAAACCTTTCCAAGGGGAGGTGTGTAGACGAACTCTCCAGCGGTGTTCGTGGAGGCATTCAGCTGATTGGCCCCGAGTGGTGTCCCAGCAAAAATGTTTGCTGGCCGATTCCACTGAATCACAGGTGCGCGGGGTGGTTGAACTTCGACTGCTCCTTGATCGACCGTTCCGAATCGACGTTCCAGTGGTTCTCCACGACCATCAAATTTTAACGCTGATCCATTGGATGAAACCGCCAGCGGATCTTCACCAGAATCGATTGCTGGACTACCTGTCATCGGCAGATGGGTTGGGAACGATCCACCATTGTCAGATAATGGATGCAAGAGAGGGTCGATCATCCCACCGCCAACCGATGAACCGATCCGGTTGCCGTTGTTGTCGGGTTGCTGTGATTCTAGAAGGCTCGATCCCAATCGATCACCGATCAAACTAAAGCGGAATGATAAGCCGGCTGGGGTGGAAAACTCGGTGAGCAAATCAGGAGATTGGGATGGTCCCTGGTTGGCTGCCACAATCGAATTCGCGACCCTCGAGTTATCGGGGTCTGGCATTGGGCTTTCTGCATGAAACGCTGCGATGCCGCCACCACCACCGTCTGCCGCGTTGGCGGTAATTGTGGAATTCGTAATTTGCAGGTGCCCGTCGTTGGACAAGATACCACCTCCAAGGGCATCGTTCCCAAGGGCGACATTCCCGGAGATTGTACTGTTGGTCAAATCGAGTACTCCCCGGGTAATCATTAGTCCGCCACCACCTGCGGTGGATTGTTGTGTTTGATTGCCTGTGATTGCGCTGCTGTAAATTTCGACAGTTGCCTGTTCGGCGATCAATCCGCCTCCTGAGGCATCGCCAGTTGTTCGATTCTGACTAACCTGGCTATTGAAAAGCAAAAGCGTTCCTTCTAACGATGCAATGCCTGCCCCATTGGATTCGCTTCCTGCGGTTTGGTTCGACTGCACGACCGAGCCCTGTAATTTCAACTCCGTCTGGAACGTTTTGATTCCACCGCCGACAGCCCGATCGCCAAACGTTTGGTTATTGCGAATCTGACTGTCGATAATTACCGCGTTTGCTGACCGTATTAGAATCCCTCCTCCGCCTGCATCTTTGCCCTCCGTTACGTTATTAGCAACGAGGCCTTGGTTAAACTCCAGCCTTCCGCCATCAACAAACAGGCCACCACCACCGCCATTCATGCCAGTTGTCTTGTTTGACGCTAGCGTGACATCTTTGATTGAAAGGGTGCCATTCGAAGCGAATCGAATACCACCGCCCGGACCATCCGATGTCTGACCACCAGTGATGGTTAATCTGTCTAGCGTGACATCGACTTCGGGCCCGGCGATGTCAAGCACGCGGTCTAGGGATTGTCCGTCGAGTGTCAGTCGTTCATTGCTCGGGCCGACGATCTGCAATGAATCATGAATGCGCAATGCTCCACGCGAAAGCTGAATCGTTTGCGGTGTTGCAAAGATAATGGGGTCAAAGTGAATCACCTCGGCGCCCTCACTTGCCGCCGCAAAAACAATCGCCTCACGTAAACTAATGTGGGCGGAATTGTGGTTCAGTTCGTCCGCCACTGTATTCACCGTGAAGAAACGCGGGTCGAGAATTTGCGTTTCGAAAGATCCTATATCAGGACCATTACCAAAGTCACGAACGAACGGCTCACCTCTTTGATCCGTTGTCAATTCTGTCAGTAGGTCAACGCGACCGGCGTCGATGGCAGGGCTGTCGGTAAACAGAGCATGAGATGCAGTGCGACCGCCTCGATTCGCTAAAGGGGTAAGCCGTGGATCAATGACACCACTACCCAAGGAGGAACCAATCAGATTTCCATTGTTGTCACCATTGGGTGTGTCAGGCAAAGTGGTTCCGGCGTTATCACCGAGCAGGTTTCCGAGGAACAGCAATTGTCCACTGCCTGGGTTCAGATAAAGATCGGGGTTCGACGCAGAGCTGGTATTTTCCGCGATCAGATTGCTACTAATGTCTGCGTTTCCACCGACGCTGATTGTCGCCGAAAGTCCACCTCCCGCCCCCTCGCTATGATTGTTGGTGATCGTTGAGGCGAGTAATCGATGCGTGTCGACCGTTTCAGATTCCTCGGAGAGATGTGACCAAAACAGGCCTCCACCCCGGCCTTCCGCACTATTTCCAGAAACCGTGGTGGAAACGATTGCGGACTGTCCGGACAGCACGGCAGCAGCACCACCATCGGACTGAGAACCCGCAGCAAGATTTCCTGACGCGGTGACTCGGTCCATTTGCAAGGCAAGTCCGCTGCGATTCGAAACTTCAATTCCCCCACCGTGTGAACGAAGGCCCGATGTTTGGTTATTGGCGATGGTGCTGTCGTTTGCCTCCAGTTGCCGCGCTCGAATACCACCTCCTCCCGCAAAGTCACCACGGGTCGAATTGCCAGCGACCAGGGAACGGTTCAAGGTTACTGTTCCAATGGACGCATCGATTCCGCCCCCGCCGGCGAAGTTGCCGCTCGTATGGTTGTCGAGAATTTCGCTATCAGTCAGTGTGAGGTGACCCCGTGATGCAAATCGAATCCCGGCACCGCTTGCGTCCGCACCGGAGGTTCGCCCATCACGGATAACCAATCGCTCAATCGTTAAGTATTCTGCTTCCAAAGCGACATCAATCACGCGGGTCTGCCCCACAGCAGCGAGTGTCACCGAGCGATCTGCGGGTGCTTCGATGGAGAGTGCGTCAGTTACAAGCAGCGAACCATTTAACGCGATCCGAGCGGCGGGATCGAAGATCGCTGAAGCGAACGTCACCAAGTCGGAGCCCGGATCGCCATTCGCGACAATGATTGCCTCGCGCAGACTGGTTTCTGAGTTGTCGAAGTTGACTTCGTCAGCAAGCGTGTTGACTACAAATTTCGATGGATCGATGGCTTGAGCTTCAAAGGCTCCCATATCGATACTCGAGGCAACGATACGATCAAACGGTCTGCCCCGTTGGTCAGCGACACGACCAAGACTCATTTCGTTATCGCCGGCATTGATTGCTGGACTGCCGGGCAGTAACGGGTGAACTCGTGTTAACCCGACCAGACGCAATGCCCCCAAGCCAGGGGCAATTACACCAAGCCCCGATTGGGCGCCGACCAAATTCCCTCCGAAGTCCGGTGTTTGGGATTCAATTAGCGAGGTCCCTGTGTTGTCGCCAATCAAGCTTGCGACCAGCGTGAAGGGGGGAGCCCCGGCCGAGACAAACAGATCGGGCGCTACGCCATCGTCTTGATTGCCGGCAACTATCGAATTTGAAATCTTTGGACCACGGCCGACACTGTCGAAAATAAAAACTCCACCGCCCTGACCGGCTGATTCGTTTTCGGTGACCGTACAGCTATCGAGCTCGAGCGATCCAAAAAAGATCGCTAAGCCACCGCCGTCAGATTCAGTGCCTTGCGCATGGTTGGTCGAAATGGTTGAATTTTGAATCGTCACTCCGCTTCGGATAGCAAAGAGGCCGCCGCCGTAGCTAAATCTTTCTGCCGTTGTATTGCCCGTGATCGAACTGTTGACGATCGAGATGTCCGCTGTGTCGACCGCCATCGCTCCACCGGATGCACCGATGCCGGACGTTGAATTGTGTGACAAGTCACTGTCGGCGAGAGTCACCGAACCGGTTGAAAAAAGTGCTCCACCATCGGAATCGGTTCCCAGGGTTTGGTTACGAAGCATTTTGCTTCGATGAAGCGATAAGCTCGCAGAACTCCAGATCCCGCCGCCGTCTGCCTGCCCTTGGTCTGTTTGATTTGTCGAAATGGTTGAGCTGACGATCGATACTTCGGTTCCTGATGAATAGATCGCCCCTCCTCGTGATCCTATTCCTGCGGTGCGGTTCCCCGTCACGTGGCTGTCGATAATCGTTAAGGATCCGTCAGCAACAAACAGAGCGCCGCCGGGGCTGTCGCCACCTTCAGTCAGATTACCGGCGATGGAGCTTTGTCGAATCAAGACATTGCCGTGAGCGGCAAACAGACCGCCTCCCCTTGCCCCTCTACCTTGCGTTCGGTGCGCTAGCAAATCGACTTGATCGAGAGTGAGGGTGCCACCGGAGGAAAAACGAATCCCGCCTCCGCTTTGGTTGGTATTGATGTCCTGGCCTACCGTTTGGCCACCCGTCAGCGTGATCCCACTGAGGCTCAGGTCACCGTCCATGCTTAAAAATTCGACAACCCGAGAAGCTCCACCCGCATCAATCGTTAGTCGATCTTTCCCGGTGCCTTCAATTGAAACCGAATCAGTAGCCTGCAATTGCCCGAGAGCAAGGTCGATTCGCGCGGGCTCGGCAAATCGAGCGGAGTCGAATGAGATCTTATCGCGTCCCGGAATCGAGTTTGCCTGTTCAATTGCTTCCCGAAGGCTGAGTTCCCCATCCTGAGCATCGACAACATCTAGGTTGGTCGTC
This sequence comes from Rubripirellula sp., assembly GCA_029213145.1. GTDB lineage: Bacteria > Planctomycetota > Planctomycetia > Pirellulales > Pirellulaceae > Rubripirellula. Next base: position 19,022 of record JARGNK010000076.1, on the reverse strand, counting down.
ACGACCAGAGAAGCGAGCACGCGTCTCGATTCCAATGACTCTATGCGCAAGCGACGACGCGACTTCGCGTTTTTGCGGGAGTATTGATCGCGACGGTTCCGTCTCATTGCCACAAAGCTTATCTTTTTAGTCACACTTTTTAAATGCAAAAGCCGCCGCTTAGTAGCGAAACCCATCTCATCAATCGCACACCGCTACGCGATCTTGGGAGTAATCTTTAAGCAACCGGTTCCCGTTGAAAGATCGTGGTTATCTTCTTACCGGACGAAGCTAGCGTTGGGTTTGGCTTGCGACGCGCGACTGCGGTGGAGACCACACGGGCGATTGGCCAACTGATTCGCGGCAGGACCTCGGTCCCAGCTAGGTTGGCCGAGGCGGTGCCAACCTAGCTTAGGCACGGACCTGGTTACGGCAGTTCTACCGACTTCAAGGTGGTGCCGGTATCACTTTGAGCAACGACCAACGCGTGCTTGTCATCCAATTTGTCCAGCTGGACGATCCCTTCCCAGGTATCAACCGTCTCGTAACTTTGGCCTGCCACACCGCCACCGCTGACCCGCTCGGTTAAACCAGTGTTTTCGGCCAAACGGTCCGTGCTAATCTTCATTACACCGCGGGCGCTGTTGGCCATCAAGACATAGTCCTTTCCATCTTTGTTGTAGACAATCATGTCGAGTGGGCGATTTCGATTACCGAGTTCGGCCACGGTCGTGCCTGTTACCTTCTTTTCGCTTTCCAGTTTGGCGATCGGTATTTTGACCAGCGGAGTGCAGGTATAACCGGCCAGCAGGCTGGCTTCTCCGCCGATGTTAAACGGCACGAACGTTTGAATCGGTGCATAGTCCTCTGAACGTCCGTGGGCTGCATGGAAAATCTCGACGCGAATCCCAGCGGCGGATTCATTGAACGGAAAATCAAATTCGCGAACCGCACTAGGTGAATCGCCTGCGGCTAGTCCTGCAACCAACACCCGCCCCGCCGTATAGGCGACATCGGTAATCGAGCTATCACGAGGATTGCGTGGACGACGACCTTGGCTCAGCTTGTCTTCGGGGGCGTTGGCAAGAGCAACTGAGGCGTTGGGGATTTTATCAAGATTCAGCACCGTGACTTTTCCATTCGGTGTCACTTTAGCAATCCCAAATGTGCCACGAGCGGCGACTGACAAGAAAGCATTGCCCGTTTCGGGATTTACTGCCAGGTCCACGATGGTGGCCTCGTCAACCCCGAAAGCGGCAGCAACCTTACCAGCCAAATCCTCCACATCATAATGTGACGCTGCATTGCCATCTTTATCGTCTGTATTGATGGCGTAAACCTTTGCAGCTTTTGCGTCACCAACGAACAGGACACTGGAAGGGCCGAACGATAATGGGCCCGCGGATTTTAGTTTTACTGGACCTGGTGTTAGGCCGTACAACTCCGCCGCGTCGGAAGATGCTGGATTCACAAATGAAAATGCAACACAGCCAACGAGAAGAGTTCGTGCAAGGGAGAGACGCATTCGCGGATTCCTTTTCGAAAAAGGGATTCAACGGGTCACCTACGACAGGCGACTAGCCGTTTGGAAAACATACATGTCACAAGAGGCCGCCACGCCATCAACTCTGAAGAGGCGATCCCCAACGTAGAAAAATCGAAGCTTTGGTCAGCCGGAATCGTGGTTCGAAAAATCCGGTCTCGGGTGACGATGCCCCGCGACCCATTCACAAGTGTATCGTTTTTGGAGGGCTGCTACGACCAATGAAGACCATCCATTTGCCTGGATGAAAACCAGAATGGAATTGCCGCGACGGGGACAAACCCCATGATCATCGGGGCCAATCTTATCGGGGCCAAGATCCCTGCTACAGGCCACGCTGCGATGGGGCGCGATACCAGGCGGACTTTCCCACCAAGAGAGGAATTCGACCGGCGAGGAGGAACTGGCCGCCGGCCCGCTCACATCGGGGCGATTCGGCGTGAGCCCATGTCGGTAGTCAGAACAACGTGAGCGTCAAACGCTTCACGAATAAGTTGATGCTTGATGGATTGACAACTCTCCACCTCCCAGAGGTCTTCAAATTCCCACGGATCGCTGCGCAAATCGTAGAGTTCTCCGATTTGCTTGTCATGGTACAGGCATAGTTTGTGCGACTTGGTCCGATACATGGTCCCGAAGGTTCCGCTCCCTCCAGTGAAGTGAGGGTCCAAGGCATCAAAATACTCGCAGCGAACAAAGTCCCGCGTTGGATGTGGCTGTCCCTGCATCGCAGGTAGCAAGCTGTTGCCCTGCATATAGGCTGGACATTCAAGTCCAGCCAATTGCATCAAGGTCGATGTCAGGTCGAGCAACTCCACCAAGTCGTCATTGACGAGTCCTGATTCAAGATGTCCAGGCCATGAAAAGATCAGTGGTACACGCACCAAACCCTCGTAAAAACGGCAGCCCTTAAACATCAATCCGTGATCGCCCAATGATTCTCCGTGATCGCTGGTGAAAATGATTACGGTGTGATCTCGCTGTCCTGTTTCCTCTAACGTTGACAGGATCCTTGCAAACTGATCATCGATCTGCGCGATCATGGCGTAGTACAAAGCTTGAACGCGGAAGGCGTCGTGCTCTTGGGGTGTGCGTATCTCGTCTTGAAAGTCGAGTGATTTCAACTTGTTTTTTTGTTGCTCCAGATCGCTAGGCCGAAAATGGGGGCCAGGCATCTGCTTTGGATCGAAGCGGTCGGCGTAAACCTTCGGTGGAATGAATGGTGGATGTGGATCATAGATATTGACGTTCAGCAGCCAGGGCTGCTGGCGGCTAGCGGCAGCAGTCATAAAGTCAATCGCGCAATCACTGGCCCAAGTGGTTTGATGCAAATCGGGTGGGACGCGATCTTCACTTTCACGCAACTCATCGAGATCCCCGCCGCGATCTCTTACCCATTCGGCGTAGTGGTGACCACTTTGCCAGTCATCGCGTGGGGCATGGCTGAATTTCCAATAGTCGAAACCGTCATCTAGTCGTGGTTCTGTGCGATGGCCGGCGCTCTGTAGATGAAATTTGCCGATCAATCCGCAGTGATATCCGGCATTGGCGATCAGCCGTGTAATCAGCGGGGGATAGCCGGGAAAGGACTCGTTGCCGTTGCGTGTGTTGTGCAAGCGGGACGGATACATTCCAGTCATAAAACTGGAACGGCTTGGCGTGCAGATCGGGCTCTGGCAAAAGGCGTGTGTGAAAGCGACCCCACCCTTCAGCAAGCTATCAATCACCGGGGTGCAGACGTATTGATTGCCGAGGGCAGCGATCGTGTCGAACCGCTGCTGGTCTGTGCAATACCAAAGAATATTCGGGCGTGTTGTGGTCAGGGGATCGGTGCCAAAGCGTCGTTTAGGTTTCAGAAAAAAAATGGTCGTGGCGATAGTTCGCTGCCAATCTCACATGGCAGCCAATGTTCTAGCCTTGGGGAATCCGGATGAGCGGAGGGGTTAGGTTTTCCAAGCAATGGATCCAGATTCAGGGCCAGTGGTCTGTTTTAAACACCACCTCCAGAGATTCGCATCGGCTCGCTTTGAAAACGGCAGCGGCGCGGCATTTACTTCCCCATGCATGATGCCTACTGATCAATTGACGTTTCGTTTGCCGCGCGGTTGTGCTGCTCTCGTAATTGATTCATCGTTTCGATGATGGCGTGCGACTGATACATGATCGCTTCTTTTTGCGAATCGGCTTTCAGTGCAGCGATGCCATGCTTTTGAAGTTCATTAACCTTTCGCCAATCCATCATCCAATTGTTTTGACTTGCGGCATCCCGAAGTTCTTTGACTTTCTCCCCTAACGATTCGTACAGTTCTTTCGTCGCGGTGGCATCGTCCCTGCGGTAGGGGCCTTTACCGCCAGATGCGGTGGCGGGCGGGGTTCCGCTTTGCCCAGTGCTCGCTTGCAGCAAGCAAGCAACTGCCGAAATAATCGCCAGGATTACGGCCACTACAACCAATCCCCAGGACTTCATGATGGCGAACAGACCGGCGATCAATGAGCAAATAGCCGCGGTTGCAATCATGATCGGGGAGACCGTTGATTGACCTCCCCCGGACTTGGATCTTGTGCGACGGGGCTCGACATTCGGCGGATTCTTGACGCGGACAACGACCACCGTCGTGTTGTCTGGTCCACCACGTAGGTTTGTCAAATCAACGAGCACACGTGTCGCCATCTCCTCTGGTAAGCAATCCAACAAGGTGCCAATTTCTTTGTCATCCACAAGGCCTGTCAGCCCATCGCTGCAGAGCAGATAGCAGTCGTTCGCTTTAACCTCGAACGGGCCTTCGATGTCAATTTCAACCGTGGCGTTGGGACCGAGCGACCTGGTGATGACATTTTTCGGAATCGCGGAGCCCCACACGCTGTTGCCTGCGTGCCCACTGGCTTCCATTTCCCAGACCAGCGAATGATCGAAGGTAAGCTGCTCAATCAGCCCACCCCGCAGTCGGTAAACGCGTGAATCACCAACGTGCGCGACCACTGCGCCAGCGGGCAAGATTGCCAAGGCACTGGCGGTTGTTCCCATGTTGTGGAATTCCGCGTTGCTTTGACCCCGTTGGTGGATGGCTGCATTCGCTTCTGACACAGCGGAACGCAACGCCTCGATCGCATCGTCGCCATTGCCTCGCAAATAATGCATGGCAATTTTATCGGTCGCCATCTGGCTGGCTAATTCCCCTGCCGCATGCGCCCCCATGCCGTCGGCGACGACAAACAAATGCCCTCGCAACCCAAAGCGTTCAGCGGTCTTTGAAGGCAAGCAGGCGGAGGAATCCTGGTTATTCGCCCGGCGCATACCGACATCGGTCAATTCGGAAAATACGATCCCGGAATTCCAATCGTCCGCCACCGATAGAGACTTTGCTTGAGAGTTTTGCGAGTTCTGACCCAAGCTCATCAAGCCTACCCAACCGTGCTCGATGCTTGCTTAGCTGACCGTATAATACAGAAGCAATCAAACAAATGGCACCACTATTCGTTTGTTTCGGTCGCAGAGGCCTTTGGTAGCGTGGTTGAGCCCTACGGAGACTCTCACGGCGCTCCGAAATTGGCAGAATCGCCCCATTTGTCGCTGAATACCATCTCACGTACCGGCAAGCGGGCTCGAGGGCCACTTTCTCGCTGCTTTAGCTCCACAGCCGACTCTCCGCTAGGCTCGCTCTGATCTGGGTATCCGAGGGCGAGCGCTGTTTGCGGCTCGTAGCCCTGCGGGATCTCGTACTCGTGACGGATCTTGCTCAGATTGACGCCTCCCATCTGATGGACCTGCAGTCCTAAAGCCGTCGCCTGCAACGCGAAATGGGCAGCGGCCTGCCCCAAATCGTGCAGTGCCACACGATTCGGCTTGCCACCTCGCTTGAAACGCGTGTTGATGACGGTCAGTACCAAAACGCCAGCGTTCTGTGCCCAGACTTGGTTCGCCTCCATCAGACAGGCCAGCATTCGCTTAAACGAATCGTCATTTTCGCGTTGCGCAAGCAGGAACGACCACGGCTGTTCGTTATAACTGCTGGCTGCCCATCTGGCGGCTTCAAAACACTGGATCAGCTTTTCCGGTTCAACAATCCGCGGCTCGAAACGATAGGGGCTCCAACGAGCGGCGATTGCGTCCAAGACTGAATGTTCGACCGGGTTGAGCGACATGGATAATAGAGCTCCAATTGTTGGGTAGCTTCGATCTCGTGGTGGTTCGTTTCACCGCTAGGATTGCCGGAACAAACCATGCTCCGAAGTAAACCATGATGCAAGCCGGGGTGCGACGTTAGAACCCCGGTAAGTGAATCAGACAGAGACATTAATTGGACATACAGCGGGCCCAGAGACCAGAAACGCTGGCGAACAACAGACAAAATGTCTGGCAGGCCCATGGCACAAACAGGGACAGATCATTGGAAGTTTGTAGCACCGTGTCCGAATGGGCAGCGTTGACGACCGAGCAACGCTGCCGGCGGGTCGCCAAGGTGGCAACCACGATCACCGAGGCTGCGGAAGAGCTTGTATCGCTTTGCCAAAGCGAACAGCGAGTCGATCCCGCAGACACGCTGGGGGCCGAATTAGTGCCATTTTGCGCGGCATTGAAATTTCTTGGTCAGCGAGGTCCCAGGATCCTTCGATCGAGACACCACGGAGTCAGCGGCCGGCCACTCTGGATGTGGGGCATCCAAAGCACCGTGCATCGGGTTCCTTTGGGGACCGTTTTGGTGCTTGGGACTTGGAACTATCCGCTGCTGCTGGTGGGAACGCAAGCCGCACAGGCGCTCGCGGCCGGAAACCAGGTAATCATTAAACCTGCCATCGGATCTGAGCAAGTCACTGCCAGAATGGTTCAAGCGTTTCATGATGCCGGCGTCCCTGAGACCGCGCTGCGACAGATTGACTCGTCCACCGAATCAGCGATCGCAGCGATTGATCAAGGTGTCGATTTGATCGTTCTGACCGGTGCGGCGGCAACTGGCCGCAAAGTGCTCACGCAAGCGGCCCAATCGTTGACGCCGACCATCATGGAGCTCTCCGGCTGTGACGCGGTGATTCTGTTGCCCGATGCCGATTTAAACCGGGCCGCAGAAGCGATCCGTTTTGGTATAAACGTAAACAGCGGTGCGACCTGCATTGGCCCGCGAAGGCTATTAGTTTCGAATGCGATGGCGGATTTATTGACCGAAGCACTCCACGTGAGGCTTGCCAACGTCGAGCCGATGGTTGTTCATCCGTCGGCACGAAATGCCGTTGCCGATACCCTGGATCAAGCTCTCAAGCAGGGTGCGACCGATCGATTCAACGTGGTTGATACCGAACTGATCCGGAATACGGGTCAGATGTCGCCCGTGGTGCTGGACAACGTTCAACCCGACCACGAAGTTGCGTCGGCTGACCTATTTGCCCCAATTACCTCGATCATCCGCGTCGATCAGGTTGACCAAGCCGTTAAAATCGTCAACGAGTGCCCTTATCGGCTGGGAGCCTCCGTTTTTGGACCTCCCAAGTTGGCTCAAATGGTCGCAGCTCGGTTACAAACTGGCGGCGTGATTGTTAACGACTTAATTATGCCAACTGCAGATCCTCGGCTTCCCTTTGGTGGTCGAGGGCAAAGTGGGTTTGGCGTAACGAGAGGCGAAGAGGGTTTGTTGGCGATGACGACCCCAAAAGTGGTCAGTCGGCGGCGGGGTCGACATGCTTTACACTTAGCGCCCAGACGCGAGGAAGACACCGAGGCCTTGTACGCATTGCTACAAATACTGCATGCTGGATCGCTGTCGCGAAAACTCGGCGGTGTGAAGCGATTGATTGGGTCTCGTAAGCGGTAAACAGCGTTGAGCGGTAAACAGCGTTGAGCGG
>JARGNK010000076.1:9757-11565 GCA_029213145.1 Rubripirellula sp. | reverse complement strand
AGCGGTAAACAGCGTTGAGCGGTAAACAGCGTTGAGCGGAAAGACAAAGCGTTGAGCGGAAAAACAAAGCGTTGAGCGGAAAGCTACTTCGAAATTCGATCAGGTCGAACGCGTCTGCTACGAATTTGAGCGGCGATTTTTAGCAGCGATGTTGAATGATTAACACTTCCAGGGAATTGGAATCTACAAGGGAACGCACAATATGATTGCTCCAAAACCAGGTTTGACACACACCGTGGTCATCGGCAGCGGTCTGGCTGGCCTCTCCTCCGCATGCGTGCTCGCAGCGAGAGGGCACCGAGTGACCCTGCTGGAAAAGAATGAATGGGTCGGCGGTAAAGCAGCCGTTCATCAAGCGGAAGGCTACCGCTTCGATATGGGGCCTACAATCCTGACGCTGCCCAGCGTGCTACGGCGGATCTTTGCCGAGGCCGACCGCGATCTGGATGATTACATCAAAATGGTTCCGCTTGACCCGCAGTGGCGGTGCTTCTTTGACGGTGAACAAGCCGATGGAAGTGATCGAAGCGTGCTCGACCTGGTGGCCGATGTCGATCAGATGAAGCAGCACATCGAAAAGTTCACCAACTCGGCCCGCAATAGCGAAGGCTACGCTCAGTTCTTGAAGATGAGTGAGCAACTTCATAATGTTTCTGATCGCTTTTTCTTCTGGAGAAGTGTTGGTGGCCTCGCAGACACGATGGAAGTTGGTGGCGCCTTTTCGGCTGCCGTGCTGAAGGATGTCTTGTCGCTACGAATGGGACGTAGTGTCGCATCGGTCGTTCGATCGCACGTCCCCGAAAAACGGGTTGCCCAGATGATGGATCACTTCACCCAATACGTCGGTTCGTCTCCCTATGCTTCGCCGGCAGTCTTGTGTGGAATCGCTCACATGCAAACTGAAGAAGGAATCTGGTACCCAATCGGTGGGACCCGAGCGGTCCCCGAAGCGTTAGGACGCTTGGCGGAAGAACTCGGCGTAGAGATTCGCACAGGTGTCGATGTAAAGCGAATTCAACTTGACGGAGCGGCTGTTAGTGGTGTGGTAACCGCCGATGGTGAAACGATTGAAGCGGACGCCGTCGTCAGTAATTGCGATTCAGTCCGAACCTACCGAGAACTTTTGGAAGGAACGGAAGCCTCCGCGAAATTCGAAAAACGCAATCGACACATCCCCGCTTGCAGCGGTGTTGTCTTGTACCTGGGACTCGACCGTCGCTACGAACAACTGCTGCACCACAACTTCGTCTTCTCGAAAGATCCAGAAGAAGAATTTGAGTGGATTTACGATCGTGGAGAACCAGCACCCGATCCCAGCGCGTACGTTTGTGCTCCCGCGATCAGCGAAGAAGCGGTCGCTCCCGAGGGTGGCGAAGCGCTTTACATCCTCGTACACACACCCTATCTCCGCGAGGGACACGACTGGAAAAAAATGTTGCCAGAGTACCGCGAGGTCATCCTGGACAAGCTTGAACGCACCGCGGGGCTCGATGGGCTGCGAGATTCGATCCGATACGAGTCCTCATTGACTCCAGAAGGAATTCACAATCGATACCGCGTGCTCAATGGTGCGATTTACGGGCTCGCAAGCCACGGCAAGTTTTTAGGCGCGTTCAAACCAGCGAACCGGCGTAAAGATGTGCAAGGCTTATACCTCACAGGTGGTGCGTCACATCCGGGGCCCGGGATGCCGATGGTCATGATGAGTGGCTGGATTGCGGCGGACTCACTTGACAGCGATCGAAAGTAGCCCTGGTTGGCTAAATGCCCTCATGTTTGCTTTAGAAATTCAGACTGCCGATTTGCAG
>JARGNK010000076.1:0-9657 GCA_029213145.1 Rubripirellula sp. | reverse complement strand
CGATTTGCAGACTGCCGATTTGCAGGCGGACGAATTAGAGATCGACTGAGTGGTGTCCGGAATTAAGCCACCTTCTAATGGCCTTTCGCTCCCTGGCGGATAATTTCTGGGCATGAGTGACATCGCCGCTTTTGTGCGGGCAGCAGTCAATTGACTCGTCGCTAATATCGGACATTCAAGCCAACGACAGCGAAATGGACGTCGATCTCCGTGGTGACTGAAGAGCCTGCGATCGTGCCAATCGGAAGGTCGTAAGGACCGGTCGAGCCAAAGTCGAACATGTAGTTATAGGCAGCGCTAATACTAGCGTTCATGTTCAGTGCGTAGGATCCTCCCATCGTTACCATATGCTGAAAGTTCAAGGGACTGCTGATGTTAAAGAACGTCGCGTCCTCATCAAAAAGATCGGTTGAATAGTAATAGCCGACCCGTGTGATGAGGTTTGGCGTCAATTGAAATTGAGCCCCTGTTGAAATGGAGCTGACGTCCTTCCAACCCAGTCCGTTGGCCGCACCGTTCACTTGGTAGGTCGCTGAATCACCAAATCCTTCAGCCGAGTTGTAGCCTACATAGCGGACGTCAAGGGTCAGCAATATGTGCTGGAAACCTTTGTAGCCAAGTCCGCCACTGACGATCATCGGCAAATCGACGTCGACTTTATCGGTCCTTGGTGCCCCTGTTTCGTCTTCGCTGAAGTATCTGAAATCTTCATACCAAGTTGGCGACTTGATATTGGCCCCAAATTCCCAACACGCGTTATGCAGGTAGTGGAATCCAATTTGCGCTCCGAGTCCCCAGTGATAGCGAGTCCCGTCACCCCGCGGATAGGTTCCGTCAACGTTTGCCGGAACCAGTGGGTTTTCGTCCAACGTGACCTTGCCGAGTCCCACGACAGGCCCCGCTGCAATCGAAAGGCGATCAGTTAGCTGGACAGCAAAGTTTGGATTCAATTGAAAGAACTGTGCGTCGGATTTAATTCCGCCAACCCCTGTGCCACCGGTCGCCAAAGGCTGCGCGAGAATTGGGTTGCTGAGGTCTCCACGCAAGTTCGCCGAGAATCCGGCGACACCGGCGATGCCAACGCCAAACTTCAAATACGGATTTTTGGTTTGATGCACCCATGCAATGGTTGGAACCGGTGCTGCCCCATTCTCCGCATCGCTCGAACCTGAGCCGACTCCAGGAAAGGTCGAAGACAACTCATAATTCGAATAGAGCACTTCGAATCCAAATGCCAGCTCATTGCACGGTAGCTGGCTGATCGTTGCCGGATTCCAGATCATTGACCCAATCGATTCGATCGCTGTCCCCGTCGTTGCTCCCGCCATGCCACGGTTGACCGCTCCGGCAGCTGGTAGCAAAACCCCCTGCCCATTGGCGTGGCCGGTAACGAGAATACCCAGAGCCAAAAGAACAGCGACTTTCCAAAACTTGCTGTGACGGGGCATCGGTTCCTCCTGGGAACTGGCGGTCAGCTTTTGCTTCGTCTTGCAATCGACGGAACAATCGTTCCAACGCGCAACGAGAGGGTTATCGGAAAAATGAGCATGATTGATCCAACCTTTTCATTTTGAAATCGGCGAGCGCATCTTTTTTCGAAAACGCAAACTCCGGAAGAGAGTCCCGAAACGAATGCGTTGCGGTTCTGAAAAACCGTGGTTTGGTAACAAATCCCGCTAGAAGAGACTTGGGGTTACGTATCGAATTTGCTTGACGGTGAGTTTTCTGCAGACAAGGAGCATGACCGGCCCCCTCCCGGTTATCGCACTACCGCTTGGACAACGACGCGGCCGGCGGGACGCTGGTGATTCGTGTTCGGTGGCACCATCTGCGTCGAGTTAGCGATCGAAGTCCATGCGGGATCATCCCTGCCGCGGAACAGGCAACGGCGGTCGCTCCGGGAGCAGTGGCCTCCCAAACGTTCAGCCAAAAATCTCCTCCAACCGGCGACAATTCCAACGCCGCTCGCAGAGCCTTGGTCATGACGGGACCGGAGCGATGGCGAAGATGGACCAAGCCAGTTTCGGTTACTTTCGAGCAAACAGCATCAGTGCCCCAATACCAGCAAGTTCGTCATGCCAGACCGGAATATGATCTGATTGGCAGGTTCGGTTGTGAATCTCTTCCATCTGCTAGATTCATTTTTTAGACTATGCGGGGGGGATTTTTCCCGTGGAAGCAATTTGGAGCGGCAGATGGGACGTATAATTTGCGTTTTTTGGGGAGCTTCGTTGCTCTTTCTGGCTGGACCTGTTCAGGCTCAGCGGAGGGTTCGAGGGCATGTCTACCTGCCGCCAGCATCGGGTGCGACCGTCTTGTCGACGCATTTGCATGCCCAGGGTGTGCGGGCGGTGGCGATGGGCGATTTTTTGGAATCTGCGGCAATCGCCCGACGGATCAACCTGAAATCTGACCGAATCGCCATGGAGAACTCAATTCTGTGGGTTGAGACGTATTTTGAGCGGCGGCGTTTGAACCGCGAGTATCGTGACGAAGAGCGGTTGGATTACCAGGAACGCAAGCTTGTCGTCGGTCGCTACAACCATAAGCGGATTGAACAATCTGATCCTGGTGGTGATTTTGCTGGCGGCATCAACTTCATGATGGGGCGGTTGATCGCAGATCCGATTGCCTATCGGGGCATCTTTTTAGGCCAGATCCCTGATATCGCTGGGGCAGATTTTTCGCTCTCGTCTGAGGATCTAAGTCATGTTCTTTTACAGCAAACGGGAGGATCCGAAGGCGCCCGCACGATGCGGCCGACCGACCCCGAGTTGGTGAGTGAAACTTGGCCCGGAGTATTCATGCGACCAGAACTGGAGCAGCAGCGAATCAATTACGACCAGGTTCGACAGAAAGCACTCCAGGAAATTCGCAATCATGATCAGTTGTCCGTTCTCACCCTTGAAGCCGTGCAACGGTCACTCGGCGAGTTGCAAACAAAGTTTGACGAAATCTATGTCTGGGCGCGGATGAAGGGTACGCTCGATATCGCTACCTTTTCGCACTCACGACAAGTGGGTGAGAATTTCTTCCGCGCGCAAGCGGCGGGAACACTCCGCGCCTTTGCCATGAACAGTCCGGATAGTTATTCGGATCAGCTGCTATTCGAAGGTGACAACTTGATCGACTTGCTGCGACACTGCTCTCAACACCAGTTGGAATTTGCCGATCCCGAAGCAGGCGATGAATCGACTTATGCATCGGTCTACCAGCAGATGCGTCAGTTGTATCTTGAATATGTGCCGAACGAACCTGACTTCTAGCTCATGCTTGGGGTCGGTCGTCCCGTTTCTGGCGACGATGATTCAAGTATGGCTGCGACGATCGGGATCGATTGATATCTACTCCGCTATTGCATTTCCTTTTCGAACCCAACCTGTCCGCCGATGCCAATCCGAATCACTATTTTGTCGGGTGACCGGCAGGGCCAGCAGTTAGAGTTTGATCAGGCAGCGATTGAGATCGGTGATCAACCGGCCGATGACATCAGTTTTGACGTGACGGCTAACCCCGGCATTCGCGATCGCCGCGTAACGTTGAAATTGCTAAAGGGCGGCTGGTCTGTCGTTTCTGGCGGTGTGATGCCGATCTTCGTGAATCATGATCTGGTGGAGGATTCTGCCGATTTGAAATCGGGTGATTTCTTGCGGATGTCACACGAGGGCCCCGATTTATCTTGCGAATTTATCAGCAAGCTTTCACCCATCGCCACGGTCAAACCCGGTAGTCGTGACACTGCCCAGCCTTCAGCCAAGCCCGCCAACGCCGCTGCGGCACCCGCGTCCGCTACTGCAATGAACGCCGCTTCAGCTTCAAATGAAACTTCAACGGCAGCTTCAACGGGCCAACCCTTACCGGCATCGTCTGAGCCGACATCGTCTGAGCCGGCATCGGCGACTGCCTCGGGGCCTGCTGTCTCGCCCCGGTTTTCAACGAACCAAATTTTGGCGGCCGCCGGGACGTTAGGCTTCTTGATCGTCGTGATGCTGGGGATCCAATGGGCGGCTTCTCGCACTTCCAACACAGGGGCGAGCCGGCCGAGCATGGTGCCGTTTGGTGTTCTCGTGGTCAAGGAAGGTGACCAGCTATTTTGGCGCCCCACGTTGGCTGTCGCCGATTCGCGAGATCGGTTTTCGTTAGGCGACGAAGCGCCTCCGACAATGACGATCGATGAAGTGACCGGAACGATTCGCTGGCAAACGACCGAATCGGATGGGCCGGGTGAATACCGTTGCGAAGTCACCGCCCGCCGAGGTGATTCACCTGAGCAGCAGGACTCACAATGGCTTGAGATTAAGGTTGACGAGGTCAATCGCCCGCCAGAGCCAGAGTCGGTCCCGGTTCAAACCGTCAATTTGTTGGAACGACAAGATCTCAGTATCAAACTGAATGCGACGGATGCTGACCTGCCAGCCCAGTCTTTGGCTTTTCGGCTTGGTGCAGGTGCTCCGGAAGGAGTTCAGCTTGACCCAGATACCGGCGTTCTAAATTGGAAAATTGATGATCGTTCCGCGAATCGGGAATTCACAATTCCATATCAAGTGGATGATGGTTCCGGCGAGCGAGGGGCTGAGGGCCTTGTCCGGGTTCGGGTGGTTAAACCTGATCCTTGGCAGGTGGCTGAGAAGAAACTACGTGAATGCATCTATTTGGTCGTCACCGAAACGAAGCCCGGTAAGTTACTGGTCCCACTCGGAACTGCCTGTGCCATCGAAGATAACCGTTTACTCACCACCGCTTCGGTTGCCCATGGCATCAACGATGCTCGAGGCAGGGGGTGGAAAGTGTTGGCGGCGGACACACGTAACTTGGATTTAATCGAACCTCAAGGAGTGGAGATTGTTGAAGTGCAATCCCACGCGGCCTATGTCAAAGCCGAAGCGATCAAGGATCCGCAGCGGCGTGGGCTGCAACAAGCTTTCTTTGATCTCGCTCTGTTGACCACGAAGCAAAGCTTGCCCAATCTGTGCACGCTGGCCGAACTCGAAAAGACGGTCAAGAAAGATCAAATGGTTGCATGCTTTGGCTTTGCAATCGAAGGTGAGTCGTTGTCCCAATTCGATTCACTCGAACCTCAGTTTACGAAAATCAAATTGCTCGACGTGGTTCCACCACCCAACGAATCAGGAATTCAGGGGCGGCCGCCGTTTCTGCTGCAGTTATTGGGGGACCTGCCTTTTCAGCCATTTGGTAGTTTGCTGGTCAATGAACAAGGCGAGTTGCTGGGAATCTACGCTTTTGAAGGTGAGATTCCCGAAGACATTGAGTCAGAACCCGTTCATTACGCAGTTGAAAGTGTGCACGCGCAAGCTTACCTGAATCAGCGCGGCCTTGACTTGTGGATCAAAACTGAACCAATCCAACCAAGAGATGAGAATCCGTGAATCGCCAACCAGCCAATTCAAGCAACGATTCAGCTGACGGGCCGGCTATCGGTATCGATTTGGGGACAACTTACTCCGCCGTCGCATGCGTCGATGACACCGGCAAGCCTTATTGTTTGCCAAATTTAGAAGGTGACATGCTGACGCCAACGGCCGTTCTGGTTGACGATCATGCGATCGTAATCGGCCGCGAAGCGGCGATGGCCGCGGCGATGGAACCGGATGACTTTGCCGAGTGTTTCAAGCGTGATGTCGGATCCCCGGTCTATCGCCGTGGCATCCGTGGGGTCCATGTACCGCCACAAATTCTGAGTGCCTTTGTTCTCGAACAGCTTAAATCAGACGCTGAGCGTCGACTTGGTTCGATCCAGCGAGCGGTGATCACCGTCCCCGCATTTTTTGACGAAGCTCGCCGCAAAGCGACGCAAGACGCGGGCCGAATGGCGGGGCTGGAAGTCCTGGACATCATTAACGAGCCGACCGCCGCTGCGCTAGCGTACGGTTGCCAGCATGGAATGCTCGATACCAACGGCGCAACCTCCGATGGCCCGACTCGCATCCTCGTTTATGACCTCGGCGGAGGAACCTTCGATGTTACCATTTTGGAGATCGACCGTAACAAGTTTCGAGCAATCGCCACCGACGGGGATGTTCAGCTAGGTGGCAAGGACTTTGATGAAAGAATCGCTCAATACTTAGCCGAGCAATTCATCGAACAACACGGGATCGATCCTCGCAGCGATCCTCGCGATGCTGCACAGCTCTGGATCGACGCTCAGCGCATCAAGCATACCCTGTCGCAACGATCTCGGACTTCGGCCGTCGTTTTTCACGCTGGAGTTCGGTTGAACGTTGAAATCACGCGTGACAAATTCGAACAGTTAACTCGCGACTTGCTGGAGAGAACCGAGACCACAACGTCCCAGGTTACGCGGGAAGCTGGTCTGACCTGGGACGATATTGATCGCGTGTTATTGGTGGGCGGGTCCAGCCGGATGCCCGGGGTCACGCAAATGCTCAAGAAAGCAACCGGCCATGACGTCGACTGTTCCCTGTCGCCCGACGAAGCCATTGCCAAAGGGGCTGCGTTACACGCGGCAATGCTGACTCAACAAGACGCGACAAAAGTGCCCCAAATCGAATTGATCAACGTCAACTCGCATAGCCTCGGTATTCGCGGCGTTGATATGCAAACCAAACGACGGATCAATGCGATTATGATCCCAAAGAATACGCCGCTGCCGTGTAAGCAAGTAAAGATTTTCACCACCGCGGAGCAAAATCAGCGCAGCGTCAAAGTGGTCGTTCTGGAGGGCGAAAGCCACCGTCCAGAAGATTGCATCCAACTTGGTGATTGCGTCATTCGCGATTTACCAGAAGGGCTGCCGAAAGGATCCAAGATCGAAGTCACCTATCGCTATCTACCCGATGGTCGGGTGGCGGTATCAGCGAGAATGCCGAACACGAGACAATCGGCCCAGGTGAAAATTCAACGTTCCGATGAAGCGGAATTAGAAGATTTAGAATCGTGGCGGCAACGCTTGACATCCTCCAATGCCATCGAGCCTGAATCCGGTAGTCCCCCACAAGCTGCAGCCCCGACGACAACTGATAAGAGTGATCTTGGGAGCGTGCTTCGTCGACTTGATCAGCTTTACATGAAAGTTGGGCTTGCTGCAGTTCGGACTGCGGTGCCAAGTAATCTGCAAAAGGCACAGCAGTCAGCGCAGGAAAATCAAGCAGCATTTCGCGCAGCATCGGCGGCGCTCGACAAAGCTGAAAAAGATAATCAGAACCCACCCACCCGCGCTGATGCCGTACGGTTTGGCGCGGTCCGAGCCAAAGCGAAAACAAAATTCGAACAAATGGAATCTCGCGCGAATTTCAGTTGTCTGCTGCTTGGCAGGGAATGCATCCAAAACGGGTCCATTCCAAAAGCCGTCAAAGAACACGCGGCAGAGATCAAATCGCTTCGGGCTCGTTTGGAATCGCGTTGAGGTCTAGCACGGCTCAGTTGGTTTTGAGGGTTTGCTCCGTGAGGGGGGAAAACCACCTTTGCAGCGATACACGAAAAAGTGCATCGAAAGCCATCAGCCCATACGAAGAGCGATTCCAGCCAGCGTGCTCCTTTTTCAGGGGGACGCCCTCAACGTATGTCGGGGATCGGCGTCTTATTAATCAAGGCTGCTGCCGTCAACGAGTTATCGCCTGTGGTTTTTTGATTCGATAGCGGCCAGTTCTTCGAGGAGGGGAATTTGATCCAACGGCGACGTCGCAGTCGGAGAAATTTGGAACCACCGAGGGGAGCAGTGATTTGTTAAGCTATAGAGAGAGTTACGTCACTGAATCCGCCTCGGAGTCCGTTTCATGAATCCCTGCTGCCGACTCACGCTCGCCCTGTTCCTGTGCTATTTGTCCTACTGCCTACCCGCCGCGGCAACCGCTGCAGACATTCCAGAATGGGAAGCCGCCAATCCGATTCAGCCGATCCCTGATCCACCCCTGGGAATTCCTGGTGACAAAGACCTGCCGAGCAAGCTCACGGATCTCAAGAATCCTCCGACCCCGCAGACCGTTCGTCTCGGTCGCTGGCTGTTCTTCGACGAGCGACTGTCGGCGGACAATACGGTTTCCTGCGCCTCGTGTCATCGACCGGAGAACGGGTTTTCAGAACCAACACCGGTATCGACTGGAATCGATGGACAAAAAGGTGGCCGCAAAGCCCCTTCCTTTTTGAACGCAGCCTGGGCGGCCAAACCAAATTTCTTTTGGGACGGTCGGGCAGGGTCCTTGGAAGAGCAGGCGGGTGGACCCATTATCAATCCCATCGAAATGGGAATGAAAGATCACGACGCGGTCGTTGCCAAAATTCGCAGTATCGATGGCTATGCTAAGTATTTCGATGAAGCATTCGGCAGCAAGGAAATTAACATCGATCGGATCACCAAAGCCATTGCTGATTATGAGCGAACTCGCATGAGTGGCAACTCCGCTTGGGATCGCTGGCGTGCCGGTGATGATGACGCCGTGTCCGACGATGTAAAAAAAGGTCATCGTCTCTTCTTCGGAAATGCATTTTGCAATAACTGCCACAAAGGTCCAAACTTCAGCGACTACGACTTTCACAACCTCGGCGTCGGTTGGAATGCTGAATCGATGTCCCATGCCGACGAGGGTCGCTATGCGGTAACCCAAAAAGAAGACGACAAAGGCAAGTTCCGAACACCGCCGCTACGTGACGTTAGTAAACGCGCGCCCTTCATGCATGACGGGTCCGTCGCGAACCTGACCGCAGTCGTCAAACTCTACGTGAAAGGCGGGATTCCGAATCCAAACCTCGACCGCAAGGTGGATCAACGCTACGCGGAAATCCTCGACCTGAACGAGCGGCAGATCAAACAACTGGTCGCGTTCATGGAGTCTCTTGACGGCGAAGGGTATCAAGATGTTGCCCCCACTGCGTTCCCCCAGTAACGCTGCGTTCCCACAGTAACGCTGCGTTCCACTTGTGAAAGTGGCGTGCCCCATTGATTTGAACGGTGCTGGCGAAGATTTAGCCCGCGCACGGCTATTTCTCAGGCAGAGACATCAGGTTTCGATTTTGTAGTAGCCAGCCCGCTGTCTGCAAAAGATCGAACGGGCGTTGGTAGTATTCCTGCCGCGGAGGCTCAGCCGAGGCGTGCTCGGCACCACCCTGTTTTGATTGGGCTGCAACCGGGGGATCCGCTAGATACTAGGCTCGCTGCTTGGAAAGCATGCTGTTTGTACTAACGCCTGACGCCGTGCCGCTCGATCCATCAAATCGCAGCCATTGCCGGACAATCGCTGCCATCGCCTGACGGGGTAAGTCAAGACTTCGCTGATCAGGTACTTCGTAAACTTGCTTTGTTTTATCAACCGATGCGAACAATGTTGAGGCGCTATTTCCAATTGATTGCACTTTTCTTGTTGTGGCCATTTTGCAGTTCGTTGGTGGCCCATGCTGCACGTCCAAACATCTTGATCATCTCCATTGATGACTTGAACGAATGGACCGGTCGCTTGGGTGGGCACCCCACAGCATGCGTCCGACTCCCCCCAAAACTTCGGCCAACGTGATGCCTGGATCCACGGCCAGGAGCTCACGACCAGGACCACGATCCACCAGCGCGATGGCACCAAAGTCACGAGGGGCGCGAGGGCATGACGATGACAGGAGTCCTGGGGCGATGACCAGGGCGATGACCAGGGCGATGACCAGGGCGATGACCAGGGCGATGACCAGGGCGAT
>JARGNK010000075.1:33191-35393 GCA_029213145.1 Rubripirellula sp. | reverse complement strand
ATGGGAACAGGCCATGATGTGCCCCAAATGAGTCACCAACCAGTTGTCGACGGAGCAAAACCCCCGCGGTGCCTCTCTTGCAAAGCACAGAGCGGCGGTCACTGAACATCATCCATGATGCCAATGATCCATGATGCCAATGCCCCCAAGTCGGCCGCGACACTCGGTAATTATTGAATCCGAATTACTTCGACTTCATCAAACTTCCCGGATGACATGCTGGCTCCACCAATTGCCATCAATTTATTACTAGCGAGTGGCAACAGCCGATGGAAGAACCGGTCGAGATCCAACTCTTTAAGCACTTCCCAGGATTCCCCGTCGGCCGACAACCTCTGTAGCAGACCACTGTAAGTGCTCGCATAAAGCCGCCCCCCTACGGCAAATGCGGAGCTACCAAATCCATCCATGTCTGCCCCTTCTAAACTTGGACCACGCCTCCAGCTTTTTGTTTTGGGATCGTAAATATCAACTCGCTTGGAAATACCCCCGTTTTGCCCCATGCCCCCCAGCACATAAATTTTTCCGTCGTGCGCGGCGAGCGACAAGGCACGACGCTGAAAGGGCGGGACCGGCAGTGCCTGCCACTGCGGTTGCGGCTGATCAAGATCGAGAACGTAGGCTGATTTGTGCCATTTAGATTCACCATCTCCCTGCATACTCCAGCCACCGACGACATAAATTTGATTGCCGAGCACGGCAGCATCAAACGACGAACGTGGCTCGGGAAGTGGAGCTAGTTCGGTCCAAACTTTTGTGGTTGGATCATAGGCGGAAACATTCGCTTGTGACCAAAGATCTGCGTCCTCTCCATCCTTGTTTTTGGCGGTAAACCCTCCGATCCGATAAAGCTTGCCGCCGTGGGTCACCATGGCAAGCCCTTGCAAACCGGGCCCATCTCCCAACGATTCCCAAGCATTTGGTTTTTCCAAATCGAGTCGCCATAGGGTGTTCGCTTGCGCCTCGGAGCAATACTGGTGAGCTCGACCGGTGTGTCCGCCGTAGAGGTAAACCGCATTGTTCGTCGCTGCCGCGCCAAAGCTAGTCACCATTTCTGGGATTGCCGGGAACGAGTCTGCAGTCACTGAAATCGACGGTTTCTCCGCCATGGCGTTCACACCAACCAGAGTCAAAAAAATGAAGCCCAACTTCCCAATCAATCGCATCAACATTCGGTCACCTTGATCGCAAACAGAGATTCCGATTTTTTACCACAGAATAAGCCGTCGTCAGCCAGCAGACTTCGGCAACTTGAATCGCGCTCTAATACTCCCTGCCGTCGCCGGCTTGGCTGATCCTCTCTTTGGAGCTTACGCGATCTGACCAAACACTCCAATAGCCAGCCACTCCAATCACCCGACAAAGGTGCAGCAATCTTCATTTTTCAGATTCAATGCCAAACTGCTCACTTTCTGCGAAACACAAATCGATAGGGTCGTAATCAGCAAACTAAGGAAGCCCGCCAATCCGGCGTAGACCACCTACCTCGCTCCAGAACCTGCTCGAAACCCAGTCCCATCCCAGTCCCCCCGTAGTGTCTTGTTCCACCTTCGCGTCTTGTCCCTTGTAGTCTCGGTCTGCGAGAGCAAATCGACCACGGTTTAGGTGCGATCACATTGAAAACGTAGATCGCGTGCCAACTCACGTAAAAGAGACACCGCAAGTAAGAAACGCTGGCCTGACTCGCGCCGTGGAAGTGGTAAACTGTGAGTTGACAAATCCCACCTTCAAATTGCCACCAACGCAAAAATCGACTGTTTCACTCTGATCCCTTACTTCTCTGCAAAGTGGGGCACCGACCACAATCACAGTCAACGGCACTTTTGCGTTCTGCAGCGTAGATCATTCACAAATTGAAACCATCAACACAAAACGGACACCATGAAACCAACTATCTCGATCCTGATGCTTCTGTTCGCAACCCTAACCGCCTTTGCTCAGAGTGATCGACCCTACGTCGTGATCCATCGCCAAGGTGAAAGCAACTGCCACACGTTTCGAATTCCCGCCATTACGATCACCAACGATGGAACACTGCTGGCTGTGTACGACATGCGCTACCTCAGTCGCCGTGATCTGCAGGGCCACATGGACATCGGTCTGTCGCGATCGACCGACGGTGGTGAAACCTGGGAACCGCCCCGCCCAATCATGGACATGGGGGCCTACGGTGGTTTACCTGAAGATCAAAATGGATGCTCC
>JARGNK010000075.1:31917-33181 GCA_029213145.1 Rubripirellula sp. | reverse complement strand
CCGACCCCAATATCTTGGTTGATAAAACAACGGGCGAAATATTTGTAAGTGCGGTTTGGACTCACGGCCGACCGGGTACACATCAATGGAGAGATAAAGGATCCGAACCGGGACTCGAACTCAGCCAGTCCTCGCAATTCTTGGTCGTCCGATCGAAAGACGATGGAAAAACTTGGTCACCACCAGAAAACTGGACTGCCAAGCTCAAGAACCCAGCTTGGTATTTGTTCGCACCCGCACCTGGAAATGGTATCACGCTAACCGATGGCACCCTGGTGATCCCAAGTCAAGGTCGCGATCATACGGGGGCTCCCTTTTCGAATCTAATGTGGAGCAAGGACCACGGACAAACATGGACCGTTTCGAATCAAGCACGCACTGACACCAGCGAGTGTGCCGTCGCGCAACTTTCGGACGGATCCTTGATGATCAACATCCGTGACAATCGCAACCGTGCGGACAAATCGGAGACCAATGGTCGTGCTGTCAGCGTCACCAATGACCTAGGCAAAACCTGGACTGTCCACCCATCAGATCACGGAAGCCTGCCGGAACCCGTCTGCATGGCCAGTTTAATTTCGCACCGATTAAAAGATGGACGCACGGCCTTGTTCTTTTCCAACCCGAATCACAAATCAAAACGCAAAAACATGACTGTTCAGATGAGCTTGGATGACGGAAAAACCTGGCCGAAAAAAATTGCCCTCGACGAAAAGGGAGGCGCCTATAGCAGCCTGGTCGTGGTTGACGACCAAACCCTTGGAATCCTCTATGAATCGTCCCGCGCAGATTTTGTTTTTCAGAAAATCCAGTTCAATGAATTCGGACTTTGATTGCCTTTCCCTGCCGCAAGCATGTCCGCATTTCCGTCTATATTTACGCTATCGGACGCGACTAAGTGGGCAAAAGCGGTTACTGCCTGCGTCCGCTCATTCCGCCGCCTTCGATCAAATTCCTCGTTATGAGGCGGGAAAACAACGCGAATCTGGGCCGCCTGATCCATCATCACGAGCACAATGAATCTAACCAAGTGTTGCCTTCTTTCCGCGATCTTGCTTCTGGCGAGCAACAGCATCGCCAGTGCAGCGGATCGAATTGATTATCACTCGATCCGTGGGCGTCAGCCATCGATGCCTGCACTAGGAATCATCGAAGGCGAGCACCTGACCCTAAAAGGGAGCTCACGCGTCCAAAACATGGCTGCTTATGGCCCACACTGGAGTGGTGATTCACATCTCCTTTGGGATGGCCTAGTCGGTGAAGC
>JARGNK010000075.1:4530-31907 GCA_029213145.1 Rubripirellula sp. | reverse complement strand
TGACGACCACCTTCACGACACCCCATGCCGGAAAGTTCAAGCTAGAGCTTCAATTGACCCTTGCCTCTGACTACGGGACTTTCTCGCTTGTCTTAAACGACCGCGAAATCCGGAAAGAGATCGATACTTACTCGTCCCGTGTTGAAATCGCTCCACTACTGGACCTGGGCGAGATCATGTTCGCAGAAGGCGCGCAGACGCTTATCTTCACGCTCACAGGTGCGAACCCACAAGCCAAGAAATTCCGTGACCGCGGCTACCTGATGGGGATCGATTATTTGAAATTAACGGCTCTCGAACCGCCGAAACCAACACCTTCCGAGGAGCAACCACAACCCAAAGCCACTTCACTTCCTCCAGAGCGGCAACCTTCAGCCTCAGATCCCAAGGTTGGGTTCGCACAAGTGCAGCCAGTGATCGAGGAATTCTGTGTCCGCTGCCATCAAGGGAAAAATGCAGAGGGCGACGTTGACCTAAGACGGTTCAGAACCAAGCAGGACTATCTCGACGATATCCAATTGGCCCGCAAGCTGTCAGACGCTCTCGCCTATCACGAAATGCCACCCGCTGATGAGAAACAAGTTCCAGACGCGCAGCACGCACAACTGCTAGCGTTCTTTGAATCCACGATTGATGAATACCTTCGATCCTCCGCATCACTTGAACCAACGGTGATGCGGAGAATGAATCGCTACGAATACAACAATGCGGTTCGAGACCTGCTGCAGTTGCGAGGCGATCTTTATCCGCTGCCCGAAAAGACGATCCGTGCGGGCAGTCCTTACTTCAATCCGAAACTGGGAACCATGCCGCCCGTTGTTACGGTTAGCAATCGAGCCCTCGGAAAAAATCAGATCGAACGCCACCTATTAAGCGGAGTTGTGCCATTCGCTATCGACCTTCCTGCCGAACATGGATTCAATAATCAAGGAGAACAACTAAGCGTTTCTCCGATTTTGATGGAGAGTTTTTTGAAGCTAGCGAGATCGATTGTCCACGCCCCCGAGTTTGATCAATACAGCCAACTGTCACAAACGTTCTTTCGGCCCCCCGCCGATGCTAATCCTCAACAGCTGACGGACACTGCGCGCGAACGCCTTGCCCCGTTCATGGAACGCGCATTTCGCAGCCCGGTCAGCGAAGAAACGTTGAATCGCTATCTGCATTACTTCGAAGTCGATTTTGCCCAAACCAAGTCCTTCACGCGAAGCCTGAAAAACCTTACCTCCGCGATTCTTGCCTCTCCCCGTTTCCTTTACTTGAATGAGGAGAAATCAAGCACTGCCAAGGTCCAGCGAATCGAATCCTATGAACTCGCCGCGCGTCTGGCAATGTTTTTATGGAGCAGTATCCCCGACGATCAATTGCTGGAATCGGCTCGCACCGGAAAACTGCAAGATCCAATGGAGTTGCAAAATCAGGTGACACGGATGCTTGAAGATCCGCGTTCACAATCTCTATCTCACAATTTTGCGAGACAGTGGCTCCGGCTAGACCAACTCATCACGGCGACCCCCGATTTCGAGCGCTTCGAAATGTATTACGCTCGGATTGGTTGTGAGCAATGGAAGTTTGGATTGCAAACCATGATTGAACCACTGCTGCTTTTCGAAAGCATCATGGTGGAAGATCGCTCGATCATGCTGCTCATCGATTCCAACTACACATTTCGTTCGGATGAACTCCAGTCGTGGTATTCGGAGAAGCAACCATTCACCAAGCGTGAAAATCGCAATCGTTTTAACACATTTACCCAGACGTTTAGAAGAATCCCAATCAAAACTCGTCGCGAAGGTGGCGTCATCACGTCAGCCGCAGTACTCACCATGACCTCATCCCCATTGCGAACCAATCCGATTACGCGGGGTGCTTGGGTTGCCACTGCGATCTTCAATCAACCACCACCACCTCCACCAGATGCAATCCCAGAAATCGAAGCTGACGACCGCGAAATCGAGGCGAAAGGCCTAACCCTGCGTCAACGACTTACCGAGCATCAAGCAAACCGCGGTTGTGCATCGTGTCATGCAAAGATTGATCCACTCGGATTCGCATTAGAGAATTATGACGCGATCGGCAGGTGGCGTGATTCTTATCGAACCGGATTGCCGATCGATTCCGGCGGGAAGCTCTTTGGCAAAGTCCGTTTCGATGGCGTGGTTGAATTCAAGGACGCAATCCTCGATCACCCTGATTGGTTCATGCGGGCATTCAGTGAACATCTGCTGGCTTACGCATTGGGCCGAGAATTAACGCTAACGGACAAACCAGCAGTCGATCAAATCCTGCATCGAGTGGCAAGCGATCACGGACAATTCTCCACCGTGGTCCACGCTATTACTGAGAGCTATCCCTTTTTGCATAAAACGAATCAACAGCGGCAACCAGGACCATGACTGTGAAATTCACACCGCTTTCACGGCGGACACTCCTCCGCGGCAGTGGCGTGGCAATGGCGTTACCACTTCTCGAGGTAATGCAGCCAACCCCCGCCTCGGGCGCCACAAAAACAGCCACCCCAATGCGGGTCGCGTTTTTTTACATACCTAATGGTGTCGTCCAATCAGCTTGGCACCCTCAGGAAACTGGCAGAAATTTCAAGCTCAGCCCTACACTCGAGCCATTAGCCAAAGTGCGTGAGAAGATTTCAGTTTTCACACACCTGGATCGTCAAAAGGTGCCTGGCACGGATGGGCACGCCCAAGCAGGCGCATGCTGGCTAAGCAGCGCGGCGCCGCACGAACTTTCCCCCGCCGGATACCCACTGAAAACAACAATCGATCAAATCATCGCCTCGCACGTTGGCGACGAGACCGCGTTCCGGTCTCTTGAGTTGAGTTGCAATCCGTACCAGGACAACCGCGAATCGGTCTATTTTGACAACATATCGTGGTATGGGCACGGGCATGTCGCCCGTTCCATCCGTGATCCACGCAAGGTGTTCGATCGATTGTTTGCCATTGAGCAACAGACAGCCAACGGCAGTATTTTGGATTTGGTGATGGAGGACGCCAGAACACTCAACAGTCGCCTGGGCAGGCTAGACCGGCATAAGCTCGATGAGTACATGCACTCGATTCGCACGGTTGAGCAACAAATTGAACGAGTCACTTCGAGACAAACCGAGCTCAATCAACTCGACCTTCAGCGTCCAGTAAAAACATGGCAAGTGATGAAAAGAGACGAATTCATTCAGGTGATGGGAGACCTGATGATCCTCGCGCTGCGAACTGACCTGACCCGAGTCAGCACACTGATGTCCAGCCCCGAACGATGGGGTTCTCCATTGAAGGTCGACGGCTTGTTTGATGACAAACCGATCCAACACCATGGCTGGACCCACAATCAAAGCAACCCAAACGTCAAGCGGGATCTGGAACGTCTTGATCGCTTTCACATCGAGCAGTTTGCAGCCCTTGCCGCGAAGATGGACGCGATTCCCGATGGCAATGGCACGCTGTTAGACAACATGATGTTTTTGCTTGGCTCAGGCATCAGTGATGGATCTTTGCACGTCTACACAGACCTACCAACGATCGTCGCCGGCAGTGCAAGCGGGCAAATCAAAACCAACCGCCACGACAAACATCCCCCGGGCACACCGATTGCTAATCTCTGGCTATCGATGGCACAACTGATGGGAGTTTCCACCGATCGGATCGGAGATAGCACTGGTCCGTTGCAGGGCTTGCTCGCTTAATCAGTAAAGGCGTTGGAAAAGGTTAGCCACACTGGCTTACGCCCGCAGCGGCAAAACCACCTCACTCCAAAACTCCGCCATCGATCAAGTAATTTAAAAACCCCTTGCATGCAGGTCCTTGTAAAATAGTGGGCGCAAGCGGAACGCCTTCCCCAACCCGGCCTGCTCTTGATTTGCGAACATGCGTTGACGACACCGTCACGCCATTGAACACCTTAGACAGAACCGATTGGCTTACGATGAAACCGCAAATCACTGTTTTGCTCCAAATTTCTTTGATCGGAGTGCTGTGTAATTCGCTGGCTGCCCAAACCAAGCAAGCAGACTCCTTTGCTGAATATCCCGAGAGCACCTCGCCATACCTCCGTCGCCTGCACGACAAAAACGCGGATAACCCGCCGGCGCAGTTTGCATTCCGATCCGATTACCCGGGTGGATTTACTGCCTGGCGACAGGCAGCGAGATTGGAACTCGTTGATTTACTTGGACTTGGGAAAATTCAAGATTCGCTAAGTTCATCGACTCCATCGGTGCAACTAGGCCAGCGCATTAGTGAACCCGGCTACACACGTCAGCGAGGCGAAATCGAAACAGAGCCAGGAGTCAAGATTCCATTTTGGCTGCTGAGACCTGCTGGTGAAGCGAAGGAACGTCGCCCCCTGGTCCTCTGCGCACACGGCCACGATTCAGATGGCTGGAACACGTACGCTGGTGTTTACCGAAACGCCGAACACGAAGCCCAAACCTTGCAGAAAGATGGTAACCCCGGTGTTCAAGCGGTGCTGCGCGGGTACGTCGCGTTAGTCCCAGCAACTCGAGGCTTGGCTGCGACGACGCACATCCCCGACCTCAAGGGTCGCCATGGCAATCGTCCTTGTCGCGCCCAACTGATGCACTGCCTGCTTGCGGGACGAACCGCCGTGGGTGAACGCGTATGGGACACGCAACGCCTACTCGATTGGGCATTGTCCGAAGTCGAGGGGATCGATCCGAGCAAAGTTGCCATGCTAGGCAATTCCGGCGGTGGTGTGCTGACTGTATATGCCGCTGCCATCGACGAAAGAATCACCGTAGCGGTGCCAAGCTGTTCATTTTCGTCGTACACCAGTTCGACGGGTTTTCTGTTCCATTGTGATTGCTGCCTGGTGCCGAATGCTCAGGTTCAACTTGGTGACATGGCGGATATTGGAGCGTTAGCGGCCCCCCGTTCACTCCTGTCCGTCCATGGTCGCAAAGACGGACTCCACAATCTGCCCGACGTGGAACACGCAATGGCCAGAGTCAAATCGATTTACGAAGCAGCGGAGGCCGGCCAGAACTTTCGTCACCAATGGGGTGACTCAGGCCATAAGTTCTATCCGAATATCATGTGGCCTTTTATCGAAGCCTCATTCAATCGCTGAAACGGCTCGATCGCCTCTTCCTCAGCAGATGTCGTTCATAAAGCCCAAATCGCACAGCAAAACAGGCAATGCAAGTCTCGCCTTCGACCCTGAGTAAACCTTTCTCATTCCTTTCAGTGTTCAAAAGTCGCCATCGACATGGCACCCGCATTACTCACAGGAAAAGCAGTAGAATTATTCCCTCGAAGAATATGCGAACAAACGCCATGAAAGTGATTCGAAACCAACCGCCAGAACCATCATCTTTCTGTTGCGGTTGCCGGTAGATGCAGCCACTCACCCGAGTTACAAATCCAACCTATCCATCCCGGCCAAAACCAATCTCCAACTTCAAGCAAAAAAACGCGGGTTCTACAAAATCCGCACGCGAGGACTGAACCAGTGGAATCCAGATCAGCATCATTTATCTCAATGGCACTCCGCTTGTGTGCGACCCTGCTCGTAATTCAATGCTCATATGCTTTAGCAGCCGACAAACCAAACGTGCTTTTTATTGCCGCGGATGACATGAATTGCGACCTGGCAGCATACGGTGACGCGCTGGTGAAGACGCCGAATCTAGATCGACTCTGCAAAATTGGCGTCCGGTTTGACGCCGCCTACTGCCAGCAACCGCTTTGTGGCCCAAGCCGTGCCAGCCTCATGACTGGCCTGCGACCAGACACGCTGGACATGCACACGTTAAAACACGAACTTCGACAAAAGAATCCGAACATCGTCACGCTAGGACAGATGTTTCGCAACCACGGCTACTACGCTGCCCGAGCGGGAAAGATCTATCACTATGGGAATCCCAGTATGATTGGAACCGATGGAAACGATGACCCCGCAACGTGGGACGAACGTCACAATCCAATCGGGATTGACCGTTCCCAACAAGAAAACATCACCCGTTACGGTGCCGGTCGCCAGAACGACAAGAATCTCGGTATCAGCATGGCCTGGTGGGATCCTGCAAGTCGTGATGACGAACACACCGATGGCATGGTTGCGTCAAAGATCATCGAATTGATCGGCCAAAAAAAGGAGGAGCCATTTTTCCTTGCTGCTGGATTCTTCAATCCTCACTGCCCCTACGTGGCACCAAAAAAATACTTTGATCTTTACCCGATCGATCAAATCACCATGCCTGATCTCGCTGAGGCCAAGCGCGACCTCGAAGATGTGCCCGCGATGGCGTTCATGCGAGATACAAAAAACTGGCCTTACTATTTTAAGGATGTTACGATCGAGGAAGCTCGCAAATGCAAACAGGCCTACTTCGCAACCATTTCGTTTGTCGACGCGCAGGTGGGACGTTTACTTGATGCACTGGAAGAGCATGACCTGATGGACAATACAATCATTGTCTTCTGGTCGGACCACGGCTATTTCTTGGGCGAGAAAGGATTGTGGTACAAACGCAAAGCATTCGAACGTTCCGCGAGAATGCCCTTAATTATTTCCGTCCCCGGAATGAGCCAGAACCAACACACCAACAAGCCCGTCGAGTTAGTCGACCTTTACCCCACACTTGCGGACCTATGCGATCTTGAGGCGCCCGCCAACTTGGAAGGCCAATCGCTCCGCCCACTGCTTGATGATCCAGAGACGACAACCTGGACCAAACCTGCGGTGACCCAAGTCTGGCACAACCGAAAGGCATGGGGTTATTCAATCCGGACCGATCGCTACCGTTACACCGAATGGCTCGAAGGCCGCGCTGGACGTGAACTTTACGATCACGCGAAAGACCCTGACGAAATCACCAATCTCGCGGACGATCCACAACACGAACAAACGGTCGCCCAACTCTCCAATCAACTGACCAAGTACGTTCGACTTCAACCCAACAAACGTTGATCAAACAGCGAATGATGACCACGATGCCATAAACCAACGCAACGTGTATCAAGCAATAATCCCTGCTGCGTCACACAGATGTTAACCTGGACCAATTGAATGAACTCATTGCGGATTCGCGACCAGTTGTGCCCCAATTCAAGATTGGCCATCGCAGCCAGTTTTTGACTATCGCAGCAGGTCACCAACGGCACTTGAGCACCACGATCGACAAGACCATTTTGCAGATTGACTGGAAAACCAATGACACATTTTTATCGAATCATGGCATTTTGCGGATTGCTTGTGATGGTAACCAATGCAGTCGCTGATGAACGCCCCAACATCCTGATCATCTTCACGGACGACCAGGGATATGCCGATCTGCAATGCTACGGAAACAAGAAAAACAAAACGCCAAGATTGGACCAATTAGCAGCAGAAGGAACTCGATTCACTTCGTTTTACTCGCAAACTGTTTGCGGGCCCTCGCGTTCCGCATTGCTCACCGGGCGTCAACCGATCAGGAGCAAAGGTTGGGGCATGCCGGCATCCGAAATCACATTCGCTGAACTCATAAGCGATGCGGGCTACCAAACCGCTTGCATTGGCAAATGGGACGTCTCCAATCGGAAAGCGATCATCGAACGAATGCCCAATGCCCAAGGATTCGACTATTACTTTGGGACACTTGGTGCAAATGATCGCGGTAGGGTGGCGTTCCACGAAAACAACACCCCCGCCGGCACAACGGGAGACATGGGAAGCCTGACCACTCTCTACACCGACAAGGCAATCGACTACCTCAAAGAACGCCGTAACCCTGACAAACCATTCGTTCTGTATGTCGCGCATACGATGATGCATACGATTATCGACGCCTCCGAAGGATTCCGAGGCAAATCAGCGGGCGGACTGTACGGTGACGTGGTGGAGGAATTTGATTTTGAGACCGGACGATTGCTGGATGCGCTTGATGAACTGCAATTGAGAGATAGCACTTTAGTGATCTACACGAGCGACAATGGCCCCTGGAATCAAAAGAAGTACACCGACAATAAAAAGGGGCATCCTGAAGGTTCAATATTCTGGGGCGAAGCGGGACCTTTAAGAAACGGCAAAGGCTCGCCCTACGAAGGAGGCTACCGCTTGCCCTGCATCGCTCGCTGGCCAAACAAAGTCCCCGCAGGACGCGTCTCCGATGCAATCTTCGCGACCATTGACTTCCTTCCCACCTTTGCCAAGTTGGCTGGTTTCGAAGTGCCTCAAGACCGCCGCATCGACGGAATCGACCAAACTGACCTGCTGCTGGGCAAACGAACCAGCGGACGAGATGCTTTTTACTTCCATGATGCCGGTGTCCGCCAAGGTGACTGGAAATTCCTCAAAGCAGACGCGCACTTTCATGGCTATGCAGTGGAAAAGAACAGGCCCAAAGAGGACGAACTCTACAATCTGCGAACGGACCTCAGTGAGCAAACCAACCTTGCTGAAAAACACCCTGCCAAAGTGAAGCAACTAAAAGGCTTGCTCCGCAAGATAGAGGGCAGTGACAGACTTCTTCCGAAAGACAACCAGCGGTAAACAACCGCACGAGTATCACGGGATGCTGTGGCCTGACACGGCGTTACATATTCCCGCTAGCCGATCCCAAACCTGCGACCAGGCTGAATTGCTGCTCATGCTCGGCCGCAAACAACGAGAAGTCGAACAAGCTCCCTGCTCAACAAGCGATAGGAAAGCTTGCATTGAGTATTCGACCTGTCCAAAAGTTTCGCGGCAAGCCCAGAACGCAACACGCACAAAACTCGAATAGACGCGTCAACGCGAAACAAAAATGAAACCCAGGCAGCAAACGGTAAACCCAGTGTCTGTCTTACCACTCACAATTGCCCGGCGTCGCGTTCGATGATCGGCGCACTATCCATCCACCCAAGAGTTCGCTTGGGTGAACAGACACCTGCGACAGAAAAACATCATGTACAGAGCGGAAAAGCGAGACCACACGATGGTCAACCATCCAATTCGCTAATTGATGGGTGAGGCGACCAGTGCCGGCATCGTTGAGGCTTCGCAGTTCAACTTCGAAGGGACCATTTCGACAGTGACCGATGTGCTGCCGGTGCTGGGGAGGATCAGCGTCACGGAGGATCAGCAATGCCCAGTTAGCGCGCTGTCAACGCAACGCTGCCGGCAAACGCCCTGACCATTAGCGGCCACTGTGCGTCAAGCGACGGCCGAAAAAACCCAATCTGAGGCAAAGACTTGGGTACAAATGAATACCCGTTGCGGTACCAGCTTTACGCAAATTGTTCGCCATTCATGGGTGAGCCTCTTTTGGTTGCTAAGCACCACGCTCAATGGCACCTTGGGCTTCGCCGTGCGGTGACAGGTAAGCAAGTGCGGCAAACCGCAAAAACAAAAGCAACAGAAGAGAAGATTGAGGTGGGCTACACGACCACTTTTTTGCGTCCTCCTTCCGCCTGCCGCGTCAGACCGGAAGATATAAAGGAATAAACGATTGCGGAAATTCTAATACCCATCTCGATCGATTAGAGTTGGGGTTTTTTCGGTTCATAGAGAAGAATCAGTTGACGGGCTTGGTTCCCGCAGAGTTGTCAACTGCCGCGAATTTCATTGCTTCTTTTATTCCTTACATTTTATTCATACCTCCAAGCAATTTTCCATGCAGTTCTTGAACAGACTTGAGCGTTTGGGCAATCAGTTTTCAAAAAGTCAACTTCGAAAGCGACGAGACCTTTCTCGTCGAAACCGTCGAAGCCGACTTGCAATGGAGTTACTGGAGAAGCGACATCTGCTGGCGGCAAATTTTTCAGTCAATGAGGCTGGTGACGAGCTGAAGATTAACGTTCAAAGCTCTGACGCGTCCGTGTATCTCCGCACGCGTCCAGGCGAGTATTTGCTTGAATACAAAACCGATCCAAACGATGGCTGGAGCGATACCTTCGATGACAAGACGGTTTCGCTCGATAAGGACTTTACCATTCTTGTTGGGACAGGGCAGAACTCTTCTGTCGATCTCAAGGATGCATCCGATGCCGTGGTTTACTTGGCTGGTATCGAAACACCTGGCACGCATCTTGATGTGACGTCATCGATCGATTTAAGCGTAGTCGGCGACATTGTATTGGAAGAAGGATCACTGAACTTAGAGATTGCTGACACGACCAACATCTTTGGCGGAACCGTCGGACACAAATCTTCGAAGCTGACCATCGGCCCCGTGAACCCAGAGGCCAACGAAGACGCAGACTTCTTCGCGGATGATCACCTGACGATTCACGCGGGTGAGATTGAATTGGTCACGGAGCAGATTTCACAGAAATCGACAAAACAGGTTTTTGCACAGGATAACATTCGCTCCGAAATCGTGATCCAAGATGCAGTGATCCATGGTGAATCGGTGACAATCGAAGCGGTGAGTGAGGACCTTTCAATCGGATCGTATCCGGCTGCGTATAAGAGTGACTGGACACCAAATTACGGAGGTCCAGATGGACAGGCTTTGCTCACCGCGCTTCCCTCGACGTTATTCGGATTTCTTACCGGAGGTGGATTGCCGGGGGGCGTAGCGATTCGCGAAGCGAGCTCCGTCCTGACCATTGAAGGAAGTACGATCGAAGCTGCCGGCGATATCGTGATTGAGAGCAAGAACGAAACAGAAGCAAAAGTCAAAGCGATCGCCGCCAAACCTGGCTGGGCGGATAATCAGGGTGGCGGGATATTAAGAGTTAAACCTGAAACTTCCACCAGCAGGGGATGGGACGCGCTAAACACGTTGAGTGTTGGTGTCGCCATCGCCACCGGTGTTTCCGATTTGAGCATTAAGAACGAAAGTCTCATTCGATCCGAGTTTGGAAGCGTCAATGTCTTATCAGAGGGAACCGTCGCCTCAGAGGTGGCTGCCAGGACAACGCAGAACATCAGTAAGAATGGTCCGGCGAATCAGTTCGGTGCCGGTGGCTCGATATCACTAACCTTTTCCGATGCTGATATTACGTCAACGCTCGATGCAACCTCCAGCATCATTGCCGCTGGAAACGTAAATTTCGAAGCGAACGGCGAAGTGATCAACGAAGGTGATGCTTCGTCAGTGACCTACTATGATGGGACCGGTGCGTTGGTGTTTGCCTTTGGTACGGATAGTACGGATGTGCATGCAACCGTTGATGGGACCATTGCCGCTCAGGGAGCCCCGATACAGTCACAGACTTTCGAGGCGTCTGACATTGATACGACCACCAACACGATCACCATTGCGAATCATGGTTTCGTTGATGGGCAGCTTCTCGATTTGCAGTCTGACGCTGACCCGGTCCCGGAAATCTCGGAAGACATCGTTGGTATCCTTCCTGGGGATGAGGTCCGTGTCCACGTTGTGGATCCCGATACGATCCAACTTTATTTGGTGCAACCTTTAGAGTTGGAATCGCCCGAGGGCGACACGGAAGCGATCCAAACGCTTTCCACTTATCAAACCATTGCATTCGACCCTCAAACTCAAAATTTCGCTCCAGGTGTCAATGCCCTCGTTCTTTCGGCGGACAAGGGGGTTTTGATCGTCGGTGATACGCCAGACACCGATCAACCGATCGTGTCTAATCCGCTCGTTACCGGGCAAGCGGTCGAATATCAGATGGAAGTGTTTGTCACCGATGCTGAGGGGAATCCGATCGACAGCGAACCGGTCGACGGACTTTTTGATGGTACGACTTATTACGCGATTGTCGATCCAGAAAATCCCAGCCAGATCAGACTAGCGGTCAATGAGCGAGATGCACTTGATGGTATTGGCGTTGAGATGACTGGTCCCGGCGTGGGCACACGCCATTTCTTGAGCTACGTAAGCGAGCACAAAGAGTTCTCACCGTACACGGATCTCGACTCAGAGACCGGTGTAATCCATATGGATACAACGGGAATCCAAACAGGTGATCCGCTTCTGTATGATCCGGATCCGTCGATTGAATTCAAACGCTTAATCGACCGTACCGCCGTCTTCAATGCGGATGGCAGGTCGATCGATTTCGATGCACCGGGGACGATCGATTTTGGACAGCCGGTCCTGGATTCAAGTGTCTTCGTGATGACGATTCCCGACCATGGTTTCGAGCATGGTGAACGGGTTCGTTATTCAACGGCAAATCAGGATGGCGAAGACTCTGCTGCGATCCTAGTTGGAGACCATGACGAATTGCTGGCTGGTCAAGAGTACGTCATCATCCGCGTCGACCAGTGGTCGATCCAACTTGCGAATCCTGACACACCTGACGTAGCAATTGAATTAGTCGATGCCAGTGAATCTGGAACCCAACAATTGGTCAGCGTCGATTCGGGACGCGCCGTTTACTTTGATCCTGGTGGAACCGTTCAGTGGAATGCGGTCGATACCGGCAACAACAGTATTTTGTTCAACGAAGCGCACCGACTTCTGGACGGTCAACGAGTGGTGTATCAAGCTGATGCGAACAGTGGCGGACAGGGTAACCAGTCCGTGGGCGGTTTAGTCTCGGGTGACAGTTATTATGTGATCGTTGTCAGCGAGTTCGAGATTCAGTTGTCCCGGTCTTCCGACACGGATTGGAATCGAAATCTCTTTACCAACTATGTCAGTCTTGCAGATGGCGCGGTGGAATTGACTTCCGGCGCGACCGGATCTGCAGAATCGTTACATCGATTCGTCGTCCAGAACACGGATATTGAAGAAGACTGGATTGTTTCGGAAAATCACGAACTGTGGACGGGTCAAGCCTTTACCTATGAACTGAAAACCGGACCGGCGATTGGGGGCTTGGTCGAGGGACAGACCTACTACGCGGTGCGTCTGGACTCCAATCGTTTCCGCGTCGCCGATAGTCTCGAAAACGCTTCCCTGGCAGCAGGCGGAAGCGAAGGCTGGGTGGACCTCTTGAATGTGGGCGAGTCGAACACCAACCAAGCGGTCCGGTACGAAACGTTTGTCTATCAGTTTGAGGCGGATCGATCTTCACCTGTTGTGGATACGGTCGCAAACACCATTGAGGTCATCGACCACGGCATGATCTCTGGCCAGCAGGTGAACTACCAGACCAGCGGCGGTGAGCCCATCGGCGGACTTGCTGATGCGGAAACATACGATGTCATCGTCATCGACGCAGATCATTTCCAGCTAAGCCCCGTTGAGGGGTTCACATATGCCAATACGGCGGCCTTGCCGGGTCAAACGATTGAACTGTCCGAAGGTGCAACGCTCGGCACAGGGATGCATGTTTTTCGCGTAATACAAGATGTTGAAATTGCGAATCGCACCGATCCTATTTTCGTATTCAATCCACTCGAAGTCCCTCCGGTAGACATCGATGCGGATCGGATTCGCGTGCAAGGG
This sequence comes from Rubripirellula sp., assembly GCA_029213145.1. Lineage (GTDB taxonomy): Bacteria > Planctomycetota > Planctomycetia > Pirellulales > Pirellulaceae > Rubripirellula. Next base: position 18,598 of record JARGNK010000075.1, on the reverse strand, counting down.
CTCAGCGTGTCAACTGGCGATCCAGTGCGTTACCTAACGGGTGGAGGCACTGCGATTGGCGGCCTCGAAAACGGCCAGACTTATTTTGCGATTAGAATCGAGGATCCAGCAGGCGAGCCGACATCTTGGATCCAACTTGCCGCAACCGAAGCGGATGCCTTGGCGGGTAACTACGTAGATTTCACCGCTGCCGGCACAGGTTCGGAACATGGAATGGAAGTCGATTCGACGGTCTCCGTTTTCGACCTCGAAATCGAAGGGCTGGACTTTGGCATGACCTACTATGCCGTGGTTCAAGGCCCCAATAGCCTGCGTCTCACCGAGTCACCGCCGGCCGCCTATCAGGCTCAAGCACAGCCTTTGGATTCGCTGATTGAGGCCGGTGCCGCTCCTTATTCCCTTTCGACCACCGAGGGGATTACGGTCGAAGGTATCAGAATCTCCGCGGAACTGGAGGCGGAGACCGCGAAGACCGCGGGAGCTTTGGTAGGTCATCACCCGACCTTGGCGGATTATGTTACTCGACCGGAAGTTGCAGTTCGCCACTATCAAAATCAAAAATTGGGTCATTCCGCCCCGACTCATAACAGTGCTGCGGGCAAAGGTGAAGAAGGTCATTACAACTGGAACTTTTTGGCCTCCGTCGCGTGGAATGCTATCTCGGAGCACAACGTCACGGCCACCGTCGGGCAGTCCGATACCCATGAAGCCATTTTAATTTCACATCATGATGTGGTGATTGAGGCGGTCATCGATCAGAAGATCGAAACGCACGCACTTGCTAACTCCATGCCGGAAAGTGGCAAAAAATTCATCATCGCCACCGCCTTCGCTTACACCGATGCGAACAATCGCGCCGAAGCCATCATCGGAAGCCATGCGCGAATCGATGCCGGTGGTGAGCTGGAATTGAAATCAGTCGTCGAGTACCCGAGGTTGGTGGACTGGAAAGATCTCATTCCCTTTCAAGGGAATTGTGTCGATGGAGACTCTGACACCGCTTGTACTCCGTTTTACACATTATTGAAAGGTTATTCCCAGATCGCCGGCGAAGAGATGTTCGGCTTTGCAGAACTGCTGAACACTTGGGCGCAGAGCCAGGCGTTTCAAGCACAGAGTGGAACCACTCTAACCGATGTTTTAGGAAATGAGATCGGAAAACTAGATGAGAATCGATTTGAATTTGCATTTACTTTCTCGGTTGGAGCTGCCACCTACAACAATTATTCGAACGCGGTCATCGAATCCGGTGCTGAAATTAATCAAGGCATCAGCTTGGTTGATCTTCCCACGGTAGCGACGTTTGAAGAGAGTATTTTGAAAGTGGTTGCGGACACCGATCTGCTGCTGGTCGGTTTGGCAGGCATGATCCACCTGAATTTCAGCATTGACGGGTTCACAGAATCGTTTCACCATCGGAAATCAAACTTCAATTCAGTGGGTAACGTCTTCTCGTTGACGGGTAATAAATCCGGTACGGCGGGTTTGGGACTGTCTCTGATTGAGCAGTTAATGACAAACCACACCGTAGCGATGATCGAATCGGGTGCGATTGTGACGACGGGACAGGAGCATGGAGAGGGAGTGGTTGTCGAAGCTCGGACCGCGGACAAGACATTCAACTTCACGCAGTCCGGTGTTGACTCCGAGGGATTCGGGATCGCCGCGAGTCAGGGTGCAACGGTTGAAGACAGCTACACCGTTGCGATCGTGGAGACTGGTGCCACCATCGAGTCCGAGGGCGCTTTAGACATTACAGCAGAGAATGATGCGTTGCACAGCGTGGGTGCCGGTGGGATTGCGTTTGGCGATACCTTGGGCTTGGGGCTGTCCGCCAGTACTGTCGTGATGGACCGGCAGACGGGTGCATTCCTCGGTGAACTACACGAGGGATGGGATAATCCAACGGACTTCATCGTTTCGCGGTCCACAAACGCAAATCTTTACACCGCGGAGGAATCAGAAATCAGTGTTGCGGATCTGGTGGTCGAGAGTGAAAACCTCGGGCAGTTGACCACCGTCTCGGTCGTCGGTGCCATTAGCAATGGCGGTAACCGAGCGACAGGATCATTCAGCAAAAGTGAAAACCTCGTCTGGGCCGGTAGCAGAAATCACCTTGGAATCTCTGGTGATGCGGCCGTCAACGTGGTCACCGATGAAACGTTGGCGAACATCGATTTGAGCGGCGAGTTATCGGTTCACGAGGCAGTCGAAGTAGCCGCACGCAATTCCACTGATTTCTTAACCATAGCAGGTGCAACAGCCATTTCGTGGAACGGTAGTGGCAGTGAGACTGCTGCAGTCGCAATGACCGCTGCGGTGGCGGTCAACGACTTGGACCTCACCACGGTGGCAACCGTCGGCGGCGAAACGTCCATTCCTGTGGGTCACGATGAAGGCGAGTGGCACATGGGTTCGCTTGCGATTGAAACCGCAAGCCACGGCGATGTGTTGGCCGTTGCGGTCGCCTTGGGTATTTCTCAATTGAATAAACCAGAGTTCGCGCTCAATGCGGCTTTTTCTTGGGCATCGAATCCCATGATCGATCGTTCGCACTCGTATCTCGAGCCGCTGCAACATGGTTCTTATCGTATCGAGGGTGAACACGCGATCGATCTTGAGCTAAGTTCCATCAATGATCGATCGATTAACGCCAGCAGCGGCGCCGCCGCTTTTAGTTTTGGATCGGCCACGGTAGGGGTTGGCATTGGTGTCTCACCCGCAGTCAATGACATCACCATTGAAACATTGGCGAATATCCAACCGGGTGTTTCGCTATGGACAGATGCAATCGAAATTCAGGCATTGCAACAAGCAGACATCGAAGCATGGTCGATGGCCGGATCGGGCGAGTTTCCAAGCACTCCATCGCTTGGTTTTGGCGTGACAGCGGTTGATGTGCAAACCGTCGGTTCGATTGCAATCAACCGGTTAACAAGCAATTCGCGTGCGACCGTCGGTCTTGACCCGGAGCAAGGTGGGACGGGCCGAGTGACCCTCCATGATGTGGGCGAAATCACGGCTGAGAGCAAAAACCAGTCTGACATCAAAGCAATTGCTGGCGAGGGTTTTATCGCGATCCATCAATCAGGCGCAGAGGTTAGTGTTGCCGTCGGCCTCGCGTTCGGTCTCAATGAAATCAGTGAGGACAGTTTTAGTGAAGCGATGCTCGTGGGCGTCGATATCTTGGAGGCCCGAGGCGATATCAAATTAGTCAGCGAGTTTGCGCCAAGTCTAAAATCGGTTTCGGTTGCCGTTAGTCTCGGCGTGATTTTTGGCAGTACCGGGCTTACCGCAGCCTCTGTTGACGGGGTCGGTGCGTTTGCCGTCAATTCCGTTGGCGCGATCGATAATAAGCGTGACCATAAGGGGAAGCGTACGGCGGTTGGCATCCGAAATGAATCGGGTATTCGACATAGCTTCATTGAAGTTGCCGAGGATGCATTGGGGATTCTGTATGACGTTGGCATCGACGCGATCGCAACAGCATTCGAACGCGAAGGAGATGATGAATACAACGAGATTTCGGTGATCTCTCAGGTGCACGACATTGATCTCTCGGTCGCTCTGAATCCAACTTTTGGAAGTGCGTCGGTTGGGATTTCTTACACCGCCAACCTCATTGCAGTGGACTCTCACGCCACCATTTCTGATTCAGTGATTTTGGAGGCTAGTTCTGTCATCGTGGATGCGACCTCTGCGGGAGGCATCCGATCGGTGGGAACGAGTAGTTCGCTGAACGTATCCACCAACACAAACGTCTCCCTTGGCTTTCTTGGGACGTTTGTGATCAACGTGCTGGAAGGTGAGACAAAGGCTTTCATTGAAGGTGGTCAGATTGAGCTTGCCCAGATCGATATGACTGAAGATCAACTTCAAATACACGCGGTCGATGAATCCAGTATTTCCGCTTTGGCAGTTGCTGGGCAGTTTGGCGTAACCGTCGACCAAGCGGGGCTCGCTGTCTCGGTCGAAATCCCGTATTCGACGAGTCGCAACTGGATTGACAATGAGATTTACGCAGGGGTTGTAGCTAAGAACGATGCTGTTAGTGAGGTAGTCGAGAGCGAACAAGCGATTGTTGAGCTACATGGAAATGCATCGATCCTTGCCTTGGATGAAAGTCTTCTTGAATCCCAAAATGATTCGGTTGCAGTTGATGTGTCGGCAAGCGCGGAGGTCGGCGTGGCGTTAAATGCTGCCAGTGCAATCTCGGACAACACGGTGACCAACAATGTGACGTCGGAAGTGGCTGGTACCGAGTTGACGATTGCAAGTGGCGATCTTTCTGTGATCGCTGAGAGTGTACCGCAGCACGCAGCAGAAACATTCGCACTTGACATTGCTGGCTCGGGCGGCTACGTCGCTGTCTCTATTGGTGTCGCGGTATCCAAGGCAACCAACACGATCGATGGCGATCTTTCGGCTTCGATCGGTCGTCAAGATGCAGGTGAAACCGCCCTCTCTGTCGGCGGTGCGATCGATGTGCTAGCCGAACTCAAGCAACACACTGTCAATGGTCAACCGCAGGCGTCAGCCTATGCCAATGCACCATCGATTGCAGCGGCATTAGCCATCGGGATTGGAGGCTCTGGCTCGGGCGCCGGTAGTGCCGCAGAGTCCCAGAGTCATCTTGATGTTTCCGCAAGTGTAGGTCACGCGGAGATTCGATCTGATGGTGGGATCACAGTTTTTGCACGCGATGAAACCAGCTTGGAAACTGATACCAGTGCAATTTCGGCGGCAGCAGGCCTCGGCGGACTCAGCGTCGCCGTCTCCAAATCCCTCGTCGTGAATCAGAACGATGTGAGTGCTGTTATTTCAGACTCTTCGGTTACCTCTGATTTACAGGACGTTGTTGTCAACGCACTTGGTAGTTCGGAACTGACGCCCCATGCGACAACCGTAGCGGTTACCGTTGCGATCGGGGTATCCGATACAACGACTAATATTGACGCCATCTACCGAGGCGACGAAACGTGTGATGATGAGGATGAATGCGGTGCATCGGTTCACGCCGGCATCACAGAGGGAAGCCAGGTCAATGCGCCGTTGGGTGGCATCTTGGTGGATGCGATTTCCGATGCTGAAGTGACCGCGACGGCTATATCAGGTTCTGTCGCCGTCGTTGCGGTGGATGTCGTGTCTCAGAAGGTCTGGGCCTCGCCTGCAGTCACTGCGAGTATCGAGGGTTCATCGCTCAACGCTGCAAAGGTTATCGCCAACTCGCTCACCAATGATACGGCAAGTACAAAGATGATCGGCGGTGATGGAGGTGGATTATCCATCAACGTTGCCAATATTTACTCGGAAGCGAAACCGGTGGTTAGAACCGAAGTTGGTGACATGGCCAACATCGAAGGGGTCACTCAAGTCGTCGTCCGTGCCGAATCGATTAGCGACGCGAGGGCGCTTTTGGGACCTGAGGAAGAGAATTCCGATGATCGTCAGAAGGAAATCAACGCGGGTCTTGTCACGGTTTCAGCCAGCGATTCGTTTGCGACTGTCGCTCCGATCGTTGATGTGAATGTCGGAAATGCTTCCGTTCACAGTGACGGCGAAATACTGATTGAAGCCGTCGGCGGCCGGTTGATGGAGCGGCCCGATGCATCGGTCTTTAACGCAAACACAGGTATCGATGCAAACGCCGATGGGCTCGATGCGAATACCATCGAATTCAACGAAGAACACGGATTGGGCTACGGTGACGCAATTCAATACGTCGCCAGCGATACCTCCAATGCGAATCCTGTAGGCGGTCTGACACCCGGTGAGATTTATCGCGCAATTCCTCGTGATGCCACGATCATCCGACTCGGTAGCGTTCTCGTCACCGGGACCGAACTTTCTGTCTATCAATCGGACATCCCGATCACTTGGCATCAGGCAGATGGGCTGGCCGAGGCAGTCGGTGGACGGCTGGCTTCGCTGACAAGCGAAGCGGAAAACAACGATGTGCTTTCGCTGCTACCGGAGGGACACGAAGCTTGGATTGGTGGTACCGATCAAATCCAAGATGGCACCTGGACCTGGGAACTTCCCGGTTCCGATGGTGTGGTCTTCTGGATTGATGGCCAGACGGTGGATGCATACTCCGATTGGGCAGAAGGAGCCCCCGACCGTTCTCTTTCCGAACTGAACTTTGCCGCTATCGAAAATACTGCCAAGCACACCGCTGGTACCTGGGTCACCAAGAGTAATGAAGAAAAATTGAATTACTACGTGGTGGCCGCGCCGAACAGTGACGCAGTCAATCTATTGAATGATGAATTGCAGTTCAAGAATCCGCATTATCTTTACGGCGCCCAGCCGAATGATGGTGGCGAGTTCGGCGAGGATGCGTTAGCGATCGCAGCGTCCGGATATTGGTTTGATTTGCAGACGATGGATGAATTACCTGCCTACATCTACAAGGATGCTTCCACTGGTGGATTTAAGTTTGCGGCAGCGACGGGAGAAACCGGTTGGACGTTCCGGGAAGCAGTGGAGGACGCTAAGAATCTTGATCGTGTCTTAGCACAACCAGCAAGCAAAACACAGAATGATGAAATCAAAGCATTGATGATCGACAACGGGATCAATCAGGCGTGGCTTGGAGGAAACGATTTTGAACAGGAAGGAACATGGGTTTGGAATAACACCGGTGACGTGTTCTGGCAGGGTGGACTGTATGGGCAATCCGTCAACGGCGCCTTCACCAATTTCGCAGATGCGACACAGGTCATCTATGACGCAGGCGTCATCCCGATTGGCGGTTTAGTCGACGGTGAAACTTACCTGGTTCGAGAAACCGATCTCTCGGAGAACGTATTAAAATTAGAACATCCAGATGCCCTGCCGGTTGCTCCGGTCGATTTCGATGGCACAGCGGTAATAGATAATGACAGTAGCGGCAACAGTGTTCTAAACATTAACGCTCATGGTTTTGCCCACGGGCAAGTGGTGACCTACCGAACGGCGAAACCTCTTCAGTTCAATGCCTTGGACGTGGACGACAATTCCAAAACTGTCACTCCGCACGACGAGAATGCAACTTTCGATATCAGTAACCCTGATCAATACACCGAACTTTTGACCGACGGTCAGCAGGTGGTCTACGCGGCGAACGCAAACAATTCTCAGTGGTATTGGTTACCGAACGATTACGAAGAAACCAGTGATCAGCCATTTTGGCCGCAGGGAAGTGCTACACAAGCGGATCCTCCTTATGCAAATTGGAATCCCAACGCGCCTACCAGCGTTGACACTCAGTTCAGTGCCGTGATGGTGGATGATGGAACGTGGAAAAATTACAGCGGCACAGATTCCATCAGCGGGTATCTTTTGGAGCGACCACAGTTTCAGGTAAGCCCAAGGGTGAGCAAAGGTAACAATTTTAACGGCGCCATTGATGCTTGGATTGGTGTTTGGCCCGCAACCATCATTAGCGAAAACGAATGGGCAACCGCTCGTGACGCGATAGGCGAGGAGGATGTCTACTTGGGTGGTTCCGATGCAAAGGACCGGAGTCATTGGTACTGGACGGACCTGAGTCCTGACGAAGAAAGCGGCAAGGAATTCTGGGACGGCAAGTCCAAGGGTGATGAAAAAAATGGTTACCAAAGTTTTTGGGCCGACGGTGAGCCGAACGATACCGGAATGATCAACAAGGAAACCCAACTGCTGATGTACGCAAGTTCGGGGAAATGGAATGACGTCAAAAATGATCAGACGCATCCGTGGTTGGTGGAATCGAAACAGTTCACGTATATCCCATTCAGTGGCACCTATGAGGAAGCCCGAGCCGACGCGGAGAGTCAGGGTGGTTGGCTGGCAACCATTCGCTCTGCGGAAGAAAACGCAGATGCTCTTGCTGCGTTAGAAGCGGCCTCCAAAGGAATGCTGCTTTGGATTGGTGCAACCAATGAACAGAGTCAAGCGGATTGGATGTGGGTGGGATCCGAAACAGCACCCGATGGCACCCCACTGGCAGAACCCGTTGAAGTTGTTTTAACGTACACCAACTGGTATCCCAATGAGCCGAACAACTACAACGGTGACGAAAACTACATCCAGATGTACGCTGATCCGGCTTACAAAGGACAGTGGAACGACATCAACGGTGCAACACCGCTTGGTGGATATCTTTTGGAAAAAAATGGAGACTTCGAACTCATTGAAGATACGTTCACCTGGAATGAAGCCTTTCAAGATGCCAAAGCACGCGGTGGACAACTTGCGACCATCGACAGTAGCAGCGATCAGCAATTAGCCGAGTCCAAGTTGGGTAGTTCCAGCGTTTGGATTGGTGGCACCGACGAGGGTCACGAAGGTAATTTCAAGTGGGTTGAAATGGTGGGCTATCAAAACTGGGCCCCGACGGAGCCTTCTTTGAACAATGAACACTATGCCCATCTGCGAAGTGATGGCACTTGGAATGATCGATCTGCAACGAGTGAACTTTCTGGCTACTTACTCGAAACGGAAAGTGACTATTCGATCGTCACCGGAACGTTTACGTGGGCGGAGGCGAAAGAAGACGCGGAGACTCGTGGCGGGCATCTAGCAATCATCGACAGCGCGGCAAAGCAGGAAGCAGCGCAATCCGTTGCCAGACGTTTTGCATGGATCGGTGCAACTGCCAATCAGCTGATTGATGGACTTGATGCGGGTGAAGCGTACTATGCCAGTCAGGCAGTCGGTGATAATTACCAACTTTCAAGCACTGCCAACGGTGCACCGATCGCGATTAGCGGCCAAAACAAATCCTCTGCCGTGAACCACTATCTTATTCCTGCGGATCAGCAACCAATCGAAGGATTGCACGAGGGTCAGTCCTACTATGTGATCAAGGAATCCGACAACTCCTTCCGACTCGCAGCGACTCTAGAGGACTGGTCTACCGGGACCTCCATCGATCTATCAGGAACCGACACCGCCGGCAACGGTTACTCAGGAATGATCGGTGTGGGGAGCACTTTGGGGACCGAAGGAGTTGACTTAACGGACGCTGGGCAGGGTCGACACAAATTGATTGTGGATCTGACCGAAAATGGCTTAGGCGACCAGAGTTTTGCTTTTGTGAGTCATGGGTGGCGGCCACCTTTTGACCTAGAACTTAACCACGGTGAGGCTAAGGCGATTACCGGCGGCGGCGGCGGTGGGCTAGTTGGCGTCGGTGTACCACGCGCGTTGGCCGTCAGTGAACCAGATGTCGGTGTCAACATTGAAGTTGGTGCAAGATTGCAGGGTGAATCTGTTTATGTGAACTCACGGACTCATGCCAACGCTAACTCGTCTGTTGACAACACGTTCGTAGGTATTTTCGTTGAAAGTGGAAATTCCACCGCCAGCACGCAAGCAAGCGAAAAAAGTCAAATCGAAATTTCCGGAAGCATCCATGCGGAGTTCGACCTTCAGATAAATGCCTCCAATAACGATTATTTGACATCGGAGGCTATTACCGAAGGTGGTGGGGCGATCCCGCTACAAAACTCATGGTCACGGGTAACGCATCAGTACACGACCGAGGTGCTGATGGATGATTTCGCTCGCCTATCGGCCGGTAATCAGATCAAGATCGAGGCGCACAGTACATTCGATGATGAAATGGTGTCCAAGGCCAAAGCGGGTGGTATTGGTGGTGAAATGAAAGCCAACACCGCGGGCGATGATGATTCCAAATTAGTGAACGATCGCAAAAACCTTGGCGTGCGAATTGGCACCGAAGCTGCCCGATCGACGACAAGTATCGATCTCGCCGCTTCTTACCTGAATGCAAGGTCCATTATGCTCGACGCAGCGGTGATGGACGCGACCGCATCGGCCTATTCCGAGGTGCGAGGTGCAGGATTGATGACCAAGAAGGCGACCGCAACCACTCGCTTCTACGATGACACCAAGATCACCATTGGTGACAACTCTGTTTTGCACGCATCCGATGACTTGACCATTTCGGCAAATCATCGAGATATCGACCTGCACTCCCACGCGAACTTTTTCCGAAAAGGCGGCTTGGGTTGGTTCTCACTGCGAACACAAACCTGGGTCGACACTCAGTCTAGGATTGAAGCCGACGAGGACGTTGAAATCTTTGCCAACAGCTTGAATTTGATTGCGACGCACCAAGATGTTGATCCTCAAACTCGTCTCACTTACGGCCGTGTGGAATACTCCGATGCCTATGACTTTGCATCATCGGATTACACGGACCTTCCCAGTGATAGTTCCCGAAACGACAGTGGTTCCGACAGCAAAGCCTTTAATACGCTGAACGATATTAATTTCAACGCAACGGTGCACTTCCAAGACCGACGATACCTTCGTATCGATGCGGACGGGATGGTAACGAATGCCGAGGGAATTACCCTAGCCGATGGATCACTGCAACCAGGGCATCAGTACCAAGCCGGTGACGTGATCGTCGTCGATCAGATCAATTACCAAAACAGCGGCAGTCAATTCGACAGCTTGAACTATGTCGTCAACGCGGACACGGTTGCCGACAAACACGATTATAGCCTTACTGATTCGAGCACAAGCAGGCTGCGGGGAACGTCAACTCTTGCCAGCGTCTCGAGTGTTACGATGGTCAATAATTCGCTATTCCCGATGGAAGTGCAAGGGATTGATTTAGCTCCACGCGAAGGTAATCAAGCAGGACTCGCGGACAGTTTGACATTAAAGCCAGATGACGGTTCCATTAACACAGATCAGTGGGCGCCAGGAACTGAAACCGATTCTGGGCAAAGCCTTGGCCTGTTCCGACTGGAGAATACGAACTCGGATGGATCCGATCTGATCATCAGCGGTGACATCGATGCCGGATTAGGACAGATTCACCTGGTCACCCTCGGTGGTAATCTTTTGGCGGGGTCTGCCCGGACACCAGTCACCCACCTGAGGGCTGCGGCCATCATCCTTGATGCCCCTAGCGGGGATGTAATCGGGAATCCAGATGGAGCCGCCGACCCCTTCACCTTGGAGTTTTTGGAGCGACCAACTTATCCCGATCGCGTGCTAAGACGTGATCCGGATGCTTACTGGAGACTTGGTGAAACTTCGGGCCTCGAAGCCGTTGACCAGTCTAACAAGGATCATAACGGCACGTATGGATCGGATGTCGAGCTGAAGCAGACCGGCGCTTTGGTGGGTGGTAACACATCGGTCCGCTTCACCGGTAGCACGGATAGTTATGTCGAGGGTGCTGATTTCACGCCGACAGGATTGGATGGGCAAACAGTCAGCGGTTGGTTCATGGTGGAAACCACTGATTTTGATTGGCAGGCCGTCTACTTCATGGGCGACCCAGGAACTGGCCCCACCGATTACACCAACGGCGGAGAGAATCGCGAGAACACCTTCTGGGTTGGACGCGATGGTTTCCTGCATTGGGCAATTGGCTTGCAAGACCAAGCGGCCCAGTACGAAGTGACTACCGATGCGGGAATCGTCATACCGGGACGTTGGTATCACTTCGCAACGGTGCTCGATGCCGCCAATGGCCAGATGCAACTGATGCTTGACGGGAAGCTGGTCAAGTCCCGCTCAGACTTGCCCACCAGTTCCAAGGTTCGATCCGAATCGGGCAATTGGTTGCTCGCTAACTCGCCTTCGAAAGAATCCGGATACCACGGTCGACTGGACGAAGTGGCAATCATCAATCGTGCATTGACTCAAGGCGAAGTCTCGGGGCTATACCTTGCCTTTGGCCCTGCTGCTGATGCACAGTGGCGAATGAACGACGCTTCAACCGTGAGAATGGAGGATCGAACGGTCAATCAGATTGACGGTCGTTACTTCAATGTCGAGAACGCGGTGAACGCGTCGCCGCAGGGTTTGGAAAACGCTGCCTACCTAGACGGCGGCCAGGAGACCTACGTGGCTGTTGGCCAGAACGACATACTGGATAGTGATTTTGCCCAAACGATCACGGCTTGGATCAAAGTCGAGGCTTTCTCGGACAACAATCCCTATGCAGTTTTTGTCAAGCAACCAACGGACGATCCCGCTGAGGCCTCGACCGGATCGCTTTCACTGTACGTCGACTCTTCCGGCACACTGAATTTATTCGTGCCCCTTGCCGACGGTACCAATACGTTACTGAACTCCGATGCCGGTCTCATCGACACGGAAGGATGGCATCAGGTTACCGCAGTGATTGACACGATAGAACAAACCGTTGGGATTTTTGTTGACGGATTGCTTTCGATTGAGGCGACGCTTACCGGCAGTGATTCTTCGAACACCCTAGTGATCCCGGACGGCGAGTGGCGTCTGGGCAACGACTTTAGTGGGCAGTCTGGCTTCAGGGGCTGGATGTGGAATGTCTCGATTCGCGACGAGCCACTCAGGCCTTTTGCGATTGCCACGCAATACGGTTTGATTTTCAGGCGTCCAAACATCCTGCAACCGCGAAACGTTCGGGCCCGGGGAGACGTTGATCTTCAGATTAAAGCATTGGTGAATGATGACCGCGAGGAATCGTCCACACGATTCAACCTGATTGAAACAGACGGCAATGTCGATTTAGTGTTATTGACGCCAGATTTGATTGGCGAGCAGTCACTGAGTACTGGGGACTATGTCTACAGCTTGGAATCAATTGTCGCTGGTGGAAACCTGTGGATAACGTCAGAACAGGCAACGTCTTTGGCGGATGCCGTTGGGCTAGAAGCCCATTTCCAGCTGACCAATCGTCCGACATCCAACCTTCGTATTGACATTTCCGGTAGTGTACTTGCCAATGATGATTCGCCTCGGGTGGTCGGCGACGAGTTGCTCAATGCTGGAATCACCTCGGATTTCGGAAACATCGTCTTAAGCTCTGCCGCGGACATACGAATCGAGGATCAGCTCAAAACCGGTCAAGATTCATACTTTACCTGGGGTGGTTCCGGGCAAATTCTTGGCAAGGGGCAAGCCGATTCGGACGATTTGATTGCCGGCGCTTTGTTGCTGGGAGCGTCTGGCGGCTTGGGAATGCCCGGTGAGCCTCTGAGGACCAATGTGACACGAATTGTTGGCAGTCAACCAACTGGACCGGTTCACGTCTACAACGACTCCGATTCTTTGACCATCGGAAATCTAATCGTTGATCGTGGTGATTTGGAACTGGTCAACTCACATCAAGTGCTTGTCAATCAAGAGGTCAGTGTCATCGGCGGCGGCGATATCGTCATTGCGGCGAACGATCAATCAACGAGTAATTTGTTGCGTGCCGCGAGTCAGACTTTCCAGAGGCAAGTTCGTTTCACTTATTCGAACTGGAGCGATGGTGAGCCAAACAACGCGAATGGCAATCAGAACTATCTCCAGATGTACGCAATCGCCGGCTATGAGGGCAAATGGGACGACCTCGATGGCAATACCGCGTTGGCGGGATATTTATTGGAGCTCAATGGCGAATACAAATTGGTCAAGGGATCGTTTACATGGCATCAAGCGATCAATAATGCCCAATCCCTCGGCGGACAATTAGCAACGATCCATAGCCAGGAAGATCAGAATCGCGCTGAAGCATTGCTTGAGGGCTTTAATATTTGGCTTGGTGGAACGGACCAGGGACATGAAGGTGATTGGAAGTGGGTTACGCTGAGTCACTATCAGAACTGGGCGCTCAACCAACCTGATAACAACAATGGTACGGAACACTACGCACACCTTCGCACAGACGGGACCTGGAACGACCTACCGGGTGACAGCCTTATTGATGGTTACTTGCTGGAAATCGACGGGGTTTATTCTGCGATCACCTTTGATGACAAGATTAGTTGGTTTGATGCGAATCGTGACGCCAAGAGACGCGGCGGCCAGCTTGCCACCATCGGAAGTGAGAAAGAGCAGTTAAGAGCGCAAGGGTTAGCCAATAACAAGCAGTTGTGGATCGGTGCTACCGACATCCAAAATCCAGGAAATTGGCTTTGGTTGGAACAAGAAAGCCTTGTGGTAGGTGCAGGGGTTTCGACCAGCGGAGGTGATGGCGATATCCTTTTGTCTGGACACTCGGGAATTGTTGTACAGAGTGACCTGAGGCTCATTCAGTACGAAAAACCATTTCTTTTAAATCAAAATCAGTACGACAACTGGC
>JARGNK010000075.1:0-4520 GCA_029213145.1 Rubripirellula sp. | reverse complement strand
GTGAACCAAACAACTTCGGCGACGGCGAAGATTACCTCGCGATGTATGCTGATGGCACCTGGAATGACTATTCGGGCGATTCAGTGTTGTCGGGTTACATCCTGGAATTGGATGAGCAATTTCATTTTATCGCGGGAAGTTTCACTTGGCATCAAGCTTCCTATGACGCGCAATCTCGTGGTGGACGACTTGCCGTATTGGATAACGCAAATGATCAACTCAGAGCCCAGAATCACAATGGCGGCTCCACGGCCTGGGTCGGCGCCACCGATCGAACGGTTGAGGGCGAGTGGAAATGGGTAGTCAGTGACAACTACCTCAACTGGGCGGAGAACCAGCCAGACAACTATTTGGGGAATGAAAACTACGGAATGATTCGTCCCAGTGGGGAATGGAATGACCTTTCTGGCGAATCCGCATTGGAGGGTTATCTTCTCGAGATAGATGGCGAGTTCAGTGTAGTGCAAGGTGGTAGTTACACCTGGCAGGAAGCGTTTGTCGATGCCCAAAGCAAAGGTGGCCGCCTCGCCGTGATTGTCAGTGCAGTCGCACAGGCAAAAGCAGAAGAGGCAATTGCGGATTACGATCTAAACCTGTGGTTTGGTGCCTCGGATGCGGGGCAAGAGGGATACTGGAAATGGGTTGACGTCGCCTCTGCAGATTACGAATTGGTAATTTCCAGTAGTGGCTTCGGTGATATCAACTTGGCCTCAGGCACTCGGTATCAAGATGGATTTCTAACTGACATTTACGAGCTTTACAGTCAAAGTTCTTCGCTGCCGATCCGCGAGGCGTCCATCGTTGATGTTCAAGCCTCCAGTGAACTAACTGTTTCTCCTTGGTCGCGGCAAGCCGTGCACGTGATTGATGGTTCAGGATTGTCGGCGTCGGGTGATCATGTCATCACACCGGATGGCTACATGTGGCTGTCCAATGGCACCCTCGCAGAGCCCAACGACTTGGCCCCCTACATTGAGTTTGATCTAGGATTTGTCCAAAGCCTGGATCACTTGCAAATTTGGAATTACAACGAGGCATTATCCGGCCGCCCAGAGTTACTAGCTCGCGGGATTGAGCAAGCTGACATTTCGATTGCAGGCGAGGACGAAATTTATCAACGCGTGATCACAGGGCAAACTTTCGCAAAAGCACCGGGGCTCAGCACCGTTGATTTCTCAGAAACCGTTGATCTCAGCGGTTGGGATGCTCGGTACGTCAAACTGGACAATCTGAAGCCGTTCTCCGGCGATGACAACAAACTGATTGGGCTCAGTGAGCTGAAGATCTTCGTTGAGGAGTTTGCGAACGAGTCAAGCATTGTGATGGACGACGGAAGTCGGCTTACGAGTGACCGCGGCGACATCTCCCTCGTTGCTCCTTCAGACGTTACGATCAGCGAGATCACGACGCTAAAAACTGGCAATGGTCAGGGCGGAACCGTACTTATCGTCGCGGACTATGATGGAATTAAAGGAACCCACCCGACATACGGTGGAAGTATTCTCAGTGTTGGCGATGCAACCAATGTGATTGCTGAGCATGCGATCTTCGTTGCCGAGGGCGTCGAAGGTTTGAATGGTTCTGGTATTGGCGGTAAATTTCGAGCGTTGAGCACTGAGGTCAGCCGAATCGCTGCCATCACCGACGCCGGAAATATCTCAATCGAAAACGAGGGTGACCTGACAATCGGAGAGATTCCTCTGAATTTGAGGGACCATCTTACTTCCGAAAATGTGATGTCTCTGGCTGTATCACAGAGTGCCGTGCCCGGTCGCATCAGCCAACTTCAGGAACAGATTCGCCAATCGGTTTCACTTGGCGATCATGGCACAACCAAGCTATCCGGGCTTGCAGTACTGGACAGTGGGGAACTCGAAAAAGCGGAAACGAAGATTTCTGTAAAAACATCTGGCAACCTTACTGTCATGCCGGATGTTCCTGTCTTCAACCTTTCCGGTGGCCCAATCATTTTGCAGGCCGAGAGCGACACGAGTGCGGATAACCTCTTTGAAGTGATCCCTGATGGAATGACATGGGAAGAGGCCTATCAGCATGCGATCGGCAATGGTGGTCGTATTGCCAATCTGACGACCGAAGAAATCGCGAATTTCGTCGGCGATTCAGCCACACCAGGGCAGTACTGGATTGGAGCCACCAATTCAACGATTGATGGCACCTGGGCCTGGTTGTACCCAACCCAAGACGGTCAAGCAATTCGAGTTCCGCTCTCCGAAGGCTATACAGACTGGGCTGCGGGTAACCCCGGTAACACTGCGGACTCAGATTACGCGATCATTGATGTGACGTCCGATGGAAGTACCCAGTCATACGATTGGTACAGTCAGTCCGAGCAGGGCCCCCACGGCTATATCTTGGAAAAGCAACCCGAGGCTCAGTTGACTCTCCAGTCGCCGATCTTCACCTCTGGAGGTCTTGGGGAGATTTCTCTCTACGAAGGCTCTGACGAAGAGTTGCTAATCCCACAACCTATCCCAACTCAGACATGCAACGCGTACCTCGCAGTAGACGATTCAGGTGTGATCACCGAAGGTCAGACGTTTGTTGTCTCTTTGGACGCCTGTCTACCAACCGTGCAAGCCGTTCAACCTCGACTGACTGCCGAGGGGGAATCAGAGGGGCCGCGTTACTTCTTCTCGACAAGTGAACTGGAGCGTAACGCGTCGGTTTACGCCGATGGGACTGAAAGCCCAAGTTCGCGGTTGAAGCTAGAAGACAATGGTCTGCATACGATCTTCATTCGAGTGTCCTACTCCGATGGTCAATACACTGATTATCAGAGGGTCGTCAAAGTCGCAGACATTCCGCTGACCTCGTTCGCTGTGACTCAAGTTCCGAACCTGGAAGAAGCATTCGGCAGAGTCACACTCACCGGTGATTTTGCTGGTGGCGGCCAGACGGATCAACATCTAGTTGTGATCGACTGGGGTGACCGTTCGGCCCCCAGTATTCTGAGTCACGATGAACTTCAGCGTGACTTCGCTGTCTACCACGACTATGAAACACTTGGCCTGTACGAAGTTCAGGTGGCCGTGACCGATCTTACCAGCAATGACTTCCTCACGAGAAACCTTTTGGTCGAGACTCGCGGTGCGAGCGTTGATCAAGGGAAACTTCGGATCATCGGTTCCGCCGTTTCGAATTATGTGATGATCAGCGAAATGAATGATCAAATCATCGTTCAACTTGGAGATCTGGCCTCATCAGATCCAATGGAAGATCTACCTTCGCTCTCGAACGTCGTGACAGAATCCTTTGATCCGAATGCGTTTGAGTCGATTGTCGTTTACCTCTCATCGGGAGACGACATGCTGCTGGTCGATCTGGACACGGAACATCCAATCACCGCGTATGGCGGACGAGACGATGACGTGATGATCAGTCAAGGATCGGCGGTCATCTTCTATGGCGAGCAGGGGGAGGATACTCTTCAAGGCAGCCATCGCAATGACTTGCTTGATGCCGGGGAGGGAGCCGATCACACGATTGGCGGTGGTGGGAACGACCAAATCCGAATCGATTCACTCAAAGATCGTGCCGATGGTGGTGACCAATATGATCAACTGATTTGGGTCGGACCTGTCATTTCATTCAATTTTGATTCGCTGTTATTCTCCGGAATCGAGTCGATTGATTTGACTGGTTCTCCGGAGACTGTGATGTCGGTTGATCTTGAATCCTTTGGACGAGAAACAGGATCGCAAAACCTGCACATCGATGTCGCGTCGTGGGATCAGTTTGATTCCCAAGGCGATTGGGTCTTAATGAAGGCCGACATGCGGAACGGACAGTATTCAAGGTCGTACTCGACATCGCGAGCCAAGATGGCGCTGGAGAACAAACTGGGATTCCTTTTGTATGGCTTTTCAGATGGCACCTTTGCGTTAGATGATCAAGTGATCATCACCGGTCCACTGGAAACAACCAATCCGGTTGAACCAGCCGATGTCGACAATAACGGTCAAGTGAACGCTCGGGATGCTCTGGTTGTGATTAATCAGATCGGAAGAAACTCGAAAGAAGATTCTCCCAACTCCATTGCTGGTGACATGGGAACCAGCACACGACTGGTCTTTAGTGATGTGAATGCGGATAACAAAGTGACAGCGATGGATGCCCTGCAGGTCATCAACAAGCTGAGTCGATCTGAGTCGCAAGGGAATCTCGCGGAGGGAGAACAATTGGAATCTAATTGGCTCCCTTCCCAAGACGACATGGATGAATTGAGTGTGTTGGGCATCGACGGTTCAACCGATCCGGTATTTGGCCAAAAAGATTGGGAAAGCGGCAATGGCAAGCAACCTGACCGCGATGCCTGCTGGGAATCTTATCCAGAGAATATCAGTGGTCGAATTGCTTCCACGACGCCTCAAGATTTACGAGTGGATGAGGCTCGAGACCTGATCTTTTTAGCCTTCGGTCGGGATAATGCGCAGGACGAACAAGAGGACACACTCGACGTGGACACTATCGAGGGAACCCGAGAGCATGCCCTGAAGTCC
>JARGNK010000074.1:34388-35601 GCA_029213145.1 Rubripirellula sp. | reverse complement strand
CGCTTATCCATGATCGAATGGGTTTTCGGACAGGTTCTAAGCCTATCGGCGTCGATCGGATGCGTCCTTTGAATCCGGTTACACTATGGTTGATTGATCAGGGTGATCGCGTGATTTGAGGTCGGGGCAGCTTAGAGACCGATTTTTCCAAAGGAAATTTGATGGCAAACGACAACGAAAACCACGGCAGTGATTGCATCGGTTCGGTATCTTGTACCGAGCGACGGGCATTCATGCGGAATGGAGCGTTGGTGTTGGCGGCGGCTTCGCTCAGTCAAGGCGAGCTCTTTGCCCAGAACCCCGTGGACGCGTTGCGGATTGGTCTGATCACCGATTTACACCATGCCGACAAGCCGGCCGCAGGAAGCCGACATTATCGCGAGACGCTTGGCAAGTTGGAGGAGGCGGGCCAACAGTTTAAGCAGCAGTCGGTTGATTTTGTCGTCGAATTGGGTGATTTGATCGACGCCGCGGACTCGGTCGATGTCGAACTGAAATATCTGCAGACGGTGAATCGTGAGTTTTCCGAGGTTTGTGGAGATCGACATTACGTGCTCGGAAATCACTGTGTCGACACGTTGACCAAAAAAGAGTTCTTGGGTGAAGTCGGGCAGGGAAAATCGTACTATTCGTTTGACCGTGCTGGCATGCACTTCGTTGTGTTGGATTCTTGCTTCCGCAGTGATGGGCAACCGTATGGGCGAAAAAACTTTCAGTGGACGGATGCCAATTTGTCCGTTGATGAGTTGGAGTGGTTGAAGGCTGATTTGAATGCCAATGAGAAGCCAGTGATCGTGTTTGCCCATCAACGTCTGGATGTTAAAAACAACCACGGTGTCAAGAATCAGGCCAAGGTCCGATCGATTCTGGAAGCGTCACAGAATGTTATCGCGGTGTTCCAGGGGCACAGTCACAAGAACGATCTTCATCAAATTGGTGGGATTCACTACTGCACATTGGTAGCGATGGTGGAGGGATCTGGAGCCGAAAATAGTGGTTACTCTGTCATGGAAGTCGATCCGGCTGGCACGATTCGCCTGACCGGTTTTCGAAAGCAACAAAATCGACTCTGGGAACCCTCGGCTTAACCCGACCGTTTTGGCAGTTTGCCGAATAAGCCGTTGATTTATGCTTGTTGATTCGCACTCCCGTGACGTTTGCCCGTCACGAAGGTCGGTCGGGAATATGGCGATTGCTCAACGTAAATGCTCAA
>JARGNK010000074.1:6992-34288 GCA_029213145.1 Rubripirellula sp. | reverse complement strand
ATTGCTCAACGTAATTGCTCGACGTGATTGTCCGCTTTGTTTGCGAATCGTTCTGAAGTGTAACTCTTGAACCCACTGGGGGCCGACGTTTGTTACGATGTCGGTTTTCCACGGGAGCAATGAGACGATGCAGACGCGTGTACTTGGTAACAGCGAACAACCGCTCAGCGTAATTGGCTTGGGGACTTGGGCAATCGGTGGTGGTGATTGGAAGTTTGGTTGGGGTGACCAAGACGACAGTGAAGCGATTGCGACGATCCACCGGGCAATCGAACTCGGTGTGAACTGGATTGACACGGCGGCTGTCTACGGGCTCGGCAAAAGCGAGGAGTTGGTTGGCAGAGCATTGTTCGAAATGCCAGCTGATCAACGCCCGTTGGTCGCCACCAAGTGTGGTCGCACCAATGCAGGCGGCGGCGAAATTGGTAAGTCGCTGCGCCGCGAAAGTGTAATTGCCGAGTGCGAAGCGAGTTTGAAACGCTTGCAAGTTGATTGCATTGACCTCTATCAAATGCACTGGCCAGAACCAGACGAGGAGATCGAAGAAGGTTGGCATACGCTGGTCGATTTAAAGCAGCAGGGCAAAGTTCGTGACATCGGCGTTTCCAATCACAGCGTCCCGCAAATGCAGCGACTGCAAGCGATTCATCCGATCACTTCGCTGCAGCCTCCCTACAGCATGATTGCTCGCGAGGTGGAATCAGAGATTCTGCCATTTTGTCATGAGAACAATATCGGCGTTGTTTGTTACAGCCCGATGGGAAAAGGCTTGCTGACAGGAGCGTTTGACGCCGCGCGAGCCGCGTCATTGTCAGCGAAAGATCATCGAAGCCGAGATCCGCGTTTTCAATCCCCGCAATTGGAAATTAATTTGCGGTTTGTTGCGGGGTTAAACAAAATTGCCAGTGGTTTAGGCTGGACGGTGAGTGATGTTGCGATTGCGTGGGTGTTTCGATTGCCGGCGGTCACCTCGGCGATCGTAGGTGCGCGTCGCCCTACCCAGATTGAACAGACGGTCGACGCGGGGACGCGAACCATTGATGAGGCGACGGTTGCCGAAATCGAGTCATTGCTCGTCACCCGTCAATCGGCACTCGACGCACTGGAGGGCGTCGAGCAGGCTCGCGTATAACAAGCTGGCTTGAGCGAACTGGAACAAGCCGTTTTGATTCAGGGCTGACGCCAAGGACTTTATTGAGGCGAGAAAACCTTCCAGCAGTGGAGGGGGAAAGAGATTGATCGTTTGATGCCCGGATTCGAAGAAGCTCTGTCAACGCTTGCCAGCCCCTGGGGTGTGTCGGTTGTGGTGATCGGCACAGCGTTGGGAATTTTTGTAGGTGCGATACCCGGTTTGACCGGTACGATGCTGATCGCACTTGTCTTGCCTTTGACCTACGGCGCTGATCCATTGTTGTCGATGGCTTTCTTGATCAGCATTTATGTCGGCGCGGTGAGTGGTGGCATGATTACGGCGACTTTATTAAGGATGCCTGGAACACCGGCGTCGATCATCACGACGTTGGACGGCTATCCGATGGCCCGCAACGGACGGCCCGGTCGAGCGCTCGGGCTGGGCGTTGTTTCGTCACTGGTTGGCGGTACGATCTCGTGGTTTTTCTTGGTGTTGTTGACCAGTCCCATCGCAAGGCTGTCATCCGAATTCGGTTTCTTTGAGTACTTTTCGCTAGTGATGATGGCGCTCGTGTTGATCGCCACGATCGGTGGTGGGTCCCTCGCGCGGTCGCTGTTCTCGGGGGTGCTCGGCATTTTTCTGGCGATGCCCGGCGTCAACGTCGCAACCGGTCAAACGCGTTTGACGTTTGGGATCACGGAGATGAACGACGGCTTTCAGTTGTTGCCCGTGTTGATTGGTTTGTTTGCCGTTAATCAGATCCTCCGTGACATCTATCAAATTGAGCAGACGGATGAACGCATTCAGTTAGGTGGAGAGTCTGTTTTGATTCGTTTTGCCGATGTGATGAAGCAAGGCGTGAATCTGGTTCGTTCCTCGGTGATTGGAACCTGGATCGGGATTTTGCCTGGGATCGGGGCGAATATCGGTTCGGTTGCTGCGTACAGCGTCGCCCGCAGTTTTTCGAAGACTCCGGATCAATTTGGGAAAGGTCATGAGGAAGGAATCGTCGCTTCCGAAGCAGCCAACAATGCGACCATCGGCGGTGCGCTGATTCCGTTAATCGCGATGGGGTTACCCGGGAGTGTGGTCGAGGCAGTGCTGCTGGGGGCATTGGTGATTCATGGATTGCAGCCGGGACCAAGATTGCTGGAAGAGAGTCCGGCGATGGTTTATACGATCATGGGCGCGATGCTGATTGCGAATGTCGTGATGGCGGTAATCATGCTTGGTTCCGTTCGCTGGCTGGCACGAGTGGTTCATATTCCCAGGTCGTTCTTGTTGCCGGTCATTCTTAGTTTTTGTGTGATCGGGTCCTTTGCTTTATCGCACCGCTTGTTTGACGTTTGGGTGATGATCGGGTTTGCAATCTTGGGATTTTCGATGGAGACGGTTCGGATCCCGTTGCCGCCGTTTATTATCGGTTTTGTGCTCGGTCCGATCGCGGAAAAGAACCTGAGCCTTGGGCTGCAGGCTTCGGGTGGAAGCTATTGGCCGATTGTGACCAGTCCGCTGTCGCTGCTGTTCATCGCGATTGCGGTCGTGATGTTGGTCGGTAGCTCGTTGCGAGGGCGGATTACGCCGGCAAATGGAGGAGAATCCGAATGAAGATCAGTTGGATTCTGTGGCACCTTACCACGTCCGTTGCGATCCTGTTTTTGGTTGGCTGGTGGACGATGCAACTTGGTAACTCCGCCGGTAGTCCGTATCCCAATCAACCGATTCAGGTCGTGGTTCCCTATGCTGCCGGTGGTGGCAGCGATACCTTCGTGCGAATTCTGTCGCGAGGCATCGTCGATGAAAAACGATTGCCGGTTCCTCTGGTAATCATCAACCAAGATGGTGGCATCGGAACCATTGGAAGTCGGGAAGTCAAAGATTCAGATCCCGACGGGTATAAGATCCTGTGCCACCACAACGCGATCATCACTGCAAAGTTGGTGGGCACTGTCGATTATGGGCCCGAGGCATTCGAGCCGATTGCGATGACCGGTGAAATGTCGATGGTGATCTTGGTGCGGGCTGATTCGCCGTACCAAACGGTTGCGGATCTGCTCCGCGACGCGAAAGATCACCCCCAGGACATTCGTTTTGCGGCCAACAAAGGTGCCCCTGCTTATTTCGCGACACTGCAGCTCGAAAAAACTCTACCTGGTGCTGAGTTGAGAATTGTTTCCTCCGGCGGTGGCGCAGATCGGTATGCCAAAATATTGGGCGGGCATTTGGACGCTGGCATCTTTTCGCTTTCGGAATATCTGGACTTTCGGCGTGGCAACGGGACACCACCGGATCAAGATGTTCGCGCGATCGCGTTGCTTGGTCTGGAACGGCATGAATCGATTCCCGAGGTGCCAACCGCGACCGAAATGGGCTCGCCCGTTTTGCTGAGCAATGCGAATTACTGGTGGGCCCCCAAAGGAACTCCCAGCGATGTCGTCGATTATTTAGCCGATCTGTTGAAGGCGACGATGGAAGACGAAACCGTGCGAGCCGAACTGCAACGCATACGTGTGGACCCAAGTTACGATCGCGGAGAATCGCTGCAGCAAAGGGTCAATGAAACGGTTGAGCAGTTTGAATCAGTGGCGGAACAAAAGCAGGCAAGCCTGCCTGACTTTTCGTTGTATTTGGGGCTGATTCTGGCAGGCTTGTTTGGGTGGATGTTGTTGGAGTCGCTTGTCGGCAAATCAGTCGCTGGCGAACCAGGCGTTGGCAAATCAGTCGGTGGGGATTCTGTTTCCAGTCATATCCGTATGATGCTCCGCCCACGAGTCGCCATTGCATCGCTGGTTGTGCTCTGTGGTTATGTGTCTTTGCTTGGGCTGTCTTGGTTCCCGTTTGCACCTTTGACTGCGGCGATGGTGGTGACGCTAGGGGGAACAATGATGATTGGCAGCCATGATTCGCGGAGTAGAAATGATTGGCTGGTTTTGGTCCAACTCGGCCTTTTAACCGGCTTTGGCGTGGAATGCGTTTTCACGTTGGTTTTGGCGACGCCACTGCCCTAGGCTTCTTCGTTCAGGGCGAGCGTTTTCGCATCGCGGCACGAGGGGTAACAAAATATCGTTCAATTCCGTGTCCCATCGCGCCGCTGTTTGGGGGGCAAATCCCCGGGTACCTTGGCGGCTTTGCGAGTCACCCCGTAAACTGTCGGGACCATGAAAAGACTCATTTTTTTCGCTGTTCTCGGCAGCCTGTTTTTCGGTGCCACTAGGTGTGTTCACGCAGATTCTGGTCGGTTTTCGTTGCCCTCTACTGATGGAACGCCAGTCTCTTTATCGACAGACCCGAGCATTCAATTGGAAGTGCTCTGTTTTTTGGGTGTCGAATGTCCGTTGGCAAAGGTTTATGCACCCCGCCTGCAGCGAATGGCGGACGAGTTTGCCGACCGCGGTGTCCGTTTCATCGGGATCAACAGCAACATTCAAGATTCGATGGAAGAGGTTGCCAAGTATGCAGCCGAGCACCAGCTTACCTTTCCAATGGCGAAGGACTATGACCGTCGCGTGGCATTGCAAATGGGCGCGACCCGTACACCAGAAGTATTTGTTGTCGATCGTGGTGGCGAGATTCGATACCAGGGAAGAATCGATGATCAGTTTCAGGTCGGGGTATCGCGTAAGCAGGCAACCAAACACGATTTGCGAGTCGCGCTTGAGCAATTGTTGGCCGGACAAACGGTGACCGATCCACGAACCTCTGCACCTGGTTGTTTGATTGCACTTCCCCGCCCAGCAGGCCCAGCAGGCCCAGCAGGTCAGAGCAAGACTCCCGAAATCACTTTTTGTGACCAGGTGATTCGTCTGTTGCAGAAACACTGCATTGATTGCCATCGCGACGGTGAGATTGGCCCTTTCGCACTTGACCGTTACGAAGAGGTCCAAGGGTGGGCTGATATGTCGATGGAAGTCATCGACAGTGGCCGCATGCCACCGTGGCATGCTAATCCAGAGCATAGTGCGTTCCGCAACTCGCGGGGGATGAGCGAAGCGGACAAGCAAGTGTTTCGACGCTGGGTAGAATCTGGAATGCCTTACGGGAAAGCGACCGACCTGCCTCCGCGACCGAAATATGTTTCGAATTGGAGGCTGTCGCGAACACCGGATGTTGTCTTTCCAATCAGTGATCAGCCCTTTGAATTACCGGCCGATGGTACGATCGAGTATCAGTACTTTGTGATTGATCCCAAGTTCAAAGAAGAACGCTGGGTTCGGGCTGCTCAGGTCATGCCAGGCAATCCTGCGGTCGTCCATCATTGCATCGCGTTCTCGCGGCCACCCGATGGTGGTGATTTTCGGAACATTAGTCTGTTGTCGGCGTATGTGCCGGGACAAATTCGTGGTGAGTTACCGAGTGGATACGCGCAACGAATCGCGGCGGGCGCAAAAATTGTCCTGCAAATGCACTACACACCCACCGGGAAGCCCGAGCAAGATCTAACTCGGCTCGGGTTGGTATTCGCCGATGCGGACGAAGTGACCCACGAAGTTTATTCGCTGGCTTGCATCAACCACGATTTCGAGATTCCGCCTGGTGTCGAACACTACGAGGTGAACGGAGAGCAGAATTGGTTCCCCAAAAATGGATCGTTGCTCGCGATCACGCCGCACATGCACTTGCGGGGAAAGTCATTCCGGGTTGATCGCCGCAGCGGCGGTGTAGCCGAAACGTTGTTGGATGTGCCGGCTTACGATTTCAATTGGCAACACAATTACGAGTTGATTGATCCGTTGCCGCTTGAGTCAACCGATGAGATCTCTTTCACGGCGGTTTTTGATAATTCGACATCCAATCCGAACAATCCAGATGCGCAGGAGTACGTCACCTGGGGAGATCAGACATGGCAGGAGATGGCGTTAACGTTCTTGACGGTCGCTCAGCCAATTGATGGAGTTGACCGAAACAGGTTGGATCAGGGCGGCGAGAAGAGGCAGGACGAACGCTCATTGAGAATGATGACCGAAGAAGCCGAGTTGGCGGAGAAGAGATTGCTGCGACAGCAGCAATGGCAGCAACAAGCAGATCGGTTCGCTGAAAAGTATTTGAAGCGATTTGATCGGAATGAAGATGGCTTTATCACTGCCCATGAGTTGCCCGATTCTGTGCGAATCTTTTCTTTTTGGGCGATGGACCAAAATCACGATGACAGGATCAGTATGGACGAATTAGCGTCAGCCGCCTTTCAGCGGGCTCGTAACAATAAACAGCTCCCTCAATAACATGGAATCGCGGTGCTGAATCAGTTCGGACGGTTGGCCGATTGGATTATCGACCATCGCCGCGTAACGTCGCTGTTTTTGGTGATCTGGACCGCGCTGATGGCGGTCGGGCACTACGACCCTTATTGGCTGTTTCCCGAGGGAATTCCGCTACCGTTTGTGTCGACTGGACAGAACGACGAACAAGAATCTGCCAGGGATTCGGAGTTTGCGGCTCCACCTGACAAGCCGGTTCCCCGAGTTTCGCCAATCCGAGTTGCTGCCGGGGACGTAATCGTCGTCGCTCAGAGTGACAGTTTCTTTACGCCCAGCGGTGCCGAGGCAATGCGGGCGGTGGTGCAAGCTTTGGAGGAACTTGATCACGTTGATCGAATCCTCTGGATGGACCAGGCACCCATGATGAATGTGTTCGGGTTGCCCGAGCCAATCTTGCCCGGTCGCAATGCCAGTGCGGTTCGTTTTGCTGCCGCCAAGCAGCGGGCACTCGATCATCCATTGGTTGTTGGGCAGTTGCTTTCGCCCGATGCCAAGACAATGCTGTTAATGGTCTCGATCGATTGGTTGTTCGTGGCAACAGACGAAGACTGCACCGATCTGCTGAGAGATACGGCCAACGCAGTCGCCGCAGATTTTCCAGGAATCGAAATTGACTTTTCAGTGACCGGGGAGGTGCCAATTCGATTAAGCCGGGCGGCCAGCAATCGGGACAATGAATTCAAGTACCAGGCGATTGGTTACTCAATCGCCCTCGTGATTGCGTTTATTCTTTTTCGCGGACTCTCGGCGGTGGTGATCGTCGCAATGGCGCCTGCATTCGGAGTTTTTTGGACACTTGGCGTGCTGCATTTCATCGGGTTTGATGACAACCCGTTTAACTCGGTGATCGTCCCTGTGTTGTTGTGCATGGTTGGATTTACCGACGGTGTTCACATGATGGTGCAAATTCGACGGCATCGTGCTGCCGGACTTTCCGCTGCTGATGCGGCACGGCAGTCCATTCGCGAAGTCGGGTTGGCATGCTGGCTGACTTCGTTGACTACGGCAATTGGTTTTGGTTCGCTTGCGCTCGCACATCACGAATTAGTTCGCGAGTTTGGATATTGTTGTGTGATCGGTGTTCTGCTGACTTTCATTTCGGTCATCACGGTGATTCCGTTGGCGTGTGCGACTCGTCTTGGAGAACGGGTTGCGACTGGGTACGGGAAGAACCTGGTGGATCAGAATCTGAGTCGTGTGGCGGTCGTTATCGATTTCGTGTTAGCACGCAGTCGCTTACTTAGCGTGGTCGCCATTGCCGCAACTCTCCTGTTGGGATTGGTGACGCTGCAACTCCGACCCGATGAGCGACTGACGAGTAACCTGGCATCGGCGAGCGAACCGGCGGCGGCTCTGGCCCACATCGACAAGGCGTTTGGTGGGATGGAAACGTCGAGGATCGAGATTCAGTGGCATCCTGATATCGAGCCGACGGACGGTGAAATCGCGACGGTCATCGGCCAAGCTGATGCGTTCCTTCGCAGCGAGTCGTTGATTGGACATCCGTTGTCGATTTGCGAGCTCATCAACGCGTTGCCGGGCGAGGGCGATCCGTCGACACGCATGTCGTTATTGGATTTACTGCCGCCACCGCTCAAGCGTGCTTACATGGTTCCCGAGACCCGTTCTGCAAAGATCGATTTTCGTTTGCAAGATTTAGGAATTGCCACGTACGGTCCCGTTTTTGAACGAATTGAGACAGAGTTGCAGCGGATCGAGGAAGAGCATCCAAAGTTTCGCCTGGAGCTGAGTGGTGGTGCGGTTCGCCGTTGGAAAAATTTGTATCAGATCGTCCTCGATTTAGCGTATAGCTTGGGGACGGCCAGCGTCGTGATCTTCGTGGTTTTGGCCTTCGTCTATCGATCGCTGCGTTTGGGGTTGATCTCGATTGTGCCCAACCTGTTTCCGTTGGCGACCACTGGCGGTTTGTTATGGATGGTCGGTCAGAATCTTGAAATCGTCAGTGTTTGTGCCTTCACGGTTTGTCTCGGAATCGCTGTCGATGACACCATCCATTTTCTGACTCGGTACCGCGAGGAAATCAATGCTGATACAGGATCGGGACCTTCGGGGGAAATCACTCGGAGGTTGGGGGCAGAAACGCAGGACCGGCAAGAAGCGATTCGGCGGGCCTTTGTGGGGGTCGGGACAGCTCTTATCATGACCACGGTCGTACTGATCATTGGGTTCAGTACCGCGTTGTTGAGTGATGCACGCGATCATCGTATCTTTGCAACGATGGGAATCCTGACGATTGGCAGTGCCCTGTTCGCTGATCTTGTGTTTTTGCCAGCCTTATTGAATTGGGGTGACTCGCCACGACCACAAGATCCAGAGCGATCGCATGGTTGAGCCCATTTGACCGCAGCGATCGCGTTTTTTGTTGACCTGTACTCCTACTGAGTGACACATCACCTTGATTGAAGCGACAAGCGATTGGATCTCGACAGTCTTGGAGTACTGCGATCAGTTTCACGATGATCGCGTAGTGATGCGGCGGTATCTGCACCAGCATCCCGAGTTGTCGGAGCAGGAATTCATGACGACAGAATTCTTGACCGCTGCGTTGGCGAAATTGGATTTGCCAACGCACGTGCCGGGGGAAGGTCGAGGAGTCATCGCTGACCTGATTACGTCACCCACGGTTGCCGATGGTCCCCGAATCGCGATTCGGGGTGACATTGATGCGCTTCCGATTGCGGACAGCAAGTCAGTTGATTACCGCAGTCAAGTCGATGGGGTAATGCACGCGTGCGGGCACGATGTGCATGCCAGTGTGGTGGTCGGGGCGATGCAAATTTTGGTGGCGATGCATCGGGACGGCAAGCTTCCTTGGCCGATTGCCGTTCGAGCGATCTTGCAGCCTGCGGAAGAGATGGCGACTGGGGCGCGTCATATGATTCACCATCATGCGCTCCGGGATATTACTTCGATTGTTGCCCTGCATGTTGATCCGACTCGTTCAGTCGGTTGCATTGGCTTGCGGACTGGGCACTTCACCGCGGCCTGTGATTCGATTCACGTCAGCTTTAGAGGGAAGGGTGGACACGGCGCGCGGCCGCACTTGACTCAGGATCCGATTGACGCCTGCACACACTGGGTCCAATCGGCGTTTCGCAGGATTGCCCGGACGGCGAACCCTCATGAGACCGTCGTTTTTTCGATCGGCCAAATTGAAGCGGGCCACAGCGTCAATGTGATTCCAGACACAGCTAAGGTCGATGGTTCGTTGCGGTCGCTCGACAAGGAGAGTCGCAGTTTGGCATTGGAAACACTCGAGGATGTGTGTGAATCGATTGCCCGAGAAAGTGGTTGCCAAGTCGAGATGACAATGGGCTACTCAGCACCCGCAGTGATCAACGATCGGGCGACGATCGAGTTGCTGGCCGATTCGGTCAAGCAAGCGTTGTCGCCGGGGGCGATTGAGTGGATCGACCAATCCAGTATGGGAAGTGAAGATTTTTCATACTATCTCGATCATGTGCCTGGCGCGATGTTTCGCCTTGGTGTGGCAGGGTCGCAGGTTGGCCACGCGCCCCTGCATACCTCTGCTTTTGATATCGACGAAGAGGCTTTGGCCGTAGGTAGTAAGTTGTTCGCGGCGACGGTCATTAACCACTTTGACCCCGCCCGTGCGGGATCACGGTAGAATTGAAGAGAACGGTATCAAGATCGTGCGGATTCAAAGGCCAGTTAGATGGTTGATCGGAGTCGGTCTTGATGAGCGGTTGTGAATTCTCCGGTGGTCGGTTTGACTGCCGAGCCGTTTTCATCCGATCAGGCCGTTTGTGTTGACGCAGCAGACCCGAACCCATGGAAAAGCCTCTGCCGAAGGAGTGCGCTGATGGCCAAACTAGATTTCAATTCAAACGATGTTCCAACGGTGGGAGTCGAAATCGAACTCGGAATTGTGGATGCAGCTACACAGCAGTTGAACAGTGGATCCAACGCACTGCTTAGCCGCGTGGCGGATGGCCAGCAGTGTGATGTCAAGCATGAATTGATGCAGTGTTGCATCGAAGTGATCAGCGGGGTCTGCCACACGATTCCTGAAGCTCGCAGCGATTTGGCTACCAAGCTTAAATTGGTGGAACAAGCTGCTGATGCCGAGAACCTTGCCTTGTGGTGGGGGGCGACGCACCCGTTCGGGCTCTGGGAGGATCAGCAGGTCACCGAAAACGAGCGTTATCAGAACCTTGTGCAATTGCTACAGGAGTTGGCTCGCCGGATGATCACCAACGGCTTGCACGTGCATGTTGGAGTGGACAGCGGCGACAAAGCCGTCATGATCTGTGACCGAATCATGCAATATCTTCCGACGCTGTTGGCCCTGTCGGCGAGTAGTCCGTTTTGGCAGGATCGTGATACTGGTTTGCATTCGCATCGGTCCAAGCTAATGGAAGGTCTGCCGACGGCTGGGTTGCCAACACTCATGCGAAACTGGAGCGAATACGTCTGGTTGGTCAATCACATGGAGGAAACCGGATTTATCAACACGATCCGTGAGATTTGGTGGGATGTTCGTCCGCATCACAATTTTGGCACTGTCGAGGTTCGCGTTTGCGACATGCCTGGCAGCTTGGATCATGTTTGTGGATTGGCGGCGTTGATTCAATGTCTGGTCAAACGGTTGAGTGACCAGATCGACGAGGGGATGTATCAATTTGATTGCCATCCGATGATGGTGCGGCAAAATAAATGGCGGGCCGCCCGGTACGGGAATTCGGCAAGACTCGTGAATGCTCGTGACTATCGGGTCCAGACATTACCGGAAATCGTCGATGGGATGATTGATCATTTACAGGGTGTCGCGCAAGATTTGGGCTGTGAGTCCGAACTGTTGTTCGTCCGGGAAATTGCCTCGGGTGACGACTGGGCGAAACGCCAGCGCGATATTTTTCACGCATCCGGCGGCAACAAAAGACAAATCGTGGAACAATTGAGCAAGCAATCACGACTGACTGATCCGGCGAAAGCAACGAGTTAAACAGCACGATGAATGATTCGCAGATCCAGATTCAATCGCTGAATCTACGGTCACTCGATACCTTGGCGGCTGCCATGGTGCGCGAACTGCCCTCCCCTTTAGTGATTGGTTTGGTGGGGACGTTAGGGGCCGGCAAAACGACTTTTGTTCAAGCACTCGCTCGTGCTGCAGGAATCGACGCAGTGGACGTTACCAGTCCCACCTTTACCTTGTTGCAAACTCACCGGGGGGCAATCGTGATTCATCACCTCGACGCCTACCGTCTCGCGGACGATGAAGAGTTCCTGCAGTTGGGAGTCGATGAATTATTCGCCGATGAAGCTTGGACGATTATAGAGTGGGGTGATCGTGTGGCGGAGGTGCTGCCGGCTGAGACGCTGTGGATCGACTTGGTTCAAGGCGGCGATCAGGACACACGTGATGTCAGCTTCCGGTTGACCAGTGGGACATGGGATGCAGCGATTCAGCGGATTCAAACGGAGCTGGGGGCGGCAAGTAGATGAGTTGTGTCACCGTTGATGACGAGCCGCAGGTGCATCAGGGGTTGCCGTTGGTGTCCCGCTTGCCGGTCGATTTTTGTCTTGAAGCTGCTTTCGCTCGGCTCCGCCACTTGCCTCATTGCTTGTGGCTCGATTCAGCGGCTCCGGGGCCGCGTTCGAATCTTGGACGCTACTCGTTTTTAACCGCTGATCCGATCGAAACGTTGGTCGCCGATCCAGGTCACGAGGATCCATGGCCTCAATTGGAACGTTGGTGCCAATCGCTGTCATCAGATTCGAATCCCGAATTACCACCTTTTCAAGGTGGAATCGCCGGGCTGGTTGGATATGAGGCCGCCACCTGGTTAGAACCGGTCGGTGCCGCGCGAACCAATGACCTGCCGACCCCGGCGATGTCGCTTGGACGCTATGACTGGACCATCGCGGTTGACCATTTGCAGGGTTGCGCCTGGATCATTAGCCAGGGGTTTGGAGGACGCGACCAGCTAGATCGTGAACAGCGGGCAAGGCAGCGATTGCACCAGGTGCAGGACTGGCTTCGCAGCCAACCAAGGCCGTCGGCGACGCCTCAACGGCCCGCATCGATTCAGCTGGGACGGCAGTACCCAACTGCGGTCAACGGGATCAGCAGCAATTTGACCAGTGAGCAATATCGTGCCTGCGTGGCGGAAATTGTCCGCAGGATCTGTGATGGCGACTCCTTTCAAGTCAACCTCGCCCAAAGGTTATTGGCAAAAGCGACATCGTCCTCCTCCGACTTGTATGTGCGACTTCGAAAGCACAACCCCGCGCCGTTCGGTGCCTATTATGCCGGTGACGGATTCGAAGTCGTCAGTAGTTCCCCCGAAGGTTTTTTGAAAGTTCGGAACGATGTTGTCGAGACGCGGCCCATCAAAGGCACGGTGCCCCGCACGGGGGACCCCGAACTGGATGCGGAATTGGCTGAGCAATTACTCGCCAGTGAAAAAGATCGTGCAGAGAATGTAATGATCGTCGACCTGATGCGCAACGATTTGTCGCGAGTCTGCGAGGCATCGTCGATCCGCGTCCGCGAACTCTGCGCAATCGAACGCTACCAATACGTGCAGCACTTGGTTTCCGTCGTGGAAGGTCGGTTGGCGAAGAATCAAAATATCGCGAATCTACTGCAAGCCTCGTTCCCGGGCGGCAGTATCACGGGGGCACCCAAAATTGAAGCGATGAAAACAATCGCGCGATTGGAGCCGAATCGTCGTGGTCCCTACTGTGGAACCATTGGTTACATCAGTTGTGGAGGGAACGCAGACTTCAACATCCTAATCCGCACAATTACTGCAGCGCATGGTTACTGGCAGATTCCTGTCGGTGGTGGGATTACGGCACGCAGCGAGCCGGTTGCGGAAGAGGCCGAAACATGGGCAAAGGCAGAGGGGATGTTGCGGGCAATCGTCGATGATGGTTAGACTGCCGCGACTTCAACGTACGCCCCTGTAGCTCAGTTGGCAGAGCAACGGACTCTTAATCCGTGGGTCCTAGGTTCGAACCCTAGCGGGGGCACTTTTGGCGTGTCTGAGATTCTCGATGCGGAAGACAAGCGTGGAATCCAACGATCGCACAACGACCATCTCGGACCTGAAGACGGCGGTCGCGACCTTCGCCGAGGAACGCGATTGGGAGCAGTTTCATGATCCCAAAAATTTGGTGATGGCAATGGTGTCCGAAATAGGCGAATTGTCGGAACATTTTCGTTGGGTTCGCAGCGAAGAGGCGTTTGCAACTGCCGCTGATCCGGCAAATGCCGAGGACATTGCCCATGAGTTGGCCGATATCCTGATGTTCGCTTTGGAGTTCGCAAACGTTTGCGACATCGATATCGCGAAGGCCGTCTCGAGTAAAATAGAGATCAACCGTCAGCGGTATCCGATCGAAAAGGCGAAAGGCCGCAGTGACAAGTACAACCGCTTGGATGATTCATCCAGCCAGTGAGTTGGTCAAGCCAGTGAGTCGGTCAAGCCAGTGAGTCGGTCAGGTTAGGGAGTTGGTCAGGTTAGGGCTGCTTCTGGCCATGCGTATCGCTAGCGCATCCAGCCCTCGATGCGGAAATTCCGCTCTACCAATTTTCTTGCAGGTTCACCCGAGTCGGGCTCGAACCACAATTCGAACCGGGCAGCATAAAACTGGTTCCAGTCGCCTTCGTGGATGGTGAAATGGGTGTTGGTAAAGAATAGTTCGTTGGGATCATCCGACCAGCCGATTCGCTCATTGCCGTACTGCCGCAGGCGAGTCGCGGAAAGCTCGTCACCACGCGTCACTTCAAATGCTTTTACGAAGGTTGTTCCTGCTTCACCAGGATTGACCCAGGCAACCGAATCGTAGTTGCCAGGTCCGCCGGTTGAGCAAAGCTGGAATACCGGTTTTCCCTTCCGTATTGATCCTTCCGGCAGCGATTGGGTCAATGTGTCCCAGTCATTCACCGCCAAAACCTTTGCGGCTTCTTCATCAAGCAATTCGATCGTGGTGTTGGTGAGCGAGCGTTCGGTCTTTCGAGTTTGTTCAAAAATTTCGACGATTAGCGTTCCCGCTGAAATCAAGCTCAGGCTATTCTGTTTTCCGAAACGCTCGGTCGATTCGATCTCCACCGTGTCTCCCGCCAGGATTTGAGTTGCATCGCGAACATGGCCTACCCACGGTTGGTTGGACAGTCCAAGGGTGCAACGGGTTTGGAAATCTGGTAGCGGTTCGGCCTGACCCGGGGTGCTGTTCAGGTCAAAGGTCGAGTAGTAGCCATGCATCTCGTATCGCCAATCATCACCAATTTTCCAGCGACGGGTTGCGAATCGATTGCCCCGTACCTCAAACACTCGCCACGCCGGACTGGAGGCAAGGTATCTCTCCAGGCGATCCCGCTGGCTGGCAAAGGAGAGTGACAGGTTGGGGAGTGTCGCAACGACCGTCGGCTTTCCAGAATCCTCTTCCCGCACAGCCTGCAAGACTCGTCGTTTGAACTCGTCCTGTGCCGACGGGGTGATCGCCTCGGAGTAACGAATCGGATCAGAGATTTCAATTCCGTCGGGAATCGTTAAATCATCGGCGAAACCATCACCGGCAAGCAGCGGAGTCGCTGTGAACAGGCAAAGGCAAGCAGCTAATGCAGCAGATCGGCTTTGCATTCTGAAGTAATGGCGTTGGGTCAGGTGCTTCATCGCTATGTGGTCTGGTGGGGAACGATTGCAGTTGGATAGTGATTCCAATTGGTTCTAGCGAGCCATTCGAATCAGTTTGTTGGCAGTCTGGTCGTCGCTTGGAGGTTCTGCCGTTCACAGCGGCAAACGGTTTGGCCGCGTCGCGACACTAGGTAAGCCAGGGGTGCGGGTAAGCCAGAGGTGCGGGTAAGTCAGGGGTGCGGGTAAGTCAGGGGTGCGGGTAAGTCAGGGGTGCGGGTAAGTCAGGGGTGCGGGTAAGCCAGGGGCATGCCGGAATAAGCCCAGATAATTGTTGACTCTGCCAGCTACACCTGTGCTGACGTGGAATCGCGGGTTGACCAAGGACCTGCGGCTGTCCGAGTGCTCCCGGAAAAGGCCACTCGTTGTTTAAATAACCATCTAACTTTGCAATGCAAAGTACTCGGCTGAGTCGCTTGAGTCAAGCGTTTCATGGGGATTCAATTCGCGTCGCCGCGCGCGTGGCGACGCGATTGGCCGGTTGTCGTTGCTGTTTGCGATCAAGATTTGAGCTGGAACATCAGGGTGCAAACGGTGTGATCGGTACGTTTGCTTCGACGACGGGTTGCGATTTCGGCGAAAAACGGCCGTTATTGGGCCGTGTTGATTATTCTATTAGCTGCGAAATTCGAAGACTTGCCTGCCTGTGATTGCGACCTTGAGCGGCGATTTGCATCGACGCCGGTCGCAGTCCCGTTACGATTTGCAGCTGATTTGTGCTTGGCAATCGCCCGTTCAAACGGACGGTTTCCGAGCACCAGCCCCATCCGAATGGGAAACGCATCCGAATGTGGAGCATGTCCGACTGAGGCCATCGGTTGACTGCAAACACGCGCCGATTGCAAGCACGGGCCGACTGCGGAAAGAGCTGAGCCCGTCAAACCGATCCAAATTCATCACCACGCTGCGAACTTCCATGAATCCTCTGAAACGACTGCTTCAGTCCAGTGCCGAACAGCAGCATCCTCAGATCCATATGACCTGGGCTTCCCATACGCTATCCAAATCGATCACGCGGGCGGGTGTTTTCCTTCGCAAGCAGATTTGGTTGTGGCCGATTGCTGCCGTGGTGATCTTATCGGTGCTTGGCTTCTTTGTTCGTCAGTCGATCGAATCGACGATCAAGGACAACGTTAAGTCAGGGCTTACCGCGATCGTGCAGATGGAAACGGAGATGCTGCGAAAGTGGTTTGAAGTACAGGAGTCAACGACCGAAGCGCTTGCCAATGATGCGCACGTGCGGGATTTGATCTATGCGATGATTGGCACTGATCAGTCAAAGGAGGAAGGGGTTTCGTTATCCGAAGCGGAATTGCAGCGAGAGATTGACAAAGAACTTGGGCCGGCGTTGGAGGCGCATGGATTCATCGGATATCTGCTGGTGAATAAATCGAAACAAGTTGTTTCATCGAGCTATCGATCATTGGATGGGCAGCAAGATATACCCGAGTACGACGGTTTTTTGACGCGAGCGTTGGGAGGGGAAACAAACGTCTCGAATCCGTTCCCAAGCGTCGTGATGCTGAAGTCGAGCGATGGAAAGATTCGATCGGGTGTTCCGACAATGTATGCGTGCGCCCCGGTGCGCGATGAATCGTTTCAGGTGATTGGTGCGTTGGCGGTACAGATACAGCCGGAACGCGAATTCACAGATATTCTCCAATTGGGACGTGTGGGGGCATCGGGAGAGACGTATGCGTTTGATTCGACTGGGATGATGGTTTCGAACAGTCGCTTTGATGACGATTTGATTCTGCTGGGCTTATTGGCTGACCAGCCAGGTTCCAGATCGATGCTGCAATTGCCAGTGCGTGATCCGGGTGACGACATGACGGCGGGATTTCGGCCCGGGGTCCGGCGTGCCGAGTTGCCGCTCACCAAAATGGCTGCTTCCGCGATCAATGAGGGAGAGGGGGTCGATGTCGAGGGCTATCGTGACTATCGAGGGGTCATGGTCATTGGTGCGTGGATTTGGATGGCGGATCACAATCTGGGGGTGACTACCGAGGTTGATGTGGCGCAAGCGTTTCGCCCATTGGTCATCTTGCAACGCGCATTCTTGACCGTCTTTACCCTCTTGGTTGTGTCTGCCATTGCGATCTTTGTGTTCACGATCATTGTTGCACGTCTACAGTTCCAGGCGCGTGAAGCAGCAATCGAGGCTCAGCAACTCGGTCAGTACACGTTAGATCAAAAGTTGGGTGAGGGTGCGATGGGGGTTGTGTTCAAGGGCCACCACTCCATGTTGCGTCGCCCAACCGCGATCAAGCTGCTCTCAGCGGACAAGGTCAATGATGCTTCGATCGCTCGCTTTGAGCATGAAGTTCAAATCACTTGTCAATTGACACATTCGAATACGATCGCGATTTACGATTATGGTCGCACCCCCGAGGGTGTCTTCTATTACGCAATGGAGTACCTGGACGGAATTGATCTGCAGCAGTTGGTGGACAAATATGGGGCGCAATCGGAGGCCCGTGTGATTCATATTTTGACTCAGATGTGTGGATCGTTGTTTGAAGCTCATTCCAACGGTCTGGTGCACCGCGACATCAAGCCTGCCAATGTCATGTTGAATCGACGGGGATGCGAACCCGACGTCATCAAGGTGCTCGATTTTGGCTTGGTTAAAGCAGTCGATCAGACGGGGAAAGGTTCGAACGAGAACACCATGGCAGGTACGCCGCTCTACATGTCGCCTGAATCAATCCAAGCACCGATGACGGTCGATGCGAGTACCGATATCTATGCGGTCGGAGCGGTCGGATACTTTTTGCTAACCGGACGGCCTGTTTTTGAAGCGAAGGGTATGTCTGAGTTGTGTCAAAAGCACCTTGAGGAGGTGCCGGTTCCGCCGTCGGCTCGGAAAGGTGTCAAGGTTTCCGGGCAGCTGGAGGATGTAATTATGAGTTGCTTGGAAAAATCACGTGCCAAGCGTCCTCAAACTGCCCGCGACGTCGCGTTGTTGATTTCGAAGTGTCAAGCAGCAGGGACTTGGACCGTCGAGGATGGTGATCGATGGTGGGGGCGGCATGGTCGCGCCTCAACGACTCCGCGTGATTCAGCATCGCAGTCGGAAGCACCTGTCATGGAGCAAACCATGGAGCAGGCGATGGAACAGACCATGGAACAGACGAATCCAAACGCATCAAAACCACCTCAGCAATAGGTTGTGCAGCCTCGGCAGCAACGTGAGGATGCACGCGAAGTCACGATTAAACTGCGGTGCAAAATATCGCCGAGGTGGTGTCGCGAATCAAAGTGTCTCCCCTGCCCTCGCTTGGCTACGCCTTGCCGTTTCGGTTTTTCAGGCTTGCCGGAACGTCGATGCGTTGGGGGGTCCCGTCATTGGTGGTGGCATTGGTTCGAGCCGGTGAGCGTGTCGCATTTTTAGTTGCCGCCTTTTGTAGTGACGTTGCTGTTGCAATCTGCAAGTTTCGGCTGGGGTATCGATCAGTTTGTAAGGCTCAAGCGTCTGTTTGCTGAAAATCAGTTTGCAATCATCCGACCTGATTTCCCCTTCACTGCTTGCAGCCAATTCCGATCAAAGCAGATGCGAATGATGATGTTAGATCCTCGCAGAATCGCGATGGGTGCAATGATTTGCGGTCAAAATTGTGGTTAGCTCTGAACGGAATTTTGAACGGCGATTGATCATCTGACGATCACTCCTCGCCGCAACGCCCGCATGCTGCTGATGCATGACCGTTTTTCGTCATTGAGCCAGCGGCTGGTTGCACGATCCCCGTCTCTCACAAAGGTTGAAGTGCTGGTCGGGAAATCGGGGTGTGCTGTTTTTGGTTCGTGATTGCAGTGGAGCGAATCACTTAATTGCTGGAGGCCCGTGTTGCTATCGGAAGCCGGTAACCGCAGTGGAGACATGGCGGTCTGGGCAGGCGGTCTGGGCAGGCGGTCTGGGCAGGCGGTCTGGGCAGAGGGACATCATCAAGAACCATGATTCGAGTGGGGCTATAATCATCCCTCCAAAGCTGCCTTTTGCGTTCGTCCATTACCGTGACGAAGCTCCTTGATATGGTCGATAAGATGAAAAACATTGCTTTCTTCCTCTCGCTCATTGCGTTTGTAGTTGGCGTTGTCGAAACTTCGCTTGCATCGCAATCCGCGTCAATTCAGGATCGCCCTAATGTGCTGTTCATCGCGATTGATGATTTACGGCCTGAGTTAGGCTGCTATGGGGCTGCGCACATTCACAGTCCCAACATCGATGCGCTGGCAGCGAGTGGGCGAAGGTTTGATCGAGCCTATTGCCAACAAGCGGTATGCAATCCGTCACGCACGAGCGTGATGACTGGGATGCGGCCCGATTCCACGGGTGTGTTGGGGAATCATTCTCACTTTCGTGAGGCAAATCCTGACCTGATCACGTTGCCGCAGCACTTCAAGCAACATGGATATCATGCGGCAGCGATTGGCAAGATTTATCACGGAGTCTTTCCGGATGGTGCCAGCAAAACGAAGTGGGACACGATGGGGGACCCCGAAAGTTGGTCTGAGCCAGCGATTCGTTTTGGACCACGATATTATTACACCGAGGAAGGCGTCGCCGCCGCGCAAGCTGCTTTCCAGCGGATGTATCAGCCCACCAATACAGCATCCGACGACTGGATACGGAAACTTGTGTTTGGTTTGGCGACCGAGTCTCCCAATGTCGCCGATGAGACGCTCTATGACGGCAAGGTTGCGAAGGCTGCGGTCGAAGCCTTGCGACGATTCAAGGAGAGTGATCAGCCGTTTTTCTTGTCGGTCGGGTTCATCAAGCCGCATTCACCACAGATCGCCCCCCAAAAATATTTTGATCTTTACCAGTCAGTTGATTTGCCCACAAATCCGGTGTTTCCTGTCGAGGCTCCGTCGTTTGCCGGTCACGGTTCGGGTGAGTTAAGGCGGTACACCGACCAGCCGAATCGCGGTCCGATCCCCGAGTCCAATCAGCGCCGCGTGCGGCAAGCCTATTACGCATGCATCAGTTACATCGATGCACAGGTTGGACGCGTGTTGAATGAGTTGCGAGAAACGGGACTCAGCGAAAACACGATCGTGGTTTTGTGGGGCGATCACGGCTACCACCTCGGTGAGCATCAATTGTGGGGCAAGACAACAAACTTCGAACTCGATACTCGTGTTCCTTTGATTGTGAAAGTACCGGCGATGGCGGAGCCGGGTAAATCGAGCTCGGCATTGGTGGAGCTCGTTGATTTGTATCCGACTCTCGCCGAGTTGGCTGGCTTGCCGATTGCGGAGTCGTTGGATGGAGACAGTTTGGTTTCGATCCTGAAACATCCAACGCAATCCATCAAGTCGGTTGCGTTCAGTCAATACCCGCGTGGGGGTGGTTTGATGGGGTACTCGATGCGAACTTCAACGCATCGTTTGACCCAATGGATCGACCGATCTTCCAAACAGATTCGAGCGACAGAGTTATACGATTACGGGGAAGGCTGGCTCGAGAAAGAAAATATTGCAGCCAAAGCACCCCGTCTGGTTGAGAAGTTGACAGCGCAATTGACCACTGAATTGGCTTTGGAAATCGCGGAGCCAGCCAATACAGCAGCTGTCGGATTTGAACGAAGCAAAGCGGGTGTTTTTGATGAGCTTCGAACAGAGCTTGGTGTTTGGAAACCGCAGATTGGGCGAACGATTATTGATGATAAACATGCCAAGACAGGTAAGCATTGTTTGCAGCTAACCGGCGGAGATCAGACAAGTGTGATTTTGGAATTGGCCAATCCTCTCGAGGCACCCTGTGAATTATCGTTTTGGGCGGAGCGGTGGACATCACGTAAGCCATTTTCGTTTCGTATCGAGTCATACAACGGCGATGATTGGACGGAGATTTACAACGGTGATGCAGCGGTGCGAGTGGGGCGGGCTTTTTTAAATCATGTCACGATTCCGCTACGTGATACGTCGATTCAACAATTGCGTTTCACCGTGACAAGTCCAGCCAATACTGGTGTGTTGATTGATGATCTACGTATCGCACCGTTGCAGCCACAGAAGATTGTGTCGGTTGAAACCGTCCCGTTTTCACTGCCTGCTCTCGTCGGCACCGCTGCCAGTCCGTTGTTGAAGTTGAAAGTTACCACTGCCGGGCAACTCAATCCAATCTCTTTGAAGCAAGTTGCTGTTGCATTTGCAGACGCCAGCGAATCAATTGACCTCGAATCGATTTATCTGTACTCCGCCGATGCATCGGGGCGGCCCCGTGAACTTCCGTTGCCCGCTGTTCCAGTTGAACAAGCTGGCCAGGATAATCAAACTGGTAAAGCCGAGTCGCGTTTGGGCGATGTCATGACTTACTCGTTGGCATCGCCAATCCAATTAGTGGAAGGTGAAAACTTGATATGGGTCGCCGCCCGCTTGCAGCAACAAGCGGACGTTGGTGGTTCGATTGGCACGCAGTTAGATCGAGTCAGTTTTTCGAATGGGCAGAGTGTCGACGTGGATGGTGGGCGTTCGACGCAGCGAATCGGGGTTGCGGTTCGCCAGGGGGGCGATGATGGAGTTCACACCTATCGAATTCCGGGGTTAGCAACCACGAATGAAGGAACGTTGATTGGTGTTTACGATGTTCGGTACCGCAGCGGCGGAGATCTGCCGGGTGATATCGATGTCGGCATGTCGCGGTCGACCGACGGTGGGAAAACTTGGCAGCCGATGCAGATCATTATGGATCAAGGGGATGATCTGAAGTGGCGGTACGATGGAATCGGCGATCCGGCTGTTCTGGTTGATCGCAACACCGGCACGATTTGGGTTGCGGCGACTTGGAGTCACGGAAATCGTTCATGGGTTGGATCAGGACCGGGGATTCAGCCTGAACAAACGGGGCAGTTGATGCTGGTTCGTAGCGACGACGACGGTGTGACTTGGTCCGATCCAATCAACATCACCGAACAAATCAAGAAACCAGA
This sequence comes from Rubripirellula sp., assembly GCA_029213145.1. Lineage (GTDB taxonomy): Bacteria > Planctomycetota > Planctomycetia > Pirellulales > Pirellulaceae > Rubripirellula. The sequence continues at coordinate 12,279 of JARGNK010000074.1, read as the reverse complement.
GTGGTGTTTCATTTTGCAGGGGCCGGGCAAAGGAATCACGATGCGCGACGGCACGCTCGTGTTTGCTGCTCAGTACCAAGATCCGCCGAATCAAAAAAGATTGCCGCATTCGACCATCATTTACTCCAAGGATCATGGCAAAACGTGGCAGGTCGGTGCTGGGGCCTTTGATGACACGACGGAATCGCAAGTGGTTGAGATTGAACCAGGCGTTCTGATGTTGAATTGTCGCTACAACCGAAAATCGGTGCGAGTGGTGATGACCACCCGCGATCTGGGCAAAACGTGGCAGCGGCATCCGACATCAGAGCGATCCCTGATTGAACCGCGATCCTGCATGGCCAGTCTGATCGATGTTAATCGTGAATTGGGCGAGCAAACGGAGGGCTGGTTGTTGTTCTCGAACCCCGACAGCACTCAGGGGCGACGCCGGATCATGATCAAGGCATCGCCTGATCGCGGATTGACTTGGCCAAGCAAGCATCGCTTGTTACTGGATGAGGGCAGCAGCGCGGGATATTCCTGCATGACGATGATCGACCAGGACACTGTTGGAATTCTCTTCGAAGGCAGTCAGTCCCAGATGACGTTCATGAGAGTTCAGCTGAGTAAAATCCTGGGGAATGCGAAATTCGATCGACCGAAAGATCCCGATCCCGTTTCACAGCTGCGTCTGCCGCGTCTCTTTGGTGATCACATGGTGTTGCAGGCCGATGCGGAATTGCCAGTCTGGGGTCAAGCGAAAGCGGGGGCGACGGTCAGCGTAACGTTTGGTGATGAAACCGTTGCCACCACGGCGAATTCGACGGGGCATTGGAGCTTGCGAATGCGTCCTCGACCCGCCAGTGCAAAGCCGCAACCGATGTTTGTGCAATCGGAGGGTCAGCAAATTCAAATCCAAGACATTGTGATTGGTGAAGTTTGGGTTTGTGCCGGTCAATCGAATATGGCGTGGATGCTACGTCAATCGACGCACGGAAAAGAAGCTATATCGGCCGCAGATCAGCCAGATTTGCGATTGTTGGATTGGTCGCGTGCGGCCCGGGGTGGCCCACTTGTATTCACGTCGGAACAACTTGAGCGATTGACACCGCAAACTTTTGGTGAGGGTGGCTGGCAAAAAGCATCCGCTGATTCTGCACCGGAGTTTTCGGCAGTCGCTTACTATTTTGGTCGGTTGCTGCAACAGCAGTTGCAGGTACCGGTTGGGTTGATTTGCCCCGCTGTGGGCGGCACCCCGACCGAAGCTTGGATTTCACGCCAGACGCTTGCGAACGATCCAGCGTTGCGTGGATTGGTGGCTGGCAATTGGTTGGACAATTCAGAGCTCAGCGATTTTTGTCGGACTCGTGGTGAGCAAAATCTGTTGGCTGCAATGCAGGCGGGCGATTTGGTTCCTGGTGATTCATTCGGACCTAACCATGCTTTCAAGCCGGGGTTCATGTGGTCTGCTGGCATTGAACCGATCATTCCCTTCGCGATACGTGGTGTGATTTGGTACCAAGGTGAATCAAATGCAGAGACGGCGGATCGCGCGCGCCAGCATGCTCAATTGTTTCCTTTGCTGATTGAATCGTGGCGGACGGCTTGGAAACAAGGCGACTTTCCGTTTCTGTTTGTTCAGCTTCCGGGTATGAACCGACCGGCATGGCCTCTGTTTCGCGAAACTCAACGGCGGGTACTTGATCAGCTTGAGCAGGTGGGAATGGCGATCACGATTGATACCGGAGTCTCGGGGAACGTTCATCCACCACTTAAAAAACCGGTCGGCGAGCGTTTGGCGCGACTCGCGTTGGCCAGCACCTATCGCTTGAACTCAATCGAGGAATCACCTATCCCTGCAGCCTCGGGCCCATTGGTCCAAAGCACTCGGAGAACAGACAACGGGATCACGGTTTCATTTCAACAGCAGGGTGACGGCTTGCGATCCGTTGATGGTAAGCCTTTGCGACACTTTGAAATTTGCGGTTCAGACGGAATATTTCATTCGGCAACCGCAAACATCATCGGTCGCGATGAGGTGTTCGTAACAAACTCCCTCGTTCACGATCCAGTTGGGGTGCGTTATGCCTGGCAACCGTTTCCCAATCCGCCAGTGAACCTTGGCGACAGCACGGGGATGCCCGCGTCACCTTTTACGACCGAAGAGGAACCAAGTGTACAAGGGTTGGGGCGATCCCGATCCACCAATGCCAAGCCGAATATTTTGTTTATCGTGTCCGAGGATAACAGCGATCATCTTGGATGCTACGGCGAAGAGAGAGTCCATACGCCGCATTTGGATGGTTTAGCGACCGCAGGCGTTCGCTACACCCGCGCCTACGTGCCTTATTCGGTTTGCAGCCCCTCTCGAGCCGCCTTTTTGACTGGTTTTTACACACGCCAAACAGGCCATATCGGTCTGGCGACCCATCGATTCGCGATGCATCGAGATTTCAAAACCATGCCCGCGTACTTTCAGGAGGCTGGTTATTACACCGGGTTCATTGGCAAGACCCATATCAATCCAGCAAACTTAGTCGAGGATTACGTCGATCACCGCGCAATCCGCGATGCGAATTTTGGCAAGACAACAAGTATTAAAACGGTCGCGAGTGAAGCACGTTCTGTGATGCAGAAGGCGGTGGATTCGAATCAACCGTTCCTGCTGATTGTTAATTATGCCGACGCCCACCGTCGATTTGTGCGGAAATCAAAGCATGGTTTTCCCAGCGTTTTGGTTGATCAGGAAATCTCCCCCTATTCATGGATCGGATCAGATTCACCGCATCTCCGCGAGGAATTGCGTGATTATTTGAATTGCATCAACCGGCTCGATGAGGGAATCGGGATGATTCTGGATGATGTGGATGAAATGAAAATTCGCGATAATACCTTGGTCGTTTACATCAGTGACCATGGTGCGGACTTTCCACGCGGCAAGGGGAGTATTTACGAGAACGGAACGCGGATTCCAATGATCGTTTCTTATCCCAAAGGTTTTCCCCAGGGGAAAGTTGAATCGGCAATGGTTTCGACGACCGACATTCTTCCGACTATGTTGCAGGCGGCGGGATTGCCGATTCCCAAGGAACTGCCAGGGTTTGCTCTACAGCAGATCGATCGCGGTCAGGTACCGGTTCGCAAATACATCCACACGTTCACAACCGGGTCTTCACCCAATCTGCTTTATCTGCAATTTGGGATTCGCGACGATCGCTACAAATTGGTGTACAACCCGGACCGTGCACTCAATCGGTTGGCCGTCTCCCGCTACAAAAACAGTCAGTTGCCGAGTGAGCAGCACCAACAGTGTTTCTTGTACCCACCGGAGTACGAGTTGTTTGATTTGCAAGACGACCCCGATGAATGGAAAAATCTTGATGGGGATCCACAGCACGCGGCGACGAAACAGCGCTTGCTGACAGCGATGCGGCATTTTCAAAAACAGATCAATGATCCCTTCGCTGATCCCAAGAATCTGTGGGCCTTTATCGATGAGCAAAAAGAGTATCAGCAGAAGCCTTACAAAATACCGGGATTTCGCTGGCCCCATCTGGTACTGTTTGGCGAGTCATCGGAATCTGAACCTACTTCACTTCAGCCGTAATTTGCGGGGGATTTGAGTTGTTGCGGTCCATTGGTGGGATGCGTCAGTGTGACGCAGCAAGAAAGCTTTTTTTTTTCGGTTGCTGCCTGCTCGGGCTCGGAGGTCACGCCCTGCTTGCAAACAACCCGTTATGATGGCGTGATGATGAATCACCCAATCTATCGCCTTGTATTCCGCTTCTTTACGCTCTGTTTCTGTTTGGCGATGCAGTCCAGTTCGAAGGCGGAGGAACTTATTTCGTTTAACCGCGATGTGCGTTCTATTTTGTCGGAGAAGTGTTTTTTTTGTCACGGTCCGGACGCGAATCATCGCGAAGCCGACTTAAGGCTTGATCTTGAAGCTGAAGCGAAAGCGGATGCGGTCGTTGCAGGTCACGCGGACCAAAGCGAACTCATCTCGCGAATCTTGAGCGACGATCCCGACACCGTGATGCCTCCACCTGAGTCGGGCAAGACACTCACTGCTGACGAGATCGATATCCTGCGTCGGTGGATCGATGAGGGGGCGGCCTACGAATCGCATTGGTCGTTTTCGACACCCCTGCGGCCCGAGTTGCCAGAGGTTGGGGACGATCGTTGGGGGCGAAATTCGATTGACCGTTTTGTGCTCGCTCGCCTGCAGGCTGAGCGAATGCAGCCGTCTGCGCAAGCCGATCGGCATGTGCTGATTCGTCGGCTCTCGTTGGACTTGACCGGTTTGCCGCCGACGGTCGACGAAGTGCAGGCGTTTGTGAAAGACACCTCCGAGAATGCTTACGAGGAAGCCGTTGAACGTTTGTTGCGTTCAGATCGCTTTGGTGAACACATGGCGAGGTACTGGTTGGATGCCGCCCGTTTCGCTGACACGAATGGATACCAGTACGATCTTGAGCGGGAACAATGGGTTTGGCGAGATTGGGTGATCAATGCCTTCAACACCAACATGCCGTTTGATCAATTCACCATTGAGCAAATTGCCGGGGATTTACTGCCCAATGCTACCGACCAGCAAATTCTGGCAACGGGATTTCATCGTAACCATCCGATCACGATCGAAGGTGGCGTAATCGATGAGGAATATCGCACGGAATACGTGGTCGATCGTGTGGTGACCACCTCGACAGTTTGGCTCGGATTGACCATGACCTGCGGTCGCTGTCACGATCACAAGTACGATCCTATCTCGCAGCGTGATTTTTACCGCTTCTTTGCGTTCTTCAATAACGCTCCGGAAAAGGGGCTGAACGGTTTTGATCCCAAGATCAAAGTGCCGTCACCATTGCTGCAAAATCAACTCGAAGTTTGGGATCAGCAGGTTGCCGCGGCACGTGCCGATTACGAACGAACCATTGGTGAATCTGGGTTGCCGGTAAAGCAATGGGAAGAGCAGCTTGCCGGTATGGATCAGAGTGCATGGAACGTGATCGTTCCCCAGCAAATGGCTTCGGCCGGTGGAGCTGTCTTGACAGTGCAAGACGATCAAAGCGTGCTCGCAAGCGGCCCAAATCCGGTCAATGAGACGTATGAAATCACTCTTCAGACCGACGCTAAAAAGGTATCAGCGATCCAGCTGGAAGCACTCGTCGATCCGTCAACCGTAAACGGGGGTGCGGGACGCGGCAGCAACGGCAATTTTGTGCTCAGCGAGTTTGAAGTCGAGGTCGCTGAAGTCGAGGTCGCTGAAGTCGAGGTCGCTGAAGTCGAGGTCGCTGAAGTCGAG
>JARGNK010000074.1:0-6892 GCA_029213145.1 Rubripirellula sp. | reverse complement strand
GTCGCTGGGGCCAATGATCCGATACGTTACAGCAAAGTGAAATTGGCGAATGCCGAAGCGGATTATTCGCAGCAGAACTACAACATCAATTTGGCAATCGACGGCAAGGTCGATCAGTCTGGATGGGCCGTCGATGGACATGCGAAAATCGAAAATCGAAGAGCGGTTTTCACCTTTGCAGAACCGATCACGAGCGAATCGGGTTTGACCTTCAAAGTGCGGATGCTGCATCGGCTTGGGCTGTCTCATCAGATTGCTCGGTTTCGTCTCTCGCTTCACGAGTCGGATTCGCCACCGCTGTCGATGTCGGTCGCCGCCATCCTGGCCCGTCCAAAAGAGAAACGGTCACCAGCAGATATTGGGCAGTTACACGAGGCATTGTTGCAACGATTCGGACCAGAGGATGCGAAAGTTGCCTTTGCCAAGTTGCGCGACCTGGAACGTCAGCGGGTCAAGGCGATGGCCGCAGTTCCGGCAACGATGGTGATGCGAGAAATGGCATCGCCAAGGAAGACACATGTTTTATTCCGCGGCGAATACGATAAACCGGGCGAGGAAGTTCAGGCAGGCACGCCGCAGACACTGCCTCCCATTCCGGAGGGCCTCGCAGGGAACCGTTTGGGATTAGCAAAGTGGTTGGTCATGCCGAATCAACCGTTGACCGCTCGCGTCACCGTAAATCGCTTCTGGCAACAATTGTTTGGCACCGGCATCGTAAAGACGGTTGAAGATTTTGGTTCGCAGGGCGAGTGGCCCAGCCATCCGAAATTGCTTGATTGGTTAGCGGTCGATTTCGTCGAATCGGGATGGGACGTTAAACGCTTATTAAAGCAAATCGTTATGTCATCGACTTACCGGCAGTCATCAAAATTGACGCCTAAGAAATTAGAGGCCGACCCAGAGAATCGATTGCTGGCGCGGGGTCCCCGTCTGCGACTTGATGCCGAAGTGATTCGGGATAGCGCTCTGTTTGCGAGTGGATTGCTGAATCAACAGGTGGGTGGCCCGAGTGTGTTTCCCTATCATCCCGTTGGACTATGGCAGGAAATCAATAATCGGCCTGGATATTCGCGGACGTATCAACAAGATTCCGGAGAGAAACTGTTTCGGAGAAGCCTTTACACCTTTTGGAAACGGACGGTTCCACCTCCTTCGATGTCAGCCTTTGATGCGCCGGGGCGCGAGTACTGCCAGGTGCGTCGCTCTCGAACCAATACACCACTGCAAGCCTTGGTGATGCTGCACGATCCTCAATTTGTTGAAGCCGCACGCCATGTGGCAGAGCGAATCTTGCGAGAGGGTGGCGAGACACAAAAGCAACGGATCGAATATGGCTTTTTGCTTTGCCATGCTCGCCAACCCAGCGAGCTTGAGTTTTCTGTCTTGAAGGATGTCGTGGAAACCCGACTGGCTCAGTACACCGGTGATCGTGATGCGGCCAACAAACTTTTATCGGTGGGCGATTCGCCGATCGACGATTCTCACGCGGTGCCTGAATTGGCGGCGTGGACAGCGGCCAGTCGAGTGCTGTTGAACCTGAGCGAATTTGTGACCAAACCGTAACTGAATCTTTGATGGGGTGATTCCCATTGCTTGGAAAAAATTATGAATCCCGCTGATGAAGCTGGCCTGCAGGTGAACCGACGACATTTTTTTTCCAGTGGGGCGAGTGGGGTCGGCGCGATCGCTTTGTCATCGTTGATGAACCCTCAGCGGTTGCAGGCCGGGACCTCTTTGGCTGCGGAGAATGGCCCTGGCTATTCGCCCGGGCATCCTGGTAAGCCACACTTTCCAGGCAAAGCCAAGCGGGTGATTTACCTGTGTCAGTCCGGCGCGCCCTCGCAGATTGACACCTTCGATTACAAGCCATCGCTGGAAAAACTCAATGGACAAGAGTTGCCCGATTCGATTCGTGGCGGTCAGCGATTGACCGGCATGACATCACGGCAAAGTTCGTTCCCTGCCGCCAAGTCATTCTTGCCTTTTCGCCAGCATGGAAAATCGGGACAGTGGATTAGCGATCTGCTGCCTCATCATCACGCAATTGCCGACGAGATCTGCATCATCAAGTCGATGTATACCGAGGCGATCAATCACGATCCAGCGATCACTTTTTTTCAGACTGGTCACCAACAACCAGGTCGTCCAAGCTTGGGGGCCTGGGCCAGTTACGGTTTGGGAAGTGAGAGTGAGAATCTGCCGGCGTTTGTGGTCCTGCTCGACAAAAATACCGACCCCCAAGCTCAACCGCTGTATGCACGACTTTGGGGGAGCGCCTTTTTGCCTTCGAATCACCAAGGCGTGAAGTTGCGTTCTTCGGGTGACCCGGTGCTGTACTTGAACGATCCGACCGGTGCTGATCGTAATGATCGCCGCCAACTGCTTGATCGGATCACAAAGTTAAACGAATTGCGAAAAGCGGACGTGGGTGATCCGGAGATTGATACGCGTGTCGCCGCCTACGAGATGGCTTACCGGATGCAGATGTCGGTTCCCGATCTGACCGATATCAGTGACGAAACAGAAGAGACAATGGAGCTTTACGGACCGGATGCATCCGTCCCGGGGACCCACGCTGCGAATTGTCTGCTGGCCAGACGGCTAGCTGAGCGTGGTGTCCGCTTCATCCAAATTTATCATCGTGGCTGGGACCACCACGGTGGATTGCCAACACGTCATCCCAAGATTGCCAAGGAAGTGGATCAAGGGTCAGCCGCGCTCGTAATGGATTTGAAACGGCGTGGCCTACTCGAGGATACGCTCATTATCTGGGGTGGCGAATTTGGCCGTACGGTCTATCGACAGGGTGGCAACGAGACCAACTATGGACGCGATCATCACCCACGCTGCTTTTCAATCTGGCTTGCCGGTGGCGGGGTCAAGGGTGGTATCAGCTACGGCGAGACGGACGAATGGTCTTATAACATTCTGGATCGTGATCGCTATGGAGTTCATGTTCACGATCTGAATGCAACGATCCTGCATTTGCTAGGATTCGATCACCGCAAATTGTCCTACCGATTTCAGGGGCTCGATTTTCGGCTTACCGGTGTCGAGGATCACAAACCGGTCGCTGATATCTTGGCGTAACACCACGCCGTGACCGCTTTCGATTACGCCAGTAAACGCGTTCAACGAACCAGCACGAAGAAGTAACGAGCACCTAAAAGAAGCGAGCGTCTAGAGAAAACCAGTCGCTGGAAAAAGGGTGTGAGCGGGCGATCTTGAGGGCACCCGGTTCGAAGAGAAGCTCTGGGAGGCGTCGGCAGTAAGCGGCGTTTGCTTTCTGGTTACCCAGGCGTCTGTGGCAACGCTGCTGGTCCACGCGTCGCGTTGTGTTTTTAGCGACGCGTCACGATGCCTGGCAAATATTTCACTTTGACTTGTTTGCTAACCGACCGATTTGCTGACACCGCGAAGGCGGTTTGCATTCGCGGTGGCGATGCCACAAGGTCCGTGCAAACCGGTGTTTTTTCCAGTTTGCACGGATCGCAAAGAAGCGGATGGCTACAAGGTCATCGACCGTGGCTAGAAGTCAGTTTTGTACTTCTGGACCATGCTTCGGCGTACGGCAGCGGTCGTTTCATCGATGCCTTGCCAAATCTGTTGCACCGATGCGGCACCGGCAGTCCGTTCCTGGCCGCGAATGATCGCGTCGGTTCGTCCTTTTTCATTGATCGAAGCACGTCCGGCACCAACACCCATGGTGACACCCTGTGGTCCGTAGGAAGGACCGTAGCCTGAATTGGCACGGTATCCGCCCATGGTCGCGTAGTATCCACCGGAACTTGGATTATTGCTCGCGGTGCGGAGGCTCGAACGCATGCCGACCCCTTTCATCGCTGCTTCCGCATCACGAAAGGCGGACGCGACATAAACGCCATAGTCGAGCATTTCCTGATCGACATTCAAGATTGGCAGTCGGTCAATCTTGCGAGCATATTTGTCATACCACATGGCTGCTTGACCAAAGGTTTTGACGTGATCGCGTTTTGGCTTTTCCCGCAGGTCATCAACGAGTGAGGTTACCGAGTTCCAGTACTGTTCGGTGGCAAGTAGTATTGCGTTGCCCTCGGGATCTGAACCAGGTGAAGCGGCGTCGAACATGGAGTCGTGCAACGCTGGGGGCAGTTCCAAAACGCTCATCACTCGTCGGATACCATTGGTCGAAAAAGTTCCACGCAGTAGGAACGTGTTTCCTTCGATTGAAGGCGTCCAGTTACGGAAATCTTCAATCATGGCGCCCTGGTGTTGCAGGACATTGATCATCAATTCTTTCCCGATGCTCGCGAGAATTTCTGGTGACTCTTTGAAGTCCACTCGGATCGCTCCGACTGATTCGTCACCCATGGTGACACCGAGTGTGACACCCCGAGCGCCGCTCAATAGTTTGACAAGTTGTTCGGTTGGCAATCCCGCAGCTTTCAAAACTGGGTTTTCTTCGATTCGTTGTTTGATTCGAGTGGGTGAAACGACACCTTCGACATCCATGGCCATAATGATGGGACTGCCAACTTTGGTGGCGTAGGTAAACGCCTGCTCCAAATAAGGCGAAAGTTGATCGCCGGAGTTAATGTTGGTTGACCGAAGCCAGCGACTCACATCCTGACGGTTTGCAGGGGTGTAGCTGCCGAGCATCTCCGGGGACATTTGCAGGACAAACAAGTCATTGGGGAGGCGGGCGGCGGAGCGACCTTCGATGGTATCCATGGTGCCACCGAATCGCTGTGCGACCGTGGTGACGTTTCGTTCTTTACTCAAACGAACAAGAGCTAGTTCCCAGATTGATTCACCGAACTCGTGATCGCTGCGGCCCGCGATCGCAACTTCTGTTGCATCGGGTGGCAATGCCGAGATGCCATTCTCATAGGCGGCCTTTCGCCGCGACTCCCAGTGTTCGCGGCTCGCGACGCGCGAGCCGAACATTTTTTCGGCGTTTATCAAAACCAATGTGTTTGCGTCAGCTGGGATTCTTGCTCGCATCCCTTTGAACTGCGCTTGGGCAAGCGTTGGGAGCAAACAACAGGCCAGCAATGGAACAGCAGCGACCAGGCGATTCATCTCGACTCTCAATAATCTGTGTAAGTTGACGGACCAACGCATTGTAACCGAAGGCCGGATGAAAACGATGATACAAGCAGAGCGGAACAAATCGAGGCCTGAATCGCCGACTAGCTCGAATTCTGTCCAAATGTTCACCTTCAGTGGCCCCGGTCTGACTGCCCCGTATAAGGGACTAGCGTCCCCATTCTTGTCGGGGTTCCCTGCACCGCCCTATTCCCCCGCCTTCGTTCTGGGACTTACGCGTTCTGGGACTTACGCGTTCTGGGACTTACGCGTTCTGGGTCCTCTAATCCACTGGTCCTCAAATCTAACGGACTTCAGCCGGGCAGGGATTTTCAGTCGGGGCCGGATGGAGACCCATCATGGGACCATTTCGTCATTCTCTCTTGGCTATTCGCTTTTGGCGGTTGCGACGAAGGTCAGCGTGGCTGCCAAGATTGCCAGTAACGCCAAAACAACGGTGACCTGCCACAAATAAAGGCGTAGCGTCCTGGCAAAATCGAGTTCCAACTCGAGTGGCGCATTTTCTGAAACTTGCAGGCTACGGCCAAATGTATAGACCGTTCCTTCCTCGGGCAGGCTAATGATGATGGCTTGGGGGGCCGGTTCCGTCGTGTGCTGATGCTGGACCAGGCGGCCCGCGATCGTTCGCAGAAAATCAATGTCCTCCGCCCTGTTTCCTTGCAGCAGGTCACTCAGTTGTTCCGGACGGAAATTTAATTCGTCCTGTTGCAGGATTGGATTCACCGCGGCAGCTTTCATCAGCTGTTCGTTGTCCGCCATTTCGGCATCAGCTGATCGATTATCCAAATACAGCCGTTGCCGACGTGTGTTCAAGCCGGCGATCACTTGGTCTGTCAGCAGGTCTTCCAATTGCACACGTGCATCCTCGTTTGAGGCAGCATCCAAGGCATACTGGTTGGCGACGCTTTTGAAGCCCCAAAGAGCCTTTGATTGTTCTCCCTGCTGCAGCCACTGATTGGCTCGTTCCCAGAGTTCCTCGGTTTGTTGCGCCTTGTCGCTGCGTTTTCCGCTTGCCGTCGATAAGTAAGAGTCGCGGTCGTATTCCTTGCGGTATTGCCGGCGGATGAGTTCTAGATTGCCATCATCGTCAGTCAGTTCGTAACCTTTGGGTGCGATCACGTTCCACTGAATATTTTCCAGTGGCACATTGAGTTGCGGACTGCCGAGCTGAAGATTTGTGAGTCGACTTCCTGGTATTGAGTAAACAAAGCGAACGCTGGCGGTTCGATCATCAATGCCAGGCAGAATGTAGAACTGCCAAGTGTTACCATTTCCGTCGAGCCGAATTGAGTTGACGCTTTCACCATTTACAAAGACGTTGAAAAGCTCACCTCCGCGCGGCAATCCCACGCTCAGGCTACTGCGTTGGATCACCTCCATGTTTAGATCGACTGATGTTAATTGGTTGCCGCGGGGAGACAAAACCGACATTAAGGTTCCGTTTGCGACACGGAGCCGAAGTGTGTCGGCTAAGGAATGGCGTTTCACCAGAATGGTGAGTGGTTGAGCGGTCGCGACCGTTCGCAGAGCAAGTGTGGGCGGGTTTTGATTTCCACTGTTGCGGAGTTTTTGTGGGACTGCATTCCAGTCAACCCGTTGCCATCCGGCGGTCATGGAATCGGTTTCCAGTTCCAGTCGTCCACCGGCACGAATCGCGAAATAGTAGGCGAGTTGGCGAGCTTGTGGGAATCCGGCTGGGTTGATCTGCTCATTGTCCCGGTCCTCACGTCGTTCGTATTCAATCTGGAATTGAACTTCGCCAACGACACGGTTTTTGAATTGAACTTCCCAGATGTTTGAGTCG
>JARGNK010000073.1:33387-35850 GCA_029213145.1 Rubripirellula sp. | reverse complement strand
CTTCCATACGCACGTTCAATGCGATGGAATTCACCACCCTTATTACCCTCTTCCCTTTCGATCTTCCGCTCGCCTTGAATCACCAGCACGCCTTGCTGTAGCGAAATCCTCACGTCTTCTTTCTCAATCTCAGGCAACTCTGCCTTGATTAGATATTCAGATTCGTCCTCACGAATATCGACAACTGGTGCCCAATCGGGAGTGGTCATTACCTCATGCCCGGAGTCACTTCGAGTCGACAATCCAGGCCGTCCCAACGAATCGAACATCTCTTCCAAATCACGGAACGCATTACGACGTTTTGCAAGAGTCATTGGTTGTTTCCTCAATTCGGCAGTCAGCAAAAACGGATCAGTCGCGCGACTGCGACCAGCACTGCCAACCTGACGAGTCGCCGCTAGACCAAGATCAAAAGGCAAGTACCGTGCCAAGCGACAAACGGTCTCCGGAGACCAAAGCCTGTCCACATGCGTCACACCGAGCGCGCTAAATCGCACGATGGTCGCGGCCCCATGGCGAACCATCCCGGGCCCATGAAGCAGATGGACACTTCACAGATGAGGCAAACGGCCCTTTGACGGCCGGAAAATTAAAACGCCCCCGCTGACAGCTTTCACCCCATCGAGAAGCAACAGCGTCTTCCGGGGATGCCCCTGGTAAGGACAGCGCAAGCGAAAGCCGATCCAACCAAGTTTGCGGCTCAATAATTTGACCGTCGAGCAGAGGGTTGCTTCCAGGCATCGACCGCAAAGAGGCACCCATTGATCACGGCCAATGGGGCCGCGACGATCAGCGAAAAACCACACCATAACCAAAGGTTCAAATAAAAACTCGCTGGCTCAGCATCGAGAAATGCCCGTTCGAGACTAGCGACGCCAAACAGCACCGCACTGCATGCAGATAGCCAATTGCACCAAGCAAGACGCCATCCCCAATGCTGTATGCGGAGAGACCAAACCGCTAGCACGGCGAAAACAAAGCCGTATAACGCAAAACTACCGCCGAGTCCAATCGCGAACAAGAATCCGCAACCGGCCGTGAACTCCAGCAACCCCATTAAGCTAATCTGCCTCATGCTAATAGCTTAGTGAACCGGCCAACCTCCGTCACGAACGAATCCTCCGGCCGGGCGTTGAAACCCTAGTCTTGACTTGATCCGATCTCGCCTATCCTAAAGATGCTTTCCACGGGACAAGAGGTAAGGATAAACCCGCCAACTCAATTCTCTAATCATTGGATCAACCACTCATTTCAATGAGTGACTCAGGCAAGGCTGTCGCATTTCCTCTTGATGCTTCGGTGCCTCAACTTGGTGCGGATGGCAAGTCCCACCCCATATCAGACAAAATTCCTTTTTCCATGGCTGAAAAGACATGATTGACGGAGGTCAGGTATGGACTCATCAGTTCACCACCGTGGATTCCCTCATCCAAATGAGATGTGCTCGAGCCCCCGCTGAAGCTGCTTGGCGCAAATAATCGGGGTCTGGCATTGTCATTCCCCAGTCGCCCGCCAACGCCTGCCCAGTACAGGTCATTGCTGACAAGAGCCGCCGCTCGTTCGCTCTGTGTCATATCGACCAAGTCGGTTCCGTCACCGATCTCCAGGAAGCGATCCCATATTCCAGGAAGACCGCCAGCGAAATAGCTGCCGTCTTGCTTAATCAGATCAAGGAACCCGAGCCCGTGTGCGACTTCGTGTAATATGACAGTGACAAAATCATATTGGTTACCGGGGTTGGCGTCAGTCCCGTAATACCAATTGGCATCAGAACTGAAGGTCGAACTGATCTCCGCCGTGTTACCGTTTAGATCTTGACCAGCAAGATGATTGGCCAGCGGCGCGACATACCAAGTCCCCCCGACTGGTGCGTTCGGAAAATCGCGATGAATGGTTGTTGCTCCTGCTTCGCCAAGAACATTCGCCCCGAGCGGATCCATCGCCGCTTCAACTACAATGGTTTCCCCGCCATAAGATTTCTCAAACAGAGCGGAAAGGATATCAATACTCCACTGGAACGCCTCCTGACGAACCTCGCCTAGAGTCGGATCAAAAAATCCCTCCCCATCAGCGTCAGTGAAATTGACTGCGATCTGGACTCCTTCGTCGTCAGCTACTCGAACAAAATCTTCTCCAGCTCGATAACCATCCGCCGCAGCCGAAATCAAAACGCGTTTTCGACCCTCAAACAGAGTGTTGTTAATGGCTGAGATTGTAAAACTCGTCGTGTCACTACCCTCAGCAAACACCACCTGCTGCGGAAAGGAGACAACATCCACGAGATCACTTGTCAGCGATACCGTCAACTCACCGGTCGAATCACCAACACGAGTGAGCGTTCCTGTCGTCACTCCACCATTCTCATTGATCAACCGAGAATCGAATACAACTTCAATCGAAGGCTCCGAATCCTCATAAATTTGCAGATTGGAGAAGTGACTCTCGCCGTTCCTCGCTCCTCCG
>JARGNK010000073.1:5056-33287 GCA_029213145.1 Rubripirellula sp. | reverse complement strand
CTGTCCTGAGAACCACCATAAGAACCAATCACATAGTCATTGAAATTCAAGGTCGGCTGACTAACAGCAAGCAGTTCAAAGCTGCCGACGTCGTATCCGGCCCCTTGAGGCCGAGCGGTTCCGTCTCGATCGACGGGTACTTCGGCCAGTGTGGTGCCGGCGTCGATGAGCACAGACCCGGCGGCAAGTTGGTAATCGGCGCCCGTTGTATCAACAAAATCGGATGTTGTTGCGGTAAGGTTACTGGCGTCACTGGCAACGCTCGGTTTTTCGGCTAAGAATGCGTTATTTTTCAAATCCCAGCTACCAGTTCCAGCACTGCCTCCCGCGAACTCTAACGTTGTCCCAGTTCCGTCCCCAAAGGTTGTGTTGAGGATGGTTAGATTTGCTAAATCATCCTCCGCCCGAATTGCTTTCTCGTTGTCATGAATCACGCCATTGATGATCGTAACATCCGCATTCCCACGAGTCCCACGCAAGCGAAAAGCAATCTCATTGTCGTAGACTGTCACACCATCAAAGACGACATCGACCTTCTCCTTGATGTTGAATGCGGCTTTATTGCTGATGAAGCTGTCTTTTTGCCAGCCATTGGCGGTCACATTACGAACCGTCATTTGCATTCGCGGTACTGATTCCCAATCTTCTTTCACTACCTTCGTATCAATCGCGTTCTCGCCGGGTCGCTCGCCAGCTAACCATGAACTGTTGAAATCAACCTGCAACGGCGCAGTCCAGAAGTGACTATCTTCAATCAACACATTGGTCGTAATGTCCGTATCCCGATCGGGATCCGTCTGAAACGAATCACCAGAGACATGATGAATCTCGGTATTGCGAATGGTCAGCCCATCGGTGTCCGTCGCAACAATCCCATGCGCATCTGCCTGAGCGGTGAACGATCCCGCCAAGAAATGATGAATCAATAATCCATCAATCAACAATCTATCTGCTTTGTCGACGTCGAGTCCATCGCTCGTCCCATTACGCACAACCATGTCGCGGAGCGTAACATTGCTCGCACTCCGGATTTGAATTGCATCACCACTCTGCTTTCCATGATCGACAACTAGATTCTGCAGTGTCGTAAACCTGCCATCGACATCAACCTCATGTATCACCGGCAATTCACCGGTCCCGTAAGCATCAAAAACGATTCGGTCCGAATCGGTACCCGATGCCGTGAGATCCAATCGATCATTCCAATTTGATCCACGCCGCAGCAGAACTTGATCTCCTGGATTGAGAGTCTGTGATTCCAACCGTTGGATCGACTTCCACGCAGATGACTCAGAATCACCTGCCAGCGTGTCGTTCCCATTTACAGAGTCCACATAGTAAGTGTCACCTGCAAGCAAACGCCTTGATTCAAGCAATTGAACTGCGAGGCGTCGTCGACTCGACCCCAACTGTCTCATGATTTTACGACGGCGTTTTGTTCGAAATAGTTTCATGGCACTGAGTGGATGCGATGGAAAACAGATAAGTGTGAAGGCGACGAGTGATTGGATTCGAACATTCAAACAAAGCGTCTCAGGTGCCTTCAACAGCAAACTCTTCATATATTTTGCTGTGGAACGTCAGACTATTAATGTACCGGTTCTCAGCTGTTATTTCTTGAAAAACCATTGGAATCAAATTGGAACAATCGAGTCCCCCCCTGAATGGGCGATCCACTCTCGCGATCAAAACTTGTGGTGAATTCCGGCGAATGGAAAGGCATCCTCGCAGCATCTTGCGGCGGCATTTACTTGAGCGGATGCAAAACAACCTTCGACAAGTGACATTAAGCGGCGATAGCATTGAAAATTAGCGCAACTACGCATCCGCAATCTGCGCTTATTCCCAATGCGGCTTGTCCCAGTGAAATGCGCTGGGCGAACAGACTGTGCAGACCTCCCTTTTTAATATGCTGTTAAGTTGGCTTCTCGAGTGCCGCTGCTTTCATCGCAACAGCCGAGAGCAGCAGCAGCTTAGAACCTCCCACCGCACCGACTCTCCCCGAAACAAACTCCGTAAACCTATCGGAAATCCATTACGATCATTGCACCATCCAAAGGAAAGAAAGCAAAATTGGAATCCCCATATCAACCGCCGCAAGAGATAGCACGGGACAGTTACTCGATGCTGCATGCTGCAACTGACGCGTCGCAGTACACACCGGATGAGCAACAAAAGGTTCTTAAGCTCGGAAAGTACTTGAGTGAACTTGGTGGCTTTCTGCTCTTTACCGCGGTGATCCTGGGACTATTTCTAGTGTTCAATGGATTCACTAACCTCCAGTCGATCCCTCTGTCGGGTTTCAGCCCTGAGACGATTTCTTTTTGGCTGGAGGTGTCCCGGCAAGCCGCAAACATCTTTTTCCTGGGCGTGATTGGCGTTTGCATGCGTCGCGCCGCTGTACCACTGCGGCGATCGCTTCACTCTGCGGATAATCCGATGGCTGATGTAATGCGTTCGATGTTGAAACTCAATCGCTTGTATGCTTGGAAGATCATTTATGCCACGATTGGTATCGTGATATTACTCGCCACCATGACCTCGTAATTTACCTTTCTGCCGTGAACAGTTGATCCCGAAGATACGCGTGAACCATTAAATCATGGATCAACCTGAGGAAAACTCAACGCCATCCAACGCGAGACTGCTTAATCAAGTCGCTGGACGAATGCGTATTTTCGCGTACCTTCTAATTGCCAGTGTGACGTTGCCGGCGATCGTATCGGGATTCAGTTTCTTCACTGATGCTTCATTCTCCGCCTTGGCGACGGGCAGCTTCGCGGCCAATGCCATTTCAGCCGTGGTTTACCTAATCATCGCTTTCTTGACGCTGTCGGCATCGGGTGCACTTCGAGCGGCTTCCCGCACCAGCTGTGATGAGGTAAGTCACGTCATTCACGCTCTTGATTTGATGAGACGCCTGTTCGGAATTCAGTATTGGCTGATCATTGTTTCTTTGGCACTGATCGTCCTTGCGGTGATTGTCACGGTCCTTGCATTCGTCAGGATGTCGTGACAACAGTTTGTGATCTTCTGATTTCTCGTTCTGAACTCGCTGAATGAACACGCAAGTTGCGAATGGAGCGCGATCGCGGCTCGCAAAGCTTCCAGATGAAGACCACGCCAACTAAAACCAAACATCGTCGTCACTCAGTCGCTGACGCAATCACTGCCCGAAAGACCGGTTCGCCGAGTTCGCGATGAAAGGGCTCTATCCCGTTTCCGACTTCGCTGTATCCGCGCTGAATGCTGTCACGAACCAGATTGTCAGCGAAGTCCAGCACACAGATGTGCGGTGAATTAGGTGCGACACTGTAAATCGTCACACGCCCGCGCGAGCGAGTATCAAGCAGTTGTGCTTGCGAATGTAGATGTCGAAACGCCGAAGCAGCGTTGAGTACAAAATTACCTCGCTCATCACGTTTTCTCGGCTTTGCTTCGATCAACACAATATGGGTGGCTCCCCACAAGACGGCCGCTTCGACAGGACTGTTGTGAGCGAACCCACCATCAACCAATTCGATCCGCTCACCCGCTCGCGGCATCCCTTCAATGAACCGCCCCGGAAAGACAGGGAAGATCGAGCCGGATCCCATCACTACATCCAGCAGCGCATTGGGATGTTCCCGCAATGAAACACCGCGAGCACCGAAAGGCGAGGATAGGAGGTCGCGATCGCGTGGTAAATAAAAATACAAATCGCTCGGTAGCTCGTCGCTTGTTTGCCCCAGGCAACTGCCGGTCAAAACCAAATCACGCTGCATTAAATCGCGGTCGATCACCTCGCCGCTCACCTGCTGCAAGCGTTTTGCGTAAGCGGCCGCCGCGTCAAACTGAAGTGGCTTTTCATCAAGCTCAGCAAGATGAATGTTGATTAACGATGGATAGCTTTCGGCCAATGATCGCTCCATTCCCGCACCCGTCGAGATCGTTTCTTGCCAGAACAGCAGTGTGATCAACTGAATCGCAGGCAGACCAAAAATCGTCGCTGCCAGCGTCGCGTTGGTTAACCATTTGGGAATCGCAATGTGTCGACCACTGCGAGACCGATGTCGCTCCCAAAGGAGGGCAGCCACGCCAATCAACAGCAAGGCCCATGCGGAAGCTCGCACTCCGAAACTTAGCCAAAGCCAGATATGGTGCAGCACGTGATTCTCACCCAGCATCGACCAGGGCTGAATGGGAAAATAACCGAGGCAAACTTCGGTAGCTGCTAAGACCGTAAAGATCACGGCGAACGCTTCGCCACGTTTTTTCAAATCCGATACATAGTGACGAACAATCCAGATAACGATCGCGGTTTGCAAGGCGGCAAACCAGACCCCCATGTTGATCCGCATCAATCGCGGCAAGAGCACAATATCTCGTTGGTCCAGCTGGAGCCACGTGTCACGAAACCCTTTACGCCCAACTTCGGTACGCGAGACTCCCATCGCCACAGGCACCGCATTGATCGCACCTCCCGAAGTGCCAACCACCAACTGGATGTCCAGATTCTCTTCGCCGGTCTCATCTCGCAATCTTTCGAGTCGCTCTTCGAGTGCTGAAACGGCACCAACCTGATACGAACACTTCGCACCACCGCCCGACAAGACCAGCGCTACACGGGGTGGACTCGGCTGTGAGCGTGAATACTGGAGCAACGACTGAACCACTTCCTCCAGCGAAAGTGTTTCGGCCCCAGTGCTTAATGCATTCGCCTCGGCTAGCCACTGGCGAACTCGTTCGAAGGGCTGTCGCCATTCCTCCAAATGCGTGAAGCGATATTGGCTGCTCTCTGCTCCGTCGATTAAATCACGTATTCGATCACTGTGCTTGAAGTGATGGCTCGCAATTACGACGTTGCGGGGTAAATCCAATTGACCAAGTTCCGCGAAGTCTATCCTTCGAAGCGTCTCAGTGAGGCCAACCTCCGCGTCCGCGTCATCCCAAACGAAGGCTACTGCTTCGACATCCTCCGCTGATTGCTGAGCCAAGGATCTCAACGACTGAGTATGCGAGTAAGTGAATTCGAAATCATCACGCTCCGGATCGATGCCTAGCTGACGGAGTGCGTGAAGAGGCGTGATGAAACCAGACAAGGACTTGGGATGAACGAATAAGAACCTCGCCTCACCGCGATCAAACGCGTCGCGCAGGTCCGCTGAGTTTTGAATTGTTGAATTCTCGGCGACGACACAGACCGAGCGGTAACTGCTGTGGAAACCCGGTGTACGTCGAATCTCGGGCGCTAGTGGTGATTTGGCCGGTGGTAATTCAACAGAAGCCAAGTAATCCCAAGAAACAGCGGATGGCTCGTCCGACATCACGCTGGCGAACGCTCCCGGCGTCAGGATTGCCGTGTCAATCAATTGACGCTCCAACCAATGCAGCACTTCGCCATAAGACCCGACCGCCAGTTCGAAGGACACCTCACGATCTCTTTCCGCCAAGCTCGAAAAGAACTGCTCGTAATGCGTCAGTTCCTGTTCAAAATCTTCATACGCCACGATCCCAACTCGCACCTTGACCTCGGCGCACGCCGACATGCAGAGCAAAAATGAAAAGAGAGCAACGCGGAGGACGGTAGCAGTACATGACATCATTTAATCAGTCTACCAAAGGAATGGGGGGACAGGAAAACACCTGCCGAGATATCCACGCCAGTAATTCACTTTTCCCACCGAGCGGGACCGACTAAACGAGCTTGTCCGCCGGCCAATTTCCGCCAACTCAAAAACGCCCAACTCAAAAACGCCCAACTCAAAAACGCCCAACAGCTAAAGATCGGACACAGAGCAGTTCAAGCGAACTCCGACAACCTCACGCAAAAAGATTGGGATTGCCCTTTTGAGGGTGAACTTGGTAGAGCCATCAAGACAATATGTGTTCCTCTGTTAGGCGAGAATTTAATGATCAAGGCAGCCTCGATCGGATGTTTGTTATTCGCTGGCATTTGCGTCGCAGCCTATCTACCTTCGCTACTCGCCGGCGACCGCGAGACGCGCCAGGATTCGGCTTCTGCCGCCGAAGCCGACACACAGCAAATAATGATGAGCTGTGAAATCACCGTCACCGATGCCACCGGCACTCCCGAAATCGTGGCCGCCCCCACTTTGCTCGCCCTAGACGGGCAAGCAGCAACCATTGAGATCACTCAGGACGATGGAAAGTCGATCAAGATTCAACTGATCGGCCAAATCATGGCGTCGGAAGGGACGCTTGATCATGGAGTGACTAACGAATCCAGGTAGTCGACGATCGCCGCAAGGTCTCGGACTGAGTACTTATCCAATAAACCCTCCGGCATCACGGAGGTCTTCAATGTCTTGCGGATTTCGATATCGTCTTTCATGATCTGATGATCATTGGCTTGCGCGTCCCGCAGCGTCACGCGATCGGCTAATTCGTTCGTAACAAAGCCGACGACCACACGACCATCCACGGTCAGGATAGAGGTTGTTGCAAAGCCTTGTGCGATTGTTTTGCTAGGCTGCAAAACGGCCTCTGCAAGTTGTTGCCGCTTGTAAGTTGCAGCGATATTCCCAAGATAGGGCCCCTGCTGCTTGACATCTTTGCTGACCGTGTGACAGGCGACGCAATTCGCTTCGCGAAAGAGTCGCTGTCCACGCGAAACATCGCCGGTGGTCAATGCGACCTGCTGCAAAGCCGTTTCGACGCCAACCGTTGCAATCAGAGGCAACTGCTGACTCATTTTGCCAGCAAGCCGCAGAACTTTCATGGCCTTTGTCAGCGTATCTGGTAGATCTGCACCTGATTGGCTTGCCAATCTGAGGATTCGATCATCCAAATAGTGGTTCTGCAACGCCGTCGCGATCGCTACCAACTTCATCCGCCGATCCGCTTGACTCCACATCGAATCGATCGCGATCTTCGCCCGCTCGTGAACCTCAGGACTGACCTTGTTTCGACTGGCCAAGTCAAGGACGGCCGCATCAGCCCAATATGCAATTGACTTGTTGCCAGTGCCACCAGCATCCAAAAGAATGTCGAGGTGATTGTGCACTAGTGATGAATTCACAAGCGTTTTAAACGCTTGCTGTTGTTCACGCGTTACCGAATTATCTTTTGCCGACTCGTCCGCCATTTGCGTTATCGCCGTGATCGCTGCTTGCAATGCTGCAGGCTCGTTCAATTTGCAAATCGCTTTCACTGCTTGAAGGAGTGATGCAGTCGATAGCGAAGATATGTTGACTGCCGACTCGAGAAACGCAAGGCTCCCGTCCGGCAACGTCCTTGCCTCCGAAAGTTTCGCAACCGTAGGTCCGAGCAACTCGGGATTCTCCCTGGCAAGAACCATCATTTCCGACAACACATCATCAAGTTGTATTCGATGACGGTTGACCGCGAGAATCAACTCAGTTTTTTCCTGGGAATCAGATTCTCGCAACTGTTGCTTTAGCCAAGTTTTAATCCGAACGGTTTCGCTCCATTCTTCTGGTTGATAGTAAGGTCCTCGCGTGTCAGGACGCGTCCCCCAGGAATCCCCTTTCCACGCCCCTTCATGGAAACAGAGACGGCAAATTGCGGCTCTAAGGTGCTGGCGATTACCACGCACGGATTCACGATCAGCCCATTTGATTAAAGCATCGACCACATCCCGTCGATGCATCATGGCAAGAGCACGCAGGGCGGCGGGTGGCTCTTTTGGTGATGCAGCCAATTGGTGCTTCGCGACTTCCAGAGATTCCTCCACTGCCTGACGTTTCGCGAGAGCCCTGATCGCGATATGAACCACAACGGGATCTGGATGACTGAGTGCTTCCGTTAACTCGTCCGTACTTGCGTCTTCTTGAATTCGAGCTGCCAGATTTCTCGCATCGGTACGTTGCGCAGGAATCTCATCCATTAACCGACGATACCGATCATCACCCCGACGCATCAGCTCTCGCTGTGCGGCCAGGCGTCGCCGGTAGCTGGGATCATCAAGCAGTGATGCTAATCGGTCAGCAGACAGTTCCTTGAAGTTCGGAACAGGGCGATCCTGAATTCCTTTGGGCTTCACGCAAATTACGTAACCGACATCAGCCCCCGCCCACTTGAAGGTCGCACCTTTCCAGCTTGCGCAATACAACCGGCTATTCCCATCAACGTCGGCATCGGTTGGTCGAGTCATACGAACGAGTGGCTGCGGCGTCGCTGTTTCTACGAACGTCGCGCCACGGGGTTGAACAGAGTGGTGCCAAATCGCTCCCGTTCCCCAATCGGCTGTCAACGGAGCATCGTTCCAGGTTCCGAACCCCGGCTCATCGACATAGGTTGCCCCACAGCCCGAACCACCACCGTAGTCGGCCAAAGGCGGAATACACTCTGGGGAAAAATTCTTGTACAGTCGGGGATAGCCGTGGTCCTCTCCGCCGGTGAAATGGTGGAAACGCACATCCCAGCCGCCGCCATCATTTGTGTTGTCTCTTGCGAACAAATCTAAACGAGGGCTGACGGCCACCTCGAGAATGTTTCGTGTGCCAGTTGAGTAAACCTCAAGCCCGGTGCCATCGGGTCGGACGCGAATGACCCCACCGCCTCGATGTGTCAACTTGCGACCATCGGTTCCTTCCGCGTCCATGAACCCGAAATCCCCGCCAGCGATATAAAGCCAACCATCCACGCCAATGCTCACGCCATTGGTCGTGTGATCTGCAGGCCTTTTGTCGTATCCGAACGCCAAGTTCTTGACCAAAATTCGCTGCTCATCGGCAACCCCATCACCGTCGGCATCGATAAAAGCGGACAGATGAGGCGGATGCATCAGATACAAACGGTCATGGTCCCAGACAAGTCCTCGGGGCGCATCCACTTCACAGAAAACCTTCGTCTCATCCGCCTGACCGTCACCATCAAGGTCACGCAGGCGAATCACACGTCCGCGTTTGGGATCGCGTCCTAGCGACCCATTGCCATCCGAACTGACAAACAGCGTTCCGTCAGGCGCAGCAGCAACAAAAACCGGGTAGTTGACTGCAGGTGGGGCAGCAAACACGGTCGCCTCAAATCCATCAGCAACCCGAACGTCCTTCAAAATCTCAGCCCGCTGGGATGCGGTCAGGACAGTAATTTCCGGAGGAAGGTTTCCTTGTTTGGCGTACGGGTCAGCTAACTTTGGCTGATAACTAAACGGTTTGCCATCCGGCATCGCCGGCCACAGAGTCGTGATTCCATCGCCCTTCAACGAAACCTCACGAATGCTGCACCAACCACCGGATGAACCCAGACCGGTAATCCGCATGTGCTTGATCGGCGAGGTTGGATTGAGGGCAAAAGCATCCTTCATCACACGATTGTTCGCAGCAGCATCAAGCAATGACTTCCACGTCTTGCCGTCGACTGATCCCTCGACGCGAAATTGATAAGCCCGATCAAACTCCCACGTGATGCGAATCGACTTGGGGGTAACAGGCTGCTTAAACTCCCATGCCAACCATTGCGGGTAACTGGAATTCGCCGCGCACCAACGAGAATCTGCGTTGCCGTCAAACGCATTCAGTGGCAAATTCGGCTGCTGCGTGGACGAAGCGGAAGGAATCACAAGAGTGGCTCCCTCCGGCATCACCCCCAATTTCGGTATTGATTGAGCGGTGTCCGCCGGTTGTGTTTGAATGAAAGTAATCGCATTCTTGCCCGTGAAGGGTTGCAGATAGCCCTGCTCTAATTTCCCACACGCCCAGAGCAAGCCGCGAGTTACCAGATCAAGGTACCGCCCATCCGCGACGGTTGCGGTGTTGTGCCCCAGCGTCGTGCTGAAACTTCTGGCACCTTGTTTTTGGTTGATCCAGGCAACGACTGCTGTTGAAGTCGTTGTCTTTCCATTCCGCACGTATGACTGCGTGCCTGTCGCGATCGGTTCGGCATCATGAATCGCTACGTTGTTGTAAAGCTCTTCTTTGATCGTTGTCCAATCACTCATACCATGAGTAATTGGATGAGCTCGATCGACAAATGAAATCGCGATCGGTTCTTGTGGTCCATGGCTGGTCGATTTCAAACCAAGATGCTTGAACCACAAATCGGTACCAGTCCGGAAAGAATGCATCGCACAATGCAAGTGAACCGCTGGAATCGTTTGATGGACCTTCAAGATACGTTGAACGACAGCAATATCTTTGTTGCTCGCAGCACACTCATCATGGATGATCACATCATATCCCTTAGCCCAATTAGGATCTTGGAATAGCGGAAATGGTGGATTGGTTCCCTTGTCGTCCGTCCAGTAAACATCAACCTGGACATTCGCTCGCGATTGAATGCCTTCGAATAGCGCTTCGTGCTGCCCTTTGTAATCGTGGCAACACCCACCAGCGATCAACAATGCCTTGAGAGGCTTTGTTTCTGCCGCACTGACGGTCACCAACAGCGATAAGAAAGCAATCGAAAGTGAAAAACGATTCATACGAGGTTCATTCCGTTAACGACTCCGCTCGTAGTTTCCATGACATGATCCGAAATGCACGCGGAGATGCATTGGAAAATAAAGATGATACCCGAACCGGAGTTTAGCAACTGAAGGAAATCAATCCCACCTACGTGACCATGCGGCACCCTCAAAGGACTGCAAAAAAGTTTGATTCGACACGCCCAGCGGTCAAACAGGGCGACGCCCCAAACCGTCGCTCTGACGCCTTTGCATGATGCAACTCCGTCAGTTTGCAAAAACCGCAACGCAACTGCTTGCAATAACCCACCACTTACTGCGAGCCGCGTTAGAAACCTAAATACAGTCAGATACCCCGCTTTACCTCAACAGCGTGGACGCATCAGAGAGTCTCCGGGGGCGACGTTGATCACAACGAACAGGCTTCCTTGCAATCGCCGACGACGAATCCAATGACTCGACCGAGGGCGGATTTGCCGACCACCCATCATCTAATAAAAAAAATCCAACATGCTTGGACAGCGGTATTTGCTCGCAGCGTCAATGCGGGAGAAGTATTCCCGCCTCAAGTTCACCTTGGGGGAACGAGTTATCCTGGCGAATGAATTAGCACAGCGATCACAGCAAGGCAACCAATGCCAAGTCTAACGAAAAGGCCTTACAAGCCCACCGAGAAGATTTCCAACCGACGCCAGATCACGCGGCGCTGGAATCGGTGTTCCCCGGTAATGCATCCGGCGGACCGTGTTCCCATAAAAATGGAGTGGACGGTAGGGACGCTTCACGATAGGTGTCGAGCGAATTTTTTCCCGCTGACTGCCGGTCGCAATCACCGCATTGGACCAGCCCGGTTCAGTCGAGTATGCGTGAGCGGAATTTAGAGCACAAAACAAGATGAGTAGCAGGCAAAGATATCGCATCATTGTAAGAGTCTTATCGGAAAGAAACAGCCTTTGAACAGTTCCCCCATGCTCAACGCTGAACAATTCGACTCCAGCAGTCACTCCCGCCTCACCTAAGCTCGGCCTTGGCAAGTCACTCGTAGTCAATCCCTGCGCAACGGTAATTTAACTCGTGTGCACTTGTTTTCCGAGTGTTTCGCCCTCGGAATGATCGAATTTTTCTGTTCCAAATCAATGCTCTCGCAAAAATCGTTGCGAACGGAAATATGCCCATCGGTTTCCCTGCAAACGAATCCCGCGTGCCATCGCGGCTCCCCTGAATCGAGCACGCGTGAACGAACGATGGCGACGCATTTACCGCTGAATGACCGCTTGCAGCCCCAAAAAAAACGTCAGGTACTACGGCAGGTAATAACGAGGCGATCCGTCGGGCCTGGGAACGATTCAATCAGATGTGTGTCGGCTGAGAATGCGCACCAATTCCGCGGTGGTTTCTGGGTGATGAGTGAGTTCAGTATGAATCGTATCGATTATTTTCTCGCTCGCAGCTCCAGGATGCCGAGCACTAGCGACAGGAACCACCCCATCGGCGGGTGTTCCATCCTTTAACGGCTTACCGTTACCGATAATTGTATGCACTTGCACAACGCGATTGACAGGCAATTCGTAAGTCGCCGCCAAAATAGCATTATCAGGACGCAACAGGTCGACGCTGGTCGGCAGATGCTTTGTCAACTGACCATCAAACAGTCCAGGGTTCTGTTTCATAACCGCATGCAGCATGACCGTTCGATCGTGGGGCTGAATGACCAGTTGTGATCCGACCCTCCCCACCCAACTTGTCGCGAACGGCGATCCCTGATGAGGAGAGCCAATGAACACCACTCGCTTCACAAAGGGTAAAGGCTCAAAATGAAATAATCGATCGATCAGTTCTCGCTGATTCATCGTCAAATCGATTTTATCAATTGGGCGATTAGCGATACTGCCCCATAACGCCTCGCCACTGCTGGTGATTTGCAACTTCGACACCAACCCTCCCATGCTGTGACCGACAAGCACCATTTCTGAAAGCGCTGGATCACTCTGCTCTGGGTCGCAGTAAGCCACTGCATCTTGCAAGGCCTTTCTCATTGCCGCGGCCGAACGAACAAAAGGTTCACCCGTGACATACTGAAAAGACCAAATCTGATAGCGACGGTTGAACCAGGGAATGGCTCGCAAGTCGTTGGCAAGTTCGACCCATGTGATTCGATCAGACAACAATCCATGAACGAAAACAATCGGGATCTTGCCCGGCTGGTAAGGTTCGATCATCCTCAAGCCGAGCGATTCATCTTCCCTTCCCGGCATTAGGAAGTCCAGATAGTTATCACGGTCAAGCCCAACTTGCGCGAGTGCCAACGGCGCCGAAACATCCTTTGCCAATTGCCAGGTTTGTTCCTCAACAGCAACCTGTTCCGTGCAAACCGGATTATGCAGTTCCAGCACACCCACGGCGGATGGTTCGCTGCCTACCAATTCGCTGCTTGCCCCTGCATTCAAGACCGGACTCTTCCGATCGGTGCGATCCGAGATGCTCATCACAGTAGATTCTGATTTCTTCATCACCGGCCGCAAGATTGCCGTCGCAGCGAATGGCACGACAGGCCCCATGAATGGATAAGCATCAGCGTCTGTCTTTTGAATCACAAGTGGCACACCGATCCCTGGCGTCGCCCAGTAGCGTCGCAAACGATTCTGTTCTCCTTCCGGCACTGTATAGGCTTTCGCAAAATCCTCTGATGCCCAAGGAAATCCCGAGTGCACAACTTCAATCCAAGCCTCGTCTCCTCCTTCGGTGATCAACGCAATACCTCGCTGCGGATCGAACCGGTCAAACTTGATTGCATTCGCAGTCAACCTACTTAAGCTGCGTTGATAGATTCTCCAAGCCATCGTTGCTGGCTCTTCTTCGCGACTTTGCCCCTCCGCATTCGCTTGCAAAACAGGCAAACTCTCCATCGCGGCTCTCGCGTAATGAGCAAGACATTGAGGCTCCAAAGCCCGCTCGGTCTCTTCGGCGAGCCGGAGGCTTTCCAATGCCTCGGTCAGCTTGGAATCGCCCAGCGAATCGGGCGCGTCACTCGTCAACTCTGCATACAAACTCGGCAATCGCCGCTCCGCACTCGGAAAGGGAACAGCCAAACGGTGCAACAGATTTGGACGAAGGCTATCGACCGAAGGATGAAGACTTCGGCAGCCCGTCGCAAAACCAATGACAAAGACAAGGCACCAAAACAAAACGAACTGCAGCACCCGCATCCGTTGCTCAATCATTTGCAGTCCGATTACGTTCACTCTAAGCACCATCCGAAGTACCGTTCATTCACCGCTTTCCGAGCCGCTTGGAGTTAGGCAGCCCTCTTCTTAGCAACTGCGTTACCAGCAGAATCGCTTCCAGCAACCCTGCTCGCAGCCGTTTCGTGATTGGGCTTCCTGCGGGGAATCACAGTTGGCGATTTCTCTCGTATTGAAATCGCGGGTGGGCGATCAAGATTGCGGAACTTTGATGCGGCAAACCACGCTGCCAAATGGGGATCGAGCTGACTTGTGCTGGCCTCCAACGCATCACGTCCCGTTGCCCAAGCAATGTTGCAGGCGATTAGATCCAGCACTTCGGCGTGCTCAAAGTAAGACGTGTGAACAAGTTCATTGCCAGAAAGTTCTTTTCCGAATGCGGCAATGCCAGTTGCGAAAGATGGATTGGCCAACAGACGCCGTAATTTTGGAGCGATCTCCTGCGCATTTTGGTCGGCGTAGGATAGCAACTTCTTGTTGACGTTCTCTGGCAACGGCGGGCATGAATCTTGACACTCAGCCACAGGCCAAGGGGTGACAGCGATCACAGTCGACGCAGGACGATCGTTTCCTTGCGCCGCCCGAATCACGACACTTTTTACCTTTGCATCGACGGCCGGTATCACTGCTCGATTCAATAACGGCGCAAACAGCCAATAGTACGGACGTGATAATAAATTAATCGCATCGGTAAAGAACACACGCTCTCGAGGCATCATTTTGCCTATGAACGACATACTGATATCGAGTGTCGCTCGGAGCCCGTTAATGGCTTCATCATCAGGCGACCAGATTCCAAGCCAACGCGATCCAAAATCTTTGAAGGTGCGTTGCTGGAGGCGTTGCTCGGCTCGAATTCGATACGACTCCAACGGTGGCCGCGCGCAGAGCATGCTCAGATGCAAAAACACGTAGGCCGTTAAGATCACTGTCCCCAACAGCAGAAGCCCCTCAGTGGTCGCGAAAAAGTAATGGGCCAGTGACATCCCACTGAAGGGATCATAATGGCCCAATTGCACGTATTCTTCTGATCGCCTGACAGTTACTCCCAACCGTTCGATGCCGGCCAAGATGGGTGCTCTCAGCACCGCGACATAACCGACTTGATCGTCCGGCGGCAAAATCAACGCGACTCTCTCACCTGCCATCGCGTTGGCCAGCATCGAAGTCAAGGCGCGTAGTGCATTGAACCCTGGCCGCAGCAATAGTAATCCCAAAATGATGCCAACCAGATTCCCCGCACTCCAAGCACTGCGTCCGTGATGCTGCAGGTAGGGCGTCCCCACGGTTGTCCAACTGCGTAATCCCGCAAGCGGCTTCTTGCTAAGAGTTGCCAATCGCAATGCACTCCAGATCACCGATCCCCCGTGGCTGTGCCCGACCAAGTGATAGTCGATCCCTCGCTGCTCTTGATGCTCGAGGTGCCGGAGCAATTTTTTTGCAGCTTGGCTGCGAGCCCGCTCACTATTCTCACCCGACCAATGAAAGACTTCTGAATCACGTATTAACCCCACACCAGAGGGCAGTTTTGAGCGAAGCAAGTTCGCGGCGCGGCTGCCCGATTGCCACCATTTTTCACCGACGCTCTCTTTATCCGCCGCGTAAGTCCCGTGCACCAGAATCGCTACCGACTCGGGGGCAGGGGTATGGGTTGGGTGATGATCATCAGACACGCGACACAACACTTCTGTTTGTGATTCAATATCAGGTTTCTTTCCGCCAACATCTCATGCAATCACGGCTTGTCACACAAGCACGCTGGTCATGGAATCCACGCTGGTCATGGAATCCACGCTTGTCATGGAATCATCTGGCAGCATCCAAGGTCGGTGCCGACTTGCCGTTGGCGCGGCTGCCCCACAACTCCGACAGAACCTTGGAACAATACGAATTAGCCACGTCAAAAGCCAATATCAAAAACCGCTTTCATCCGAACTGTATTGACCTCGATCGGGCTGCTCTGGGATGCTGCCAGAATAAAAATCCCCCCGCTTTATCCTGCGATCGATCTATGTTCCACAAACGCCATCCCGAGGTGGGAGCACGTCCCGGCACGCTTGTACTGGGCCCCGCCACCAGTCCGGTCACGGTGCAAGTCACCCGTGTATCCCAGGAACATGTGTCCACCCACACCTGTGACACAACCGCGGAACTGCCAGGTCCAGACGAGAGAGATTCGTTGCTGTGGATCGACATCCAAGGACTCCACGATGGCGAAATCCTGCAGCAAATTGCGAAGAAATTCGAGATCTCACCGTTGGCGATGGAAGACTTGGTCAATGTGCCCCAACGTCCAAAATCCGAACTGTTTCGGCATCAGCACCTCGTCGTCGCTCATTGCTTGATCGTCAATGAGCATGACAAAGCCGCAGTGGGACAACTCGGCATTGTATTTGGCGAGAACTACGTCCTAACGTTCCATCAGAATTGCGAGCATGTCTTGTCGCCGATTCGCAACCGACTGGACAACCCTAGCGCCCGACTTCGGCGAAAGGGCCCCGATTACCTGGTTTATGCGATTCTTGATGCATGTGTGGATGGATGCTTCCCATTCCTGGAGGGACTCGGCGACACAATCGAAACAATGGAGCAGGCGGCATTACAGTCGCCTCGCCCAGAATTGCTGGCCCAGATCCATACGGCTAAGAATTTGCTCGCCCGATTACGACGAAGCATCTGGCCACAGAAAGAAGTTGTCGTTTCGCTGCTAACAGGCGATAGCCCATTCATTGCTGAAGACACACGATCCTACATTCGTGACACTGCCGATCACTGTGCGCAACTTGCCGATGTTGTTGACATGTACCGTGAATCAACCAGCGGTCTAGTGAATACGTACATGACATCGGTTGCCCATCGAAGTAACGAGATCATGAAAGTTTTGACACTGCTGACCAGTGTCTTTGTACCACCTACCTTCCTGGCTGGTGTTTACGGAATGAATTTTAACGAGATGCCAGAACTCAGCTTTCCATATGCCTATCAGATCACCGTCGGTGTCATGGCTTCGATGATTGCAGGAACGATTTTTTACTTCCGACGCAGGGGATGGTTAACGGGCACTCGGATCACCGCAAAACCGGGTGCTCGGCCCGCAAATGTAAATCCATCAGGAAAAAGTCGATCGAAGGAAACCAGACACGTCGCACAGAATATCGTTCTGAATGGTGACTTTGAGGCTGTCAGTCGGCAAGCCGCCTAGAAATGGTGCGAATCATTCGTGTTCAAGCTTTCGAGCAGCTAGATTTTTTTGCAATCACACAGAAACTCGGCACCGCAATCTCCCGCGCCGACCGGCAAGGCTTGATACGGATTAGCCGACTCTGACGATTTAAACGAGCCTGCTTGAACCGGTGGAAGTGGCAGTAAAGCGATTTGAAGTCGTCACAACCTTTCCCGAACAGATGCTCTAGGCTGCGCGTCGAAGTCCCGAACTGCCCTTCGCTACATTCTGTAGATCAGCAAGCCGCACTTCAATCGGCGTTTGCATATCAACGTGAACATCCCGTTGTGGGAACGCAATCACAATTCCTGCGTCGCGAAACGCATCATCCATTGCGACTCGAATTTCACTGCGAACCTTCTCACCATCCATCATTCGCTTCATGTGAATCCAGAAGTGCACCTCGAACGTCAGCGCACTGTCCGCAAATTCTTTGAACAACACGATTGGCTCAGGTGAGCGAATCACGAGTTCATGTTGGTCAATCACTTTCTTCAGCACATGGATGACTTCTCGCACGGGTGATCCATAAGCGACGCCAACACAGACGGAGGTCCGAACCCGTGTATCCGAAAGCGTCCAGTTAGTCACGTTGTTCTCGAGAAATTTACTGTTAGGAACCAAAATCTCGAGATTCGAGCCGGTGCGAACTTTAGTGCTTCTCGCACCAATGTTCGTAACGTTCGCATCGATGCCATCGACATTCACCAAGTCGCCAACTCGGATAGGACGCTCGGCAAGCAAAATCAAACCGCTGATAAAATTATTCACAAGGTTCTGACTGCCAAAGCCAAAGCCGATCGCCACCGCACCACCCAAAAATGCAAATACAGTCAGCGGCACATTGATGATGTCAAGCGTCACCAACGCCAGCGCGATAATTAAAGAATAGAACAGCAAAGTGCGAAATACGGATGCCGCCGCATGACTCAGCCCGAATTTAGGCAAGATGCGGGAAGCAACAATCGACGCGAACGCCCGACTTGCAAAATACCCGATTAACAGCAGCAGTATTCCAGACACCACCTTGCCGATCGTAATCGCCTGATCGTCAATGTTCGCTATTTCATATTGCCAGCATGCTGCAATGCTAGTCGATGCGACTTGCATCCATTCGGTGAGTGAGAATCCGTCCTGCTGTGCTTCGAGGTCTTCGATGAAGCGGCTGTACAAATGCTCGGCCATGATGACCAATGACTCGATTCGACTATAGACATTGATCACCTTTTCCAACTCGGCTACTTCCATGTTCGTTTCCGGATTGGTCTGCGTAGTATTCGCGAGCATCCTCACACGATCTAACTCAGATAACTCCTGTTTCCGCTGCATGGTGCGAATTTGGATTTTCTCGGCGAGGTGCGAGACTCTTTCCTTCGCCTGCTCAGACTCTTCTAACCAAACCGCGATCTCGCTGACAGACGCCTGACCTGCGGACAGTTGGTATCGCCGTTGCCAACATTCCTTCGCGAATTTCGCCTCGGATAGCGTGTGCTGAAACAGTTGGACTTCATCGTGAACCAACTCGTAGGCTAGGTTTGCCGCTGCGTCCGGATTCAGTGAGCGCTCTCGAATGACTTGTTGCATTCTTTTTTCGGCGCTGCTCATTTCCAAGCGAATCGTCTCTTCGAAGTCACCAAACTTCGCCAGATGGCTATCGAGCTCCTCTCGTGTCAGTTTGAACTTTCCTTTCAGAGCAGTCTGTAACCCCTGCCGTTTGGCAACCAACTTCTCAGCAGCCTCGATTTTTCTCGCGGTGATTGCCGTTTGCTCACGGTGCATTGCCAAACGGTGTGCCAAGACTTTGCTACGAAGGACCGCCAATGCATGCTCTCGTTCAAGCTCTGGCAATTTACTACTTCGCATTGCCTCGGCGAAGCGACGACGTTCTTTCTCTGCATCGCGATAACGCTCACTCACTCTGGCTTGCATGTTTTTCTCAGCATGCAATTCCAAATCCAAGACAATTAGGTTTTGTTCGCTGGAAAGAACTTGATTCCGAAATTCCTCAAATTCGAAATAGGACTTTGGCAATTCCTCAGTGGGAATATCTGCGTCGCCAGAGGCAATGGCCGAATTATCCAGTGCCGCTAGATCTTGCTGGATGAGTGTTCGCTGGTCGATAACCAACTCCAGCTCTTCCCAAAGCTCTACTTCCTCGGTGGCGTACGCGGCAACGTTCGAATCAAGCGATTCCTGAGATCTTAGGATCTTGTTCAGACGCTGAATGTTGAGTTGGGTTTGGGTCTGCAGTTCGGGCAAGGTCGGTGCTGCCGCCTCAGCCTCAACGGGCGAATCGGCCTCAATGGTTCTGCTGGTCACCTCGATCAATTGACCGATGGCGAACGATGTCGAGTGAACCCAAAACAGGCTTACGATCACCAGACACCGCGCCATGGCGGCACTCGGCAAAAGGCGTGAAGTGGACCGAGATTCAATCACCCCAACGCGAGCAGTTTTGCATCCCAAGCTAGTCTCTTTCCGACCAACATGAGACTGGTTGCGAACCATCATGCAACGTCCATCCATGGAGTTAGCGTATACCGACGGCATCGAAGCAATCCAGATGGTTCCACCATCCAGCTGGGGTGAGCCATTCACCTCAAATTAATCATCAAGCTCCAGTTTCCCGCCGAGATCAACCTCGCATTGAATCGGAAACGCTCCACCGACGAAAGGGCAATTCAGAACCAACCCCCCGCCCCTTTCAGCTGAAAACACGGGCTTTCAAGTCGATACCTTGCTGAACTTGAATCGAGAGGCGTTCCAGATCTGTCCGCCCAAGGCCCCGCCCCAGCAGTGAAACAAACAACCAATTCAATGATGTCATTTCCTGCCTGCCGCAGCGCCGTCTATGCCTGTCCCCAATCTCTGGCGATGCCTGTCCCCATTGCTATCTTTCCTGCCTGGCACAGCCCTGGCTATGCCTGTCCCCGAAGCACTGGCTATGCCTGTCCCCGAAGCACCCAAAGCATATGCCTGTCCCCGAAGCACCCAAAGCAACTGGCTATGCCTGTCCCCAAAACTGGCTATGCCTGTCCCCAAAAACTGGCTATGCCTGTCCCCAAAGCAACCCTGCCTCTCCAATCTCTGGCGATGCCTGTCCCCAATGCTATCTCCCCAAAATCTCTGGCGATGCCTGTCCCCAATGCTATCCCCCCAATGCTATCTAACACAAATCTCATTCCGAGCAACTCGTCACTATTTGGCCTGCCAAGATCACAGATGATGCCAAGGCTTGGCCGCGACACATACTGCTCCGGTAGATGGGCACCTGTGACGACCACAGCAAAACGAACGTCGAAATCGACATTAGCTAGCAACGAGGTTTTTGAAATTCAATCGCCAGTCAGCACCGGCTCAATCCAAACACCCCAATCACCGTTTCTGCCGTTCCCGCTATCACCAACAATCAACGTCAAAGTGTCGACACCTTCAATCGCCACATCGAATCGCTTTCCCTCGCCAGACGATACCCGACGCGCCGACCACAACGTTCGTCCATCACCCAGCAGCGTAAAATCAACACGCCCCAAATTTGATCCCTGAACACCACATAACCCACTGATTCGATTCCACTCGCCGTTGAGATCATAAACGTGCCTCGCCGGTGCATGGGCGTAAATACCGCGTGCAAAGTAGTCCCCGCCCACCGATAAGAGTCGCTCCTTGCTCGGGACTTCGTCGTAGGTAGGTCGCTGCCAACCGACCCTAGCCGAGGAGGGCTGCAAATCCGTCAGAAAAAGCTGTCGTGCCGGACCAGGACTCTTTGCAGAGTCGATGGATCCAGTTATCACAGGATCGATAAACCGATCGAGCACTTGCCGCCCAATCTGCTCCAGTTCCGAATCGCCCGCTGCCACCACAGCCAGTTGTCTCTTGGCCTCCTGCGCATTCCCAGCACGCAAGGCGTCGATCATTGGGTTCAGCTCAAGATTCAAACGGATCGTTTTCAGCACTGGCTGGCCACTCTCATCAATCTGATATCGCATGCTTCGAGTGCTCGTGGCACCACTAACGTGACAGGTAACCAAGCGAAGTTCACCTGCCGTATTCGGTGCCAGAAGCGAACTCCGCATCGTAAAATGACCGCTGCGATCCGGCACAGCTGTAACGGTCAATGCATCGTAGTCGCCGCCGCCATCAGGGTCGAAATAAGCAATCACGGCGTGGATTGGGATGTCGCACAAGACACGTCCTTGAATCTGAATCAAGCGATCTTTGCTCGCAAATATTTTCAGCACTTCGAAATTGGCATCAGGTCGCCGACTTATCGAGGGAGGCGACGTTGGGTTAAAAACGGGAAGGGCGGCTAACCGAAACGCGTGAGCCAAGGTCAGAAAGGTACCCCGTCCCTCATTCCGCAGTTGCTGAGCATAGGTGCGATTGCCGGATCCCATCAATGCGGTGCCAGACTCCGATTCATCAGGACGTTGGCGACAATGAGGTAACGACAACGCATGGCCAAGCTCATGAATCACGCCCCCGATAAAAATTGAGTTATGCCGACCAACGGTGATTCTGCCGTACTCTCCATCCAAAATCGGTGCTGGATCACGAAACCGCAGTGGATCAAGAATGGCTGAATCACATTGCCATGCAGTACCACCTAAATGAGTACCGCCGCCATAGTAGGGACTGTGATGCGAAATTGTCCCCGCTATGGGGTCATAATCCATCAGATTACAGAATAGCAGCAGAACAGACTGCTCTGGATTGATTTTGCGTTTTCTCAACACCGGCACGATTTCGTCTCGAATCCGACGACCGTCGGGCTTGTCGTAGTCTTTGTCTTGCCCAACAACGTCGATGATGTCGACTTCCCCCTCTTCATTCCTTAACACCCTCAACGGGTGATTGCCGAGTCCATGTCGTTCGATTTCACGCTGGTAAAAACTGGCAGCCTCCTCAACGATCCTTCGCACCCGCGCGGTATGGTTGGCCGCTGGTGATCGCTCACGTGGCGTGAAATAAACCACCACCACCTGGACTGGTGAAGGCACTGAATCAACGGCGACCGCCTCTTCAATACGCTTCCTGGCAATCGCAATCGAGTCAGCATCGGCGGAAACAGCCACTGTGCCAGGGTTCGCTTGCCCATAAACGTTCGCGTTAAACAGAAGAATGAACAACAGCACAATCAAATGTTTCATCGCAGCACTCGTCTCCATAACAGGTTCACCCCTAGCAGGTTCATTCATTTGCTCAGCCAAGTTATTCTCGCCTGTTGCGGTTTCACCTCCGCGGTCAACCAACTTTAAGTCGAGCTCTCGGCTTGCACACGGAATGACTGACCTTGACCTCATCAGATTGATCACAAATGCAGTAAGCCAGTAGTGACAAGATAATCAACTCCATGCCACCGGCGACACCCTTGCACCGAGTCGTCCCCATTTGGATCTTCAGGATGCTTCACAAAGCGTGCTCTGTCGTCCGTTAATTTTTGTCGCCTTCGAAGACATCTCCCCCATCGACCGCAACCTTTTGAAACTGCCGCACAGTTCCAATCGCCGCTGCGACCGCGAGAATGAGCTGCAGCTTCCACCCCGCCCCACCCGGATTGATCATTTGCGGAGCGATCGCCAAAACAAACACAATCGCAGTTGGGATTGCGACAAGAATGGACCGATGTCCGCCAAACAATGAGTAGAGAACGATCGCGAGACAGACCAGAACTGCCAAACCAAAAATCGCAAGAGTAACGGAATTCCCCATGCCTTAAATCTCTCCGTGATCTGCCTGACCGGAAATGTGAGAAGGAATAGCCAAATTCATTTGGCCATTTTCTGTGGGATCGAGGTAACTTACTGTGGGATCGACCGAACGCGAGTGCCCGGGCTCTCGCTGTTCTTGCCAAGCTGGCAGGCTTGCAACTAAAAACTCAGCGTACGAAACGCCGGAAGTAGCAATCATTAACTTCCATCGACCGACGGTCAACCTGCTGCAACAGTAAGTTGAAAAACTCTGCTCGTCACTTTTTCGAAAAACGTTGATGGTCGATACCACCGCCGGGAATTTCTCGGCATGAATTTCCTGGCGATCGGATCAAGAATGCGTCAAACTCTCTGCGAGCATTTACCGCGGATTCACCGAAAAACACCTCGCCGCGAACGGAAGATGCGCCTCACACGCATAAAAATTAAACAACAGAAAAAATGGTCCAGCATGAAGTATTTCAAAATCCTCAGCTTCCGTCCAATCAGCTTCCGTCCAATCAGCTTCCGTCAAATTAGCGTCAGTCAGCTCTGCTTTGTGCAGGCTTTAATTCTCATGACGTCCACACCTGCCTTGAGTGCGGATCCTGTGCACGTCCTCGTCTGGGATGAGCGCCAGCCAAAACAGGCAGCCGCGTATGAAAACTTCCTTGGGAATGAACTCGCCGCACGATTGGATGCATCAACGGATGATCTCGTATTGCGTTCGGTTTGCTTGGACGATCCCGAGCAGGGACTTTCGTCTGAGAATCTGGAATGGGCTGATGTTTTGATCTGGTGGGGACACGTTCGACAAGGCGATATATCACCGGAAACAGCACAGACAAAAATCATTCGACGTTTGAAGCAGGGCAAACTAAACACCATTTTTTTGCATTCCGCCCATTGGTCGACTCCTTTTGTGGAAGCAATGAATGAGCGAACAAAAGTCGAAGCACGTGAAAAGTTTCCTGACCCACCAGGTGGAAAACCAATTCAGTTCGAATTCATTCCACCCGCGGGGCGTTTCCCACCAGCTCGCGGATCATTGGTCACGCCAGCCTACCTCGCCCTAAAGCGTGGCCGTCAGGTCGGCATGGTCCGAGTGGATCTTCCTAATTGCTGTTTCCCTGCCTATCGACCAGACGGTGCACCAAGCACACTGAAAGTCGCCAAGCCGAACCATCCCATCGCCAGTGGCCTGCCACCCACGTTCTCAGTCCTGGGAACCGAAATGTATGACGAGCCATTTCATGTCCCACAACCAGATGAACTCATCTTCGAAGAGACGTGGGAATCGGGTGAGCGATTTCGAAGCGGCATGATCTGGACACTCGGGGCGGGAAAGATTTTTTACTTTCGCCCCGGGCACGAAACGTTTCCAGTTTACAAACAGCGCGAAGCTGTTCAGATCATTGCCAACGCGTGCCGATGGATGGGAAAGTAAGTCTCCTGACGCGTTTTCCAATTGATGCAAGTTCAAAAACCCAAAAGTTGGCCAGTAAAACCCATGAGTTGGCCAGTCATTTCGTTAGAAAGACATCACTCTGAACAACAAGCTTAATCAAGTCGCGGACGCCGCCTGACCGCTCGGTCAACTGCTCAACAATCGCGTCAATACTGCCGCGATCGAGCGGTTCCATTAGACGTCCGCCGGCGTACGCGAGCATCTTCTCGGTCAAGTTGCGAGTGATTTGATCCTCACGCGTCAGTAACAGCTGCTTTAATTCTTCGATGTTGCTCACCTCCCGCCCATCGGCAAGTCGGGCGGACGGATCAATCGCCAGTTGACCGCCTGGAATGCGATACTTTTCACGATAGAGCCCCAGTTCATCAAAGTGCTCAAACGGAAACCCCAACGGATCAATCTTGAGATGACATCGATTGCACGCTGCCTGCTCTCGATGCGCAATCAGTTGTTCACGAATGGTTTTCGCATCGCGCAAGTCGGGCGAGAGAGGCTCGACATCGGGCGGTGGTGGTGACGGCGGTGTTCCAAGGATTGATTCCAGCACCCACACCCCACGCACTACCGGGGAGGTGTCGACACCATTAGCGGTTGCAGTCATCACTGCGGGCATTGTCATCATGCCACCGCCGTGGGGCGGCTTTGCCGGCACCTTACGAAACCGATCTCCCCAAACATCGTCACGCTTGTAAATCCACTGCGAGACCCGCTCATTCAAAAAGGTGTAGTCCGATTCGACAATCTCTCGAATCGGTCCATTGGTGTGCACCAAGTGCGAGAAAAATGCATCAACCTGCTCCCGCATTTCCAGCTCCATTTCACGGTGGAAATAAAAGCCACCCGGCGGAGGCATCGTTCCGAGTCGATCGATCCGCAACCAACGCTGGGGGAACCGCCGCACGAATGCGGCAGAATTTGGATGGTTGAGCATCCGCTCGACTTGCGCCAACAAGATGTCCGGATCACTCAGATTTCCACTCGCCGCCAGTGAAAACAATTCTTCATCAGGCATGGACGACCAAAGGAAGTAACTTAAACGCGATGCCAACTCGTAATCGCCCAACCGACCTTCCGATTCCTGCAAGTAGTAGAAATTCGGTGAGGCTAACGCGGCCGTGTAACCAACCCGCAACGCTTCTTCTCGACTCGCTCCTGCTGCCAT
Source organism: Rubripirellula sp. (assembly GCA_029213145.1). GTDB lineage: Bacteria > Planctomycetota > Planctomycetia > Pirellulales > Pirellulaceae > Rubripirellula. Next base: position 8,133 of record JARGNK010000073.1, on the reverse strand, counting down.
TTGTGATTCAATCAATTGCACATAACGGTGAACCTCTGCTGGCTTGGCGGGACGTCGAAATGCTCGACCTATGAAACGGCGAATCAGACCGTCCACTGCATTCCCAGCAACCTCGTCCTCACCTCCGTACAAGGCGACGTGGCCTCGTGGTGGCCAAGTTTTATCAATGGGCTCAATCGCCAGGCTATGAATTCGAAGATGTGGGCCTTTGTACCCAGCAGTAAACAAAGCGGCTGCCATCGCCCGTTCGTAATCTTGCTTTTCCTTTTGTGGGGCTCCCTTTGCCGGCGGTGACTTGTACGCGTCCGGGACGAATTGCTCGACCAACATTGATGGACGAAGTGCTCGATCGTAGGGACCGTTCTCCCAGCCCAGCCATGGAAACCAAGTTTCATCAAGCCAGCACTCAAAGGTCAATGTTTGCTTGCCCCCATCGCCAGGCAACACCCACTGCATGAGCTGCCGAGAGGTTGGATTCTCACCCAATCCACCACGCTTCGAATCTGCGATGTGCAACCCTAGCAACATCGGTTCATCTGGATCGCGTTTAATCAGGTCACCCCAAGAGTGACGTTGATGGTGCGCAGAAGCTTCAATCGTGATTTGATATTGGGCGGTCCGCCCCACACCGCCACGTACCAGCTCGTTTGGTCCAACTCTTCCCATTCCGCCGGTACTCGCCCCCGGCTCGCGATACCGCTGATAGATTCCGTCATACCCAAGCGATAAGGCAGCAGCAAACATCTGCAAACCTGATCGAGGTGGATCGGGGCGAATCGGACTGGAATACCGACGCGTCTCAAACGATGGCCGCGTTTCTGCATGAGTCGCAAGCTTCAAACTGGACTCCGCTGCGGCAATGACTTGTTTCAGCAGAAAGTCCGACATCACCAAGCGGCCGCCAATGTTATCGAACCCATCAATCACTTCATCAGCCGGAAACTCCCGAGTCGGATCTTCACTATTCCACTGCGCGCGTCCATTCCCGTTGCGGTCCTCAAGCTTGGTCACCAAGCCTGCGTCGTAGTCTGCGTTCCCTTGCAAGTAGAGCAGGTCGCGAAGCGTGCTGCGCAGCTCGTACCGGTTCAATCGTCGCACCACAGTCTTACCACCGGTACTGCGCTGCCGTGCATAGGCCAGCTTGAGCTGACTGGAAATTCGCTGGACCACTTCGACAACTTGCGTCTCGCTTGGTTGCCGATGCTCACTCGGCGGCATCGCCCCAAGATTCAACTGGTCAACGATTGCCTGCCAATGTTCTAAGCTCTCCGGCTCAGACAGATCGCTGGAAAGGTTATCAAAACGCAGTCCATTTCCCTGTTTCGCAGGACCATGACAGGCAACACAATACTGCTGAAGAAACGGTCGCGCCGCCTGCAAATCCGTTTGAGCTGACAGCGTTTGAGCTGACAGCGGATCTGCGCAAATCACTCCCAAAAAAACAAGTCCGTTGAACGAGAACCTGGCGACAAGCAATCTGACAACGCTCGACCACATCGCCATGCTTAACTCCAATCCAATCCCGTCAGAGTGCCGTTACTGGTTCCGAAGCGGTCTATTTCGAGACCATGATTCTGTAAAATCGAAAGCAGGAGATTGGCTGCGGGGACCCGTTGATTGCTTTGCTCCGGATAAACCTTGTGCTCGCCGTGTGAGAATCCACCACCCGCAAGGACGAGTGGAAGGTTCTTGGTCGAATGTTCGCCAGTCGCCATGCCGCTGCCAAACAGAATCGAAGTATGATCGAACAACGTTCCGCCATTGATCGGATCTTCCTTCGTTTTTAGCAGATCGATCAAGTAAGCCATTTGCGTGATTTGATAACGTTCAATCAGTTTCAGTGCATTCACTTCTTTTTCCCGCTGTCCGTGATGCGAGAAACCGTGATAGCCGCCGGAAAGGCCGAAGTCACCGTTCCTGAACCCAGAAGCGAGCGTGATCGCGCGCGTTGAATCGGTCTGAATTGCCAGCGCGATCAATTCCATCACCGACCGCAAATCCGCTTCTGTTCCTTTTCCTTGCAACGGCTCAGGGTGATCCGTCTGTGGCTTGGGGCGATCCAACCAAGGTTGCTGCTGCTGGATCTTCTTTTCCAAAGAACGAACAGCGTCTAAATACTCGGCAAACTTGCGTTGATCCTGCTGGCCCAAACCGCGATGAACGGAGTTCGCTTCATCCATCACAACATCAAGAATGCTGTGATGCCGTTTCAGTCGTGCGGTCGCTGTCGCCCGCGCGGATTGATCATCTTCAATAAACATCGCCCGGTAAGCTTGTCGCAAATCGATCGCCGGTACCTGTACACCGGTGCGAGTAAAGCTGACGAGGTTCGCTTCATTCACCTTCATTGCCAGCGATGAAAACCTTGTTGCAGCACCTACATGCTCAGCAATCTTTTGATCAACACTGACGTTCCCTTCGGGGTAACCGGCGGCCACATGCGGACGGACTCCGCTGAGCAGAACGGGAACACCTTTGTGGCCCCCAGTGGCTCCGTGATCAAGATTCGAAAATACAGTGAAATCGCGACGATGTCTTTCCAGTGGCCGCAGTGTTTCAGGAATTTCGTAATCCGCCCCCACCTGATCGGCCGCTGGAAAAAATGACTCTCGATAAACCCCATAATTGTTCGACAAACAAACAAAACGCTTGACGGGCTTCGATTTAGTGAGCGCCGCTTCACTGCGTGACGTCATCGCCTCTAGCATCGGCAGAGCGATCACAACACCGCTTCCACGGAGAAAGGTTCGCCGGTTGAGAATCTCACGCATATTTCAATTTCGAATGAATGATTTCCGTTGAATTTCAGCGCAACGACTGTTGGTCATAAGGTAGTTGATAGGACCAGCTAACACCACTCTGTGAAGCAAGCATCAGCCCGAAGCAAGCATCTACCCGGACCGCCACTTGTGATCACGCTTGCTTGATTCGCCAGCTCTACGTTTTTCCCTAACCCAGGTATCCATGATTCATTGGAATCTGCCCGCGTTCCCGCATTCCCGCATTCCCGCATTCCCGCATTCCCGCATTCCCGCATTCCCGCAGGCCAAGCCAAAACGCGACAAAACGCCCCGCCG
>JARGNK010000073.1:0-4956 GCA_029213145.1 Rubripirellula sp. | reverse complement strand
CCCGCATTCCCGCATTCCCGCAGGCCAAGCCAAAACGCGACAAAACGCCCCGCCGCTCTTCATTTGCCTGCCAGGTGAGACCCAACCTTTCCAAAATCTCCCAACTTTGATGCCACCGAGTTTGCTTCGCGGAAACGCCCATGGCCGTACTGGGCCTGGCCCAAACTGAAAGAAGGATTTCAAAACGGCATTCAATCACTCGCGATTTGATGTCGGGTCGAACCCGGTGAGCGGACGTGGGTAAGCACGCGGTGTCAACCACGCTGAACAAGTCGAATCAGGCGAACCAAGCAGGGGGCCGGGCAATCAACCGAAAAAGCGATTACGATACGGCTTCCGAAGGTGCACCTAAATGCGACTTTGCCACCATCCAAGATGATTGAATGAGCAAGATAGTTTTTTTTCGAATCGCGTTCCCAGTCAGCCAGAAATGCCTATCGGCAATCTTCTTGGCAGCCGTGTTTCGCTTCCTAACGCCGGCGGATTCGGTTTCTGCTGACGATACGATCGGCTTTAACCAAGAAATCAGATCGATATTGACGAAAAATTGCTTGGCGTGCCATGGAAGAGACGAATCGGCTCGCCAGGCTGACCTCCGCCTCGATCGCCGCGACGCGGCGATCACCTCCAACGCCATCGTGCCTGGAAAGCCCACCGAAAGCGAACTGATTCAGCGCATCGAATCCGACGATCCCGAATCGATCATGCCACCGCCGGATTCCGGGCACCAATTATCCATGTCCGAAATTGAAACACTGCGGTCCTGGATTCAGCAAGGCGCGACCTATCAACAGCACTGGGCTTTTATCCCCCCAACGAAGGCTCCATTGCCCGCGACCAAGTTAGCTGACTGGGCGATTGCTCCACTGGATCACTTTGTTCTCAGCAAGCTTGAAAACCAAGGCTTAAAACCTTCCCCCACTGCCGACCGCACGGAATGGCTACGACGTGTTTCGTTAGATTTGACCGGATTACCACCGACGATTGAACAAGCCGATCTTTTTCTGGCTGACGAATCCGATCAAGCATTTGAAAAAGTTGTCGATCGATTGTTGAACTCGGAATCATTTGGCGAACACTGGGCGCGGATGTGGCTTGATCTCGCACGTTACGCCGACACCAAAGGCTACGAAAAAGACCGGCACCGCGACATTTGGCGATACCGCGACTGGGTCATCGCCGCTCTCAACCGCGATACGCCTTACGACCAGTTCACGATCGAGCAACTTGCCGGAGACCTCCTTCCTGAGCCGACCGCCGATCAACTTCTGGCGACCGCGTTTCATCGAAACACGATGGAAAACGACGAGGGCGGCACCGACGACGAGGAGTTTCGTGTCGCGGCCGTGAAAGATCGGGTCGACACCACAATCCAAGTCTGGATGGGGCTGACCATGGGCTGCGCCAAGTGTCACTCGCACAAATACGATCCGATCAGCCAGCAGGATTACTATGCCTTTTATGCGTTCTTCAATCAAACCGAAGATGCGGATCGTGAAGCGCCAGTGATACCGACACCAACCGCGACGCAGCGTGAACAGATCCAATCCTTGGAAGCGGAACTGGGCCAACTGGACCAACAGCTAAACAACGAAACCAGCGAGTTTGTTGAGGCATGGAAAATTTGGCAGGCAAAGTTCGACGACCAACCGCTCTGGACGCCGTTACGTTTGTCGTCACTAGAATCCAATGCAAAGATTAAACTGGATCAGGATGCCGAAGGAACGCTGGATGTCGATGGCGAGCTACCTGAAAAAGACACCTGGAAATTGGTCGTCGATCTATCTGCCGGGCAAACCATTACCGCAATCCGTTTTGATACGTTCCCCAAGCAAGCCGGGGGAAAATGGAGCGACAAGAACGTCGCGATGCGTGAATTGACCGTCGAATCGCTAGAACCGGGAAAAGAACCTCGACAATTGAAGTTAACCCAGCCACGAGCTGACTTTTCCCAACGGGGCTGGGAGGTCGCGCGAGCCATCGATGGGAAATCCGATGCCGGCTGGGCATTTTCTCCCCAGGCAGCTCAACCGCATGCCGCTGTCTTTGACCTGAGCGAGCCATTGACTGTTGGCACCGAACAGCAACTTCGCTTCACAATTGACCAAGAATATGGCCAAGGCCTCACCTTTGACCGGTTTCGAATCTCAGCTAGCTCGCACCCCGTCGAGTGGCTCACCGCGGATCTCGATCCCGACAGCCAATTGAAAACGACCTTCCGACGTCAAGTCTATCCCGAAACGAAAACGCTCATCGGCAAGATCGATAACTTGCGGAATTCACTGAACAAAGTGAAGCGAGAAATCCCGAAGACACCGATCATGCGGGAACTTTCTGAGGCGAAGCAACGGGTGACACGAACTCATGTGCGAGGAAACTTTCTTGATCCCGGCGACGAAGTCTCCCCGGCCGTGCTCCCTGAATTCGGTGATCTGCCTGATGAGCAAGTCGTGAATCGACTTGGTGTTGCAAGGTGGTTGATGCACCCCAGCAACCCGCTCACATCCCGCGTCATGGTTAATCGGATTTGGGCCCGCTTGTTTGGAATTGGACTTGTTGAAACCGAAGAAGATTTTGGCATGCAAGGATTGCCACCTTCCCACCCTCAACTGCTTGATTGGTTGGCGGTCGAGTTTCGCGAAGAAGGCTGGTCGATCAAACAACTGATTCGAGAGATCGTACTCTCGCAAACCTATCGCCAAACTTCAGCGGCCACCGACCAGCAGGTCGCAAACGATCCACGCAACCGCCTGCTTGGGCGGGGACCGCGGTTCCGACTGTCCGCGGAGATCATTCGAGACCAAGCGCTTGCCGCTGCCGGCTTGTTGACACAAAAGATCGGCGGACCATCCGTCATGCCTCCACAACCGGGTGGTGTTTGGAAAACCACGTACAGCGGCGAAGATTGGAAAAACTCGGAGGGGCCAAATCGCCATCGCCGCGGGCTTTACACTTATTTGAAACGCACAAGCCCCTACCCATCCATGATCACCTTCGATGCGGGGAGCGGTGAAGTCTGTCAAATTCGACGCGTGCGAACGAATACGCCGCTGCAAGCGCTCGTCACCTTGAATGACACCGTTTTTGTAGAATCCGCCGGTGCTCTCGCACAGCAGATGGAGCAGGCCGGCGATTCAATCAACGCCAAAATAAGCCACGGGTTTCGGCGGGTCTTGATCCGGCAACCCAATCCAATCGAACTGGAGCGTCTAGTAACGTTTTACCAGGATGTCGGTAACGAAATCGAAGACGGTGAAGCTTTACTGAAAGCCGCCGGACTGAAAACCGGTGACCCAAAACTGATCGCCGTAGCCAACGTGCTGTTGAATTTGGACGAGACCTTGATGAAACCATGATGAATCTAAAGCTTCAAAAAACGCAAGCGATCACCCGTCGTCATTTTTTTGGCCAAACGGGGCTAGGGTTCGGCGCAATGGCGCTGCAATCCTTGCTAACCAATGACGCACATGCCGCCGACGCAGGCTATCGGATTCCCGCCAAAGCGAAATCAATTATCTACCTGCACATGGCGGGTTCACCATCCCAACTCGATCTGTTCGAGCATAAGCCAGCTCTGCAGAAGCTCCACAATACCACATGCCCAGATGAATACCTGAAGGGGAAACGATTCGCCTTCATTAAAGGCACACCCAAAATGCTGGGCCCCATGTTTGACTACAAACAACATGGTCAAACCGGTCAATGGGTCAGTGAGTTGTTGCCAAATTTGAGCAATCTCGTGGATGACGTTTGTGTCATCCGCTCACTGCATACCGAACAATTTAACCACTCCCCCGCACAGCTACTTCTGCAAACGGGCAATCCGCTACTTGGTGCTCCGGCGATGGGATCGTGGGTCACCTACGGACTCGGCAGTGAAAACAAGGATTTGCCTGGATTCGTTGTTCTCGCGTCTGGCGGCAAGACGCCCAGCGCGGGGAAGTCGTTGTGGGGCTCGGGCTTCCTGCCAACGGTTTATCAGGGAGTCCAATGCCGTACAGATGGTGGCGACCCGATTTTATTTCTGTCAGATCCACCCGGCCTCGGTCGCAAAGCTCGCCGAAAAACGCTCGATGCGATTGGCGATTTGAATCGATACCAACATCAACATGTTGGTGACCCGGAAACGATGACCCGGATCGCACAGTATGAACTGGCATATCGCATGCAAGTCTCGGTTCCTGAAGTGATGGACATCAGCAAGGAACCGGAGCACATTTTGAAAATGTACGGAGCTAAGCCAGGGTATGTTTCTGAGGCAGAATCAGCAGCGGACCCGAGGCAGCTTTACAAAGGTGATGACCCAACGTTTGCGAACAATTGCTTACTTGCCAGACGCCTCGTCGAAAATGGCGTTCGCTTTGTGCAGCTTTACGATTGGGGATGGGACCATCACGGTTCGTCTCTGGGAGAGTCGATTGACGAAACGTTACCAATCAAATGTCGCCAAATCGACCACGCAATTTCAGGATTGCTCGCAGACCTGAAACAACGGGGCTTGCTCGATCAAACACTCGTCGTCTGGGGTGGTGAGTTTGGGCGTACGCCGATGATGCAAAACAATGTCCGCAATGAATTAAAGAAAGGTTTCATCGGCCGCGACCACCACCCACACGCCTTTACGATGTGGATGGCAGGTGGCGGTATCAAACCTGGTGCCTACGGACAAACCGACGATATTGGGTACTACCCCACCGAGAACCCAGTTAGCATTCGCGACCTGCAGGCGACGATTTTGAACCAAATCGGGATCGACCCGCAACGCTTTAGCTTTTCCTACCAGGGACTGAACCAGCGTTTGATTGGGCCGACTGACGACGGACAGGTCATTCGCGAAATCATAAGCTGACACCAGTTTCAGCTGGCCGCATCGATGACGATCCGGCCAACTCGGCCACCTAACAGCTCGACCACCACCAGCGCAGCTCGACCACCACCAGCGCAGCTCGACGCAAT
>JARGNK010000072.1 GCA_029213145.1 Rubripirellula sp. | reverse complement strand
AATCGTCGACGGTGATCGTGGTAAGGTGATCATCGGGCCCGACGAGGCGACCCTCACTAGTTACCGCCAACGCATCGAACAGCGGCAATCGCTGAGCGAGCGTTTGGCCGAATTGCGGGACTTGCCTGCCGAGACGGCCGATGGGGTTCGGATTCGGTTGAGTGCGAACATTGAATTTCCACACGAAACCGAAGCTTGTCTCAATCGTGGGGCGGACGGAATCGGGCTGTATCGTACGGAGTTCCTTTACCTTGCAAGTCAGGTGGAGCCGAGCGAGGAAGACCACTACGAGGCGTACAGTCAGGTTGTGCGAGAGATGAACGGACGCCCGGTGGTGATCCGCACGCTAGATCTTGGTGCGGACAAGATGGGGCACCGCCCCCTGTCCGAGCAGGAAAATAATCCGTTTTTGGGACTGCGGAGCATTCGGCTTTCGTTGCGAAATCTCGACCTATTTCGTCCGCAGTTGCGGGCCATTCTGCGTGCCGCCGTGCACGGCGACATCCGGGTCATGTTTCCACTGATCACCACGATTGGCGAATTGCGACAAGCCAGAATGTTGTTGAAGGTTGTGGCGGAAGATTTGGCGGATGCCGGTATCCCTTACCGCAGCGATATTCCAGTCGGAATGATGGTCGAAGTGCCTGCTGCTGTTGTGATGCTTGAGCGTTTTGTGAAGGAAGTCGATTTTCTGAGCATCGGCACCAACGATCTTGCTCAATATACGCTCGCGGTTGATCGGAGTAACGAATACGTTGCCGATCTTTATCAGTCGAGCGATCCGGCCGTGCTGCGTTTGATTCAGCAGTGTGTCGAGGTAGCCGATGCCGCTGAAATTCCGCTCGCGGTGTGCGGCGAGATGAGCAGTAATCCTGGCCGGGCACTCTTGCTAATCGGGTTGGGGGTGCGAAACCTAAGCGTTCCCCCGTCAGCCCTGCCGAGGGTCAAGAAAGCCATCCGTAGCGTGACCGTCGAGCAGTGCCGGGAAATCACTGAACGAGTGATGACGCTCGAAGCCGCGCGCGATGTTGATCTCTATTTGCTGGACCGTCTCAGTACCTTTGTGCCAGAGTTAATCGTTCACTGACCCTGTTCCGTTTCATCCCTTTGGTTTTTGTTGCACTCTTGATACCGACCGTGACCACTTCACAGCCCACTCCAGCCGAAACTTCGCAAGTACCCGCCGACGCCCCCGTTGTGCTTCGGATTCGTTACCGCATTCGGTTTGCCAAATCTGGGTTGTTGCGATGGATTAGTCATCGTGACTTGGCCCGTTTGTGGGAGCGATTGCTTCGTCGCGCCGCGTTGCGATTATCGATGACCGAAGGTTTTCATCCGAAACCGCGAGTGGCTTTTCCTTCCGCACTGGCACTGGGTGTGGAGGGTGCCAATGAGGTCGTTGAGATTGAGCTTGCTGAAATGTTGCCGCCGACCGAATTGCTTGATCGGTTGCGTAACGACGACCAGCCGGGGTTAACGATACACAGTGTTTGCCACTTGCCCGAGGGTTTTGGGAAAGCTCAGTTGGCTCGGGGAATCTACGAGATCAACGGTCCTCAGGACGCTGATCATGCGGCTGTAGAGGAATCAATTCAGCGGCTGATCGCCCAGGAAACTGTTTCGGTAAAGCGAAAGAAAAAGAACATCACGATGAATGTCCGAGAGCATATCTCGGAGTTGAAATATGAATCGGGAACGCTGCATCTGTCCTTGGAAGCGACCGATGCGGCGTCACTCAAGCCGGGCGACGTACTCGACCTGCTTGGCTTGGAGGATTGGATCGAACAAGGGGCATCCATTGTTCGCACTGGCGTGATTTTGCAACGAGAATTCGAAAGCGATGACTCGGGCGTTATGGCGGTAGCGGCTGGAAACAAATGAAACAAAAAACATACACAATTCCGGTCGGCGTCCACGCCGGATCTGGAAAATCGACTTGGTACCAAACGCTGAAGCGACCCCCGGGTTGCTTCGTAGGGTTTGTTTTCCAAGCCATTTCCATTCCGACGTCTAGCCGGCTCTACACCGTACGAGGTGCTTGTCGATGAAGAAAGAAATGCTGATCAATGTGTTGCAGCCCGAAGAATGTCGGATTGCGATACTGGAAGACAACAAGCTCGAAGAGCTTTACATGGAGCGAAAGAGCGTCGAAGCTTTTGCGGGAAATATCTATCGCGGTAAAATCGTGAATTTGGAACCGAGTATTCAAGCCGCTTTCGTCGATTTTGGCGTTGGACGCAACGGTTTCTTGCATATCAGTGACGTCGAGCCTCAGTACTTTCGACAAGGTGGATATGATCCCGAAGAAATCATGCGTGAGTCGGACGAAATGGCCGAGGCAGCAGCTCGACGGGCTCGCGAATCTGGCCGTGGCAGCAAGCATGCCTACAAAGGGGGACGACCTCGAGTCAAACCACCGATTCAAGAAATATTTCGGCGTGGCGATGAAGTTTTGGTGCAAGTGATCAAGGAAGGGATCGGTACCAAGGGCCCCACGCTCAGTACTTACATTTCGATTCCAGGTCGTTATCTCGTATTGATGCCTTCGCTCTCTCGCGTTGGTGTCAGCCGCAAGATTGAGGATGACGATGATCGTAAACGTCTGAATCGTTGTTTGTTGTCGCTCAACCCACCGAAAGGTCTAGGGTTCATCGTCCGAACCGCTGGAGCTGGGCGGAAAGAGGTTGAGCTGCAGCGTGACATGGAATACCTGTTGAGGCTTTGGAAGGCGATCGCCAAACGCGTGCAAAAGACCTCTGAGCCGGGTGTGATTTACGAAGAAAGCGATTTGATCATTCGCACGATCCGCGACATCTTCAGTGATGACATCGATCAGATTTTGGTCGATGAAGCGGAGTCTTTCGAAAAAGCGCACGACTTCTTGAAAATGGTCATGCCACGCGTGGTCGATCGGCTAAAACTCTACGAGGGTGATGCACCGCTGTTCCACAAATACAAGCTGGAGCAAGAGATCACAAAAATCAATCAGCGACAGGTGCACCTCAAAGATGGCGGCTCGATCGTGATCGATCCGACCGAGGCGTTGGTGGCGATCGATGTAAACAGCGGAAGCTTCCGTGGCAATGATTCAGCCGAGGAAAATGCGTTCCGCTTGAATATGTCGGCCGCGAAAGAAATTGCTCGCCAGCTTCGGTTGCGTGACCTCGGCGGGGTAATCGTCAATGATTTCATCGACATGCGAAAAGAGAGTCACCGTCGAAAGGTGGAAAGAACTTTGCGGGATGCCATGTCGAGTGATCGGGCGAGAACCAAAATTCTTCGCACCAGTCCCTTCGGCTTGATCGAAATGACCCGGCAGCGAATTCGCCCGAGTTTGAAACGCAGCATTTACAAGGACTGTCCATGCTGTGACGGGCGTGCCCTGGTGAAGACGGCAGAAAGCATGTCGATTGAGGTGATTCGAACCCTTGCTTTGGCAGTGCAAAACGATCACATCAAACGGGTCACCGTGCGTGTTAACGATGAGGTTGCGGCTCATTTGAACAATAAGAAACGCCGCGAAGTCATGGAAATGGAAGACGTCGGCGAAATGACCGTGCAAATCCTTGGCAGTGAAGCTCTCTACCCCGAGCATCTCGAAATGGATTGTCGGGATACCAACGGGGAACGGGTAGAAATCGATTCGACCGTTTGAGAGTGAGAAGTTGACTGACAATGATTTTGTTTCAAGCTGCGTTTGCCAACGGTTTTTGTCGGCGACCAGTTTGCGAGGCAATTCTCCGTTGATAATCTTGGATTTCTTGGTGGTCCGCTCGCGTGACAACCAGGCATCGTGCGGCCTCCTCTGAATCGATGCATAGGAATTGATATTTCGCCTCACCGGTTCAACGTTGCTTGTGGCATTTTTTGGTTGATCGCGATGCGGTGCTCGGCACGTTACATGACATGCTCGCATTCCCATTAAACTGACGGGAACGAGTTGCATCGAATCTTTTGCAGGTACTCACGGCATGATTGAATTAGGCGTCAACATCGACCACGTTGCGACGGTTCGCCAGGCGCGAAAAACCTATGAACCTGATCCGGTGATTGCGGCGGCCTTGGCTGAGCAGGGTGGTGCCGACGGGATCACATTTCATTTGCGAGAAGATCGGCGACACATTCAAGATCGAGATGCGGAGCTGTTGATCCAAACGGTTCAGGTTCGCACTAATCTTGAGATTGCTTGCGCTCAGGAAGTGGTCTCCATCGCTTGTGGACTCAAGCCAGATTGGGCTCTTCTAGTTCCCGAGAGCCGGCAAGAAGTTACGACCGAGGGTGGCTTGGATGTCGCCGGTGACTCCGGAGGTGTCGCAGACGCGATCAAGCAACTGCAGGATCAGGGGATCCTAGTCAGTCTGTTCGTGGATCCCGATGCCCGGCAGATCGAGGCTGCTGCCAATTTGGGGGTGGAGGCGGTAGAGTTGCACACGGGCCCCTATGCGTTGGCGAAGGGGGATGCTCAGATTGAGCAGCTTGCGCGTCTCAGCGAGTCGGGAAAAGCGACGACAGCTGCGGGAATGCGATTACATGCCGGACATGGCTTGAACTACGCCAATGTGCGGCCGGTCGCCGGAATCCCCAATATGGCCGAATTGAACATCGGCCATTCCATTGTCAGCCGAGCCGTCATGGTCGGGATGCGCGAGGCGGTTGCGGAAATGCGGAGAATCTTGGACTTGTTTTGATAAACTCTCGCTCTGGCGGGCGTTACAATAAATGGTATGAGTAGAACACTTATTTTCGGCTTCGCCGCCGTTGTCTTGTCTGTTGTCGCTGCCGATGAACGGCGGGCTCCCCGTCCGCAATTCTCCGAGGGCCAGCTCCGAGGGGTCTTTTTTGAGAAGCTCGATGATGCTTTTCGAGGCCAACGACCCTCGCTTTCTTCGATTCGAAAATCTGCCCAGGTTGCTCCGGTCGCCGCTGCGGGGCAAAGCACCGGTGGCGGATCATCAGGCGCGGACGGAAAAGATGTTTGGTCGCCCCTGATTGGTCCAGCTTCACTCGAGGATGAAGTGAAGCGATTGCGATTGCACTACGATTCGGTCGTCACCACGCCAGGCGCTTTCAATAGTGGCGGTTATCAGGACGCGCGGTTGGATCTTACTGCGTTGGCGAGCTTGTTCGCGGTGATCAATGAACATGGCGGTGAGGTGCGTTGGAAGGATCAGGCAGCGGTTGCCCGCGATTTGATCGCTCGTACGGCATTCAATTGCAAAGCCGGTTCGACCCAGGTCTATAACGAAGCAAAATTGCGGAAGGCTGATTTACAGGACTTGGTGTCAGGAACCGGGATCACAGGTCGAGAATCTGATCCAGACACTGACTGGACGATGATCGCCGATCGCAGTCCGATGATGGAGTATGCCGAACTGTTGGTGGAATCGCTCGACGAAGTGACCCGGAACGAGGGGACTGCGAAAACAGAAATCGATTCGGTTCGTCGAAATGCTGAGCTGTTAGCGATGGTCGCGGAGATCTTCACACGCGAAGGGATGGACGAGGCGGATGACGAGGATTACGTCAAGCTAAGCCACGCGATGCGCGATGTTGCGAAGACCGTCGTCGCTGCAATCGATCGCAGCGATTGGGAATCGGTCACTGCGGGTGCCAGCCTCATCCGGCAGCGTTGTGACGCTTGTCACGAGGAATACCGGTAACTTTGGGCTTGGTTGCGGCGGTCTCGCTTTCGACCTTAGGAAAGTAACTGCATCGGAATCATCGCGACGCTTCCCGCAGTAACCGCATACCGGTACGTTACCAGTCAGCGAGTGGTCCGGATTGGTTTCTCACAGCCTGGTGGTACTGGCTATCACAGAAATCATCGGTCATGCCTGCTAAGTACTCTCCAACGACCTGGTGGACGGGCCGACGTACTGTTCGCTGGCGGAATCTCAGTGGCAGTCGGTCGGGCTGCCGCACCAGTACCTCGAATAGGGTTCGTAACCGCTTTGCAGCCGATTCACGGACCGGAATCAGCCGGGCATGTCGATAGACGGTTTCGAACAGAAAGGCTTCCAGTTCCGCTCGCTCACCCGCCAGTTCTTCGCTATGTTTCAATCGGAGCCCCGAGTCGCTGGCTTCGCCCGTTGTTTGTCCATCGATTTCCAACAGCATTTCGCTGGCGACTCGCACCAGATCGCTCACCTGTAGGTCGATCAGTTCATGCACGAGTAGCTGCCTCATTGACTCCGCGGGCAGCGTGCCGTGTCGGGCGTGCGCCCGTTCCTGAGCGCGTCGGATCACCGCCAGGTCCGTCAGTTCATCGATTGAAAGTAGGCCCATTTGCAGGGCGTCATCCACGTCGTGCGCGTCGTAAGCAATCGAATCGGCTGCATCGACCAATTGAACCTCCAGCATTGGCGATCGACCGACAGCTGCTTCTGCCTTGTGCGCGCGAACATCCTGACCGGCCAAGACTTCCCTCGATAGGTTGAGTCCGGGAAATGGCAGGTATCGCTGCTCGAGTTCTTGCACGATGACCAGCGCGAAGGAGTTGTGCGAGAATCCGCCAACCGATTCCATGCACTCGCTCAGTACGTCTTCACCGCAGTGACCGTACGGTGGATGGCCAATATCATGCATTAAAGCGAGGGCTTCGGTCAGGTCTTCATTGAGCCGAAGGGAGCGAGCGATGGTTCGCGCGACGGACGCAACTTCAAAGGTGTGCGTTAAGCGGGTACGATGGTAAACTCCCATTTCACCGGTAAAGACCTGCATTTTACCGCTTAGGCGTCGAAAGGCGCTGCTGTGCAGAATTCGGTCTCGGTCGCGAGCAAAAGGGCCGCGGTAGGAGTGCCCCTCCTCGTCGTGGAGCCGACCTCTGCTGTCGCAACTGTGCATGGCGTACGAAGCCAGCAGCACATGTTCGCGATCAACATATCGCCCCAGGTCAAACATAGCGTCGGTCTTAAATTGCTCCATCACGTTCCCTTCTGCCTTTAAGTCTACCTCGAATCACCCATTCCTCCCACACGTATCTGGCCTTGCCCGTTTCATCTTCCCGCCGCAAATCAACGTCGTCTGCGAAGGAGTCCCCCCCTTCACGCAGCGGCAAAGAGCTTGAAATGATTCGAATGCGTGGTGTGAGGGTTCACAATCTTCAAAATGTGGACATTGATATCCGCCGCGACGCGATGACCGTGATTACCGGTGTGTCAGGGAGCGGCAAGAGCTCACTTGCGTTTGACACGTTGTATGCGGAGGGCCAACGCCAATACATCGACAGCCTCTCACCTTATGCCAGGCAATTTCTTGATCAAATTCCGCGCCCCGATGTTGATGCGATCGATGGATTGGCGCCTACTTTGGCGATTGATCAGAAGCCGGGGACTTCGGGTACGCGGAGTACCGTTGCAACCGTCACGGAGATTTATGACTACTTGCGATTGTTGTATGCACGCGTTGGCATCCCGCATTGCAGTGAGTGTGGTTCGTCAATTTCCCAACAGTCGCCCGATTTGATCCGCGAGGCGTTGTTAGCTTTGCCAGAGAAGACAAAGCTAGTATTAATGGCTCCCTTGATTCGTGGTCGTCGGGGGGCCCATCGCGATGTGCTGGAATCCATTCGAACAGCCGGATTGATCCGAGCCCGCGTCGACGGCGAGATTTATCTGCTCGATGACGTGCCAGCACTCGCGCCACGCAAGAATCACACGATTGAGGCGGTTGTCGATCGGTTGAGCGTGCGCGAAGGAATTGAACCCCGGTTACATGAATCGGTGGAGCTTGCACTCCGGCTAGGCTCGGGAGTCTTGTCGACGTTGACCCAAAACGAGGCCGGGAATTGGCACGAATCGCTTTATAGTACCGCCATGGCGTGTATCGAATGTGGAACGAGCTTCGCAGAAATCGAGCCTCGAACTTTTAGCTTCAATAGTCCTTATGGCGCTTGCCAAACCTGTGACGGTCTGGGAACAGTTGGCGAAGAACGAAGTGTTTGTTCTGATTGCGGTGGTGCACGGCTTAGAGCAGAGGCCCGACGTGTCACGATTGAAGGTCTCGGGATTCACGAGCTGACCGCGATGCCACTCGCCGAGGCCGACGCCTGGATTGCGGGACTTGCTGAACGGTTGCCGTCATTGGCGGCAAAAGTTGCCGCGCCGATCGAACGCGAGGTGCAACGAAGGTTGGCATTTTTGCAGCGTGTCGGCGTCAGCTACCTAACACTTGATAGGTCAAGTGAATCGTTGAGCGGGGGGGAATTGCAGCGTGTCCGTTTAGCAACCAGCATCGGTAGCGGACTGGTTGGGGTTTGTTATGTTCTGGATGAACCGTCGATTGGGTTGCATCCGGCAGACCACGATCGCTTGGTGGAATGTCTGCGTGATCTGCAGCAACAAGGAAACACCGTGGTCGTCGTTGAGCATGATGAAGCGACGATGCTTGCCGCCGATGAACTGGTGGATATCGGACCTGGAGCAGGCCGGCATGGGGGGCATGTTGTCAGTCATGGAACACCAAAGCAAGTTGCTCGCGACTCGAAGAGCTTGACGGGGCAGTATCTTAGTGGCAAAAGAATGGTGCCGATTCCCGAAAATCGGAGAGCCGTTGACGATGCAATGTGGATCGAGCTCGAAGGTGTTACCACTCACAACCTGAAGCATGTCAATGCGAAATTTCCGGTGGGGCGGTTGATTGGAGTAAGCGGGGTTTCCGGCAGCGGTAAGAGTTCTTTGGTCAATGATACGTTGTATCCGGCGTTGGCTGATTTAATGGGTTTGAAGGCGCCGGCCGCAGGGCCATTCGAGGCAATCAAAGGTGCCGAGGCTATCGACAAGCTGGTGCCGATTGATCAGGCGCCGATTGGACGAAGCCCGCGAAGTTGCCCCGCGACCTATTGTGGCGTGTTGGATGAGATTCGAAAAGTTTTTGCCGCCACCCGAGAAGCCAAGACGCGGGGCTTCTCGCCCAGCCGTTTTAGTTTCAATTCGGCAGCCGGTCGCTGTGAACTCTGCAAGGGGCACGGTGTCGAACGAATTGAAATGAACTTTTTGAGCGATTTGTTTGTGACTTGCAGTCGATGTGGGGGCAAACGTTTCAATCGCCAAACGCTGCAAGTGCGTTTCAAAGGCGCGAGCGTTGCTGATATTTTGCAGATGTCGATCGATCAAGCGAGCGATTTTTTTGAGAATGTCGATCGAATCAAACGTCTGCTCAATTCGCTGCAAGCGGTAGGCCTTGGCTACTTACACCTCGGGCAATCAAGTACAACGCTTAGCGGTGGAGAGGCTCAGCGGATCAAGCTGGGGACAGAATTGGCTCGTCGTGGCAGCGGGAATACCCTGTACTTGCTGGACGAACCGACGACCGGTTTGCATTTTGCCGATGTGGAACGGCTAGTTGGCGTGCTGGGGAAATTGGTTGACGCTGGCAATACTGTGTTGGTGATTGAGCACAATTTTGATTTATTAGCGGCCTGCGATTGGATGATCGACTTGGGCCCAGAGGGAGGGTCCGGCGGAGGTTCCATTTTGGACGCCGGGACCCCCGAGGATTTATCTCGCCGGTCGACGGCATCCGGTCGGTACATGAAGCAGGCATTATCAAGATGAAATTTTTGGATCGTCTCGACCGCGTCGTCCGCCCGATTGCGGTTCCCAATTTGACCCAAATCTTAATCGCCGGGCAGGTGGTCGTTCTTGTGGCGAGCTTGCTCGATGAGAATACCAATTTGCTGGACCGGGTGCCGCTTGTTTGGGCATCCGTGTTCCAGGGTGAAGCTTGGCGTCTGCTTTCGTTTTTGTTCGTGCCGTTTTCAACCAGTCCAATTTGGCTCTTTTTTTCTTGTTACATCTTTTTCATTTTTGGCAATTCGCTGCAATCGATCTGGGGATACGTTCGATACAACACATTTCTGTGGCTAGGAATCGTGTTGACGATTGCCGCAGCTGCCATCGCACCGGAGGATCCGGTTAGCAGCCAATTTCTCTATATGAGCGTGTTTCTCGCCTTTGCCACGTACAATCCGGATTTCGAATTGCGGTTGTTTTTCGTGCTCCCAGTGAAGGTTAAGTTTCTTGCCTACATTCAAGTGGCGTTTTATCTGCTCGCATTGATGAACGGCCCGATGGCAGCGCGGGCCATGGTGCTGGCGTCGATTGGTAACTATCTCGTTTTCTTCGGGCCGATGCTGTTTCAGAAGATTCGAAACAAGCAGCGGCAGGTGCAATGGGAAGCCAAGCAGCTGAAGGTTACCAACGAGCCGAGGCACACTTGCACTACTTGCGGGGTGGATAGTAACTCCGATCCGAAAATTGATTTTCGCTACTGCTCAAAGTGCGATGGCGAGCACGCCTATTGCGAGGAACACTTGCGAAATCATCAGCACGTACTGCCGTTGGAATGATCCGTTGGGCGGGGAGAGATCGCCTAGAGGCGGCTTCCGACGACTCGATCGGCTTTGCCAATTAACCACTGGATGCTGTCTTGAATTCGGTCCGATGTGCCCAGTCGGTCACCTATGCCTGGTAACGCCATCAAGCAAAACAAGAACAACACGAATCCGCCGAAGATGACCGCTGACACGCTAGGGTCGGCATAATGACGCCCACCAACTCTGGTCAGCAGTGATGAACGAATTGGTTCCGGTGGGGTTAAGTCGCGTAACCGCCGCAACCCGATCTGAACGTGCCCATCTGGAGCATTGAAAAACCACTGGGGGTGAACTTCAATCTTTGCTCCATCGTGTTCAAGTAGCCACGGACGACCAACATTTAGTTTGGATGAGTTCTTTGGGGACATCAGGACAGTGAATCCGTCGATTGATGTTTCCTGGACGGTTGCTAGAACTTTTTTCCGGCGATCGCGGATGATACCAATCGCGTTATCCGTCGCCACGCGGAAACGGCGGAAATTGCCGTCCTGATGATCGGCTGAGGGTGGTGGGGCATTCATTGGAATTACAAACTTTGCGGCGAAGGCACGAATGGAAATCCATCAACTTGCCGAGTAGCGATGCACCCCCAAGTAGATCAAAACTCGACATTGGGAAACCTACCGGACAAACGATAGTGATGTCGAGAAGTTGAGCGATTCGCCACATTTAAGGGTTTCTCAATTCGCGATTGTGTCGAATGCAACGGTTGTTGTGACAGCGTGTGCCCGGCAAGTTGGAAGCTATGCGGGTCACAACTTTTATGCAAGGCGGTGGCATGCCATGCGTTATGAGTGTTGTTCGTGTCCGAATAAATAAGCGATAGGTGTTGTGCATCGTGCGCATACCAAGGGATGCAGCATTGCCGGATACTGATCGAACGAAATGCCGCGACCCAATCAACTTTGTGGACTCCTGGTGATCTGGCGCGTCCGGGTATCGGTGCTAACGCAAGATCCTCAGGATTCGCTGTTGCTGTCTCCCGACGATCTTTCGCTAGCTGGTCTGTTGGAGGACACCCTACTGGATGACGGCGAAATTGACGGCGATCTGCTCGTCGCCCCGCTTGATGGTTTGGGGGATCCTTTAGAGGGACTTGGGCCTGAACCGAATGAGGGTTCCAACAATTCGGGTGATCAGACGACTGCGGCGGTTGACCTCCATGAAGCTTTGTGGACCGAAAATTGTTATCCCTCCGCCGAAGCTTGCCGGTCATGTCATCCTGGCCAATATGAGCAATGGCGTGCGAGTGGCCACGCTTATGCCGCCGTGTCACCGACGTTCTCCAGATTCGAGCAAGCGATGACGGATCTCACACGTGGAATGGTTGGGACATTTTGCGTTCGCTGCCACTCCCCGGTCGGAACCCAATTGAAGATCCCTCGGGCGGCCAGCATGCTCGACGCGCCGCCGGTGGTACGCGAAGGGGTTACTTGCATCGCCTGCCATCGCGTTCGTGAACATTGCTGGCGGAGCAAGGGAGATCGCCAGATTGAACCTGGCGACATTCATCAGCCGGTCGGTGCAAGTGGAAACGACGCCGGTTTACTGGAAGCAATTCAGCGAACAAACAACTTTACTGATCGTTTAAACTTAGATACGGACTTGCAGGTCACAGATACCACGCACTTCCGTGCCTTTGTGGGGCCGTTGGGCAACGGGTCCCAGATTACCAGGTGGGAACGGGATCAAGGTGAGATTCGCTTTCGCTCCGAAGCTGATTTCACGCCGGTGAAAGGTTTCTATGAGTGGGATTTGGACGCGATGAGCATCGCGGCAAAAAATCAAACCTCCCCGTTTGAGTTGCCGATCACGATTGGGCTGGTGCCGCTCTTGTTCCAGAACGGTATCGGGATGAAGGACGCGAGCACCGGTGCCGCGATCTCATTGCCCTCTAAGCATCGCCGTCTGCTGCATTGGTCCAATTTTGATGCAACATTTTTCGTTGCCGTGGATCAAATCAATAGCAACGCTTTTGGTCAGGACGATCACGCTGGTCAAGCTCTCGTAACTGCATGGTTCATCGAAACCTATGATGGATATATTGAAACAGGTTACGCCTATGTTCATGATCGCCGGGATGCGGGGCAGAGTTATCACAA
Organism: Rubripirellula sp.; assembly: GCA_029213145.1. Classification (GTDB taxonomy): domain Bacteria; phylum Planctomycetota; class Planctomycetia; order Pirellulales; family Pirellulaceae; genus Rubripirellula. The sequence goes on along the minus strand of JARGNK010000072.1, from coordinate 23,398 downwards.
CGTGACGGCAAGTTGCACGCGATGCTTTTTCCATCGAATCAGTAATCGCGTGCGTGTGATCGTGAACACGGGCCAGGATTTGCCGCAGGTTGATCGCACCACAGACGGCGTTTTATTGTTGGTGGAGAACAGTTGGATTACTGCATCGTCATTGACGGTCGTACCCTACGCAAGCTTTTTCATCGGTTGGGATCGGCCTCAGTCGGTCGCGCGTGCTGCCGCCTGGGGGGCCATTTTGCGAAACACCGGAATTAACTTTGACACTGATGGATTGAGTGGTTTTGCGACCCTCGATTTAAGCGGCAGTGATACCGCATGTGGAGGTATCGGCATCGATCTGATCGGTGATCTTCTCGATCGACAAGGGCTGTTAGAAGCCAGCTATTTGACCCCTCAAGGCACGGGGAATCCAGCTGTGCCAGACGATCAGTTTGCCGTGGGGACCCGTTATCAGTTTCCAGTGTCCAACTGTGCACTGCTGCCGCTCGATGCGATGTATGGCTGACGAGGAGAGCTTCCGGATCTTTACGGCACCCGAATGGAAAATCGCTGGAAGTTTTGAGGAAATATACGCTTTTCGCGGGCGCGAATTTGGCCTGTGAATGAGGTGCCGGAGTTGATTTTGATCACACTAAGTAAAAAGGCTGCGTTTAAACGAAACCAAGAATAGTGATGGCCTGCTTAATCGAAGCAGGAACAAGCTGTTGGGAGTGCACCCGGAGGGTGAAAAATGGAACTTAAACGTAAGCCAATGAAGGCATTGTTCAGACGTGTGGATCTTCGGTCGTTCAGACCGAGAACAAGCGTTCTAAACGGCGACCGGCCAATACTGGCCATTGCAATTTAATCTTGGCGATGAGCAACGAGCAAAGATAGCGACGAAGAAAAGCGATGACGAATAAACCCTCTGTAAAACGCCGTCCACGCTGGAGTCAGCGACCAGCCGATGAAGGTTGGCGGCGTCGAATGTACGACATCATTTTTGAGGCGGACGATCCGGCCGGGAAATGGTTTGATATCGGATTGTTGTTGGCCATTTTAGCCAGTATCACGATTGTATCGTTGGAGACGGTGCCGGCTTACCGAGAAAATGGAGCCTTGCTGAATGCCTTTGAATTGGTTGAGTGGGTTCTAACCGGTTTGTTCACGATCGAATACGCTCTCCGGTTGGCGTGCGTCCGCCGACCAATGCGTTACGCATTTAGCTTTTGGGGCATTATTGACTTGCTGAGCATCCTCCCCTCTTATATCACAATCTTTATCGGTCCTTCGTCTCGGTCTTTTGTGATTCTGCGGTCGATCCGTTTGCTCCGCGTCTTTCGAGTATTAAAACTCTGGCGGATGATGGACGAGGCTGACGAGTTATCAAACGCGATTTGGCGGGCGCGAAACAAGATCATCGTTTTCGTCGTGGTCGTATTGGTGGCGGTGACGATCAGCGGAACCCTGATGTTTCATATCGAAGCACTCACTGCCGATGGGATTAATACATCAAGCCAGTTCACATCGATTCCGCAATCAATGTATTGGGCGATCGTGACAATGACCACAGTTGGGTACGGAGATGTGGTTCCCCAGACAGCAGCCGGGAAAATGATTTCGGCCGTCTTGATCCTGTTGGGATACAGTTTGATTATTGTTCCGTCGACCTTTGTCAGCGCTGAATTTGTCAACCAGGCAACGCATCGAAGCAGTCATCCTTGCCACTATTGTGAAGCTTACGATCAACGCGAGGACGCAACGTATTGTTATCGTTGCGGTAAACGGTTGGATGGATAGGCGACCAGGTCTTGGGCTTCGGATTCGGAATTTGGTTGGAGTTCGACTAACCAAGTTCTGACTCGATCTCATCTTCGTCGTAGCTCAGGACTGAGTGGACTTTATGTGGTTGGAGTCTTTCGGCCCCACCGAGCTGCACAAGATGGATAAGGAAACTGCAGCCCACCACCTCGGCTTCGCATTTTTCTAGCAGGCGGCAGCAAGCTTCCATCGTACCGCCGGTCGCCAGTAGATCGTCAACTAGCAGCACTCGCTGTCCTGGTGTAACGCCGTCGATGTGGATTTGCAGTTCGTCTGTCCCGTATTCCAATTCGTAGGCAAACGAATGGAGATCGAAGGGGAGTTTTCCAGGTTTTCGAATCGGTACAAAACCGGCCCCTAACTCGATTGCCAGTGGTGCCGCGAAGATGAAGCCGCGAGCCTCTGCAGCAGCGATGACGTCAATCTTTTGGTCTCGGAACGGTTCTGCCATCGCGTGCACCGCTGCCTGCAGTGCTTCGGTGGCTGCCAGCAACGGCGTGATATCCCGGAACAAAATTCCTGGCTTGGGATAGTTGGGTATGTCCCGGATGTATTTGGTGAGATCGACCATGATGGGATAACCGAGCCCTTTGAATGCGTCAGGCGTTTGTTGAAGGAGCCGTTGCCTTTCGCGTGGACACCGCGATTCTTCTGAATCCGGAATCGACCCATGCCGGCGAAAGCTCGTAAATTTCTATAGAAAAAAAAGGTTAAGTCACCGCCGGCCGACCGGGAAGGGAGCAGGTTCCCAGTTGGAGACGGTTTGTTAGGATAACCGAATGAAATTTACAAAGATGCACGGCGCCGGCAACGACTATGTTTACATCGACTGTTTCGCTCAGGCGGTTCCTAGCGATTTGTCAGAGCTAGCACAGAAAATTGCGGATCGGCGATTCGGGGTAGGCGGCGATGGTTTGATTTTGATCCGTCCGAGTGAGTCCGGTGACGCTCGTATGCAGATGTTTAATGCAGATGGTTCGGAATCAGAAATGTGCGGCAACGGATTACGGTGTGTCGCAAAATATGTGTACGACCATGGGATCGCTCGGAAGCGGCAGCTCACCTTGGAAACGGGAGCCGGCTTGCTACCAGTTGACTTGGATATCGGATCGGATGATCGCGTGCGACAGGTCACCGTCGATATGGGGCCACCCAGATTGGATGCGGCGGAAATCCCAACGACTCTCTCGGCTGCGGGGCAGATCGTCGACCATGAATTTCAGGTAGGTGAACAATCGCTACGTGTTACTTGCGTTTCGATGGGGAACCCACATTGTATTATTTTTGTCGACGAGGCGACCGATGATTTGGTGCTCGGACTTGGACCACTGATTGAGAGGGATCCACGGTTTCCAAAGCGAATCAATGTCGAATTTGTAGAGGTTGTTTCGCCTGGTGAGGTGAAGCAACGGACATGGGAGCGAGGTTCCGGCGAAACGTGGGCTTGTGGAACGGGTGCCTCTGCTGTTTGCGTGGCCGGCGTTCTAACCGGCCGAACCGAGCGATCGATTCTCAACCATCTATTGGGCGGTGATTTGACCTTGGAATGGAAAGAGGATTCTGGGCATGTTTGGATGACAGGTCCCGCCACGGAAGTGTTTAGTGGGGAGTGGCACCATTGAGTGAGCAACCGCACGCAATTTCGGTCAGCGAATTAACGGGCCACGTCAAGGCAATCCTCGAAGGCACCTTTCCTGGAATCTGGGTTTCCGGCGAGATATCCGACTTGTCGCGTCCGCGAAGTGGGCATTTGTATTTCACCCTCAAGGATGAACAAGCGCAAATCCGGGGTGTGATTTGGCGGAGCACCGCGATGCGGATGTCGCAAAAAATTGAGGAAGGTCAGTCTGTCCTCTGTTTCGGCGATGTCGAAGTTTACGCCGCGCGAGGTGCGTACCAGCTGATCATTCGCAAAGTCCAGCCACAGGGACTCGGCGCGTTGCAGTTGGCATTTCAGCAATTACAGGCGAAGCTGCACGCCGAAGGCCTGTTTGCGGCTGAGCGAAAACGCCGTTTGCCGAGCTACCCGAGCCGAATCGGAATTGTGACGAGCCCTGATGGTGCTGCGATTCGCGATTTTCTCAAAGCGGCGCGGAATCGCTATCGAGGTGTGGAGATGGTCGTCATCCCGGCTCTGGTGCAGGGCCCTGATGCACCCCGCTCCATTGTTGAGGGAATCCGTGCAGCACATCGGCTGCAGCCGGCGCTTGATGTACTAATTGTTTCGCGTGGGGGAGGGAGCTTAGAGGATTTATGGTCCTTTAATGAAGAAGTTGTGATTCGCGAGTTGGCCGCCTCGGAAATCCCGACGGTCTCCGCGGTGGGACACGAAGTCGATATCACGCTAAGCGATTTGGTTGCGGATGTTCGTGCTTTGACGCCTACTGACGCGGCGACCCGGGTGCTGCCCGATGCGGATGCGCTGCGACGAAATGTGGCAGATCTAGCAATGCGATTCGAACGCAGTATGCGCGTTGCATTGCAAACACGGCGGGCCGCGTTGGATTCCCTGGCCAATCGTCCAATTATGCGGAAGCCACATGAAGTGATTCACTTGCGATCCCGTCTGTTGGACGAATTGGATGCCCGGGCGAGACGAGCGATGTTTTCCAAGTTGCGACTCAGTCAAGCCAAAATGGCGACGGTGACCGCTTCCCTTTCGGCGCTTTCACCGCTCGATGTATTAACGCGTGGCTACAGCGTTACTCTTGATCAGCAGGGTCAGGCGATCACAAGCACCGAAGAGGTGCAGTTGGGCGATCGGATTGTGACCCGACTCAAGGGTGGACACATTGAATCGATCGTCGATCAGATTGCGGATGGCGAAAAATTGTAGGCCAAGGCGTCTCAGTCTAGGTGAGAGACCGGGACGCTAAGAGGGGCTGTTGGAATTGCTCTGGAGCGTTTCGCTGAATGCTTTAGCAGCGGCTCAGCCAAACATCTCTTCAATGTTCTCGATGTAATCGAGAGCCTCTTCTAACTCGACTACGTCGGCTCCCGGGACTCTGCCTTCACGGTCGCAGGTGTTGAGGGTACGTAGATCTTCGAACCAAGGATGGGCCGTTAGTTTTCGTCGTCGCCGTGCCCCGATTGTGCCATCATGTAGTTGGTGTGCTTCCATATGGTGTCGAATCAACCAACTTGTTCTTTCGCTGATAAAACCGTCAAGCGCCTCCAGTCCCGCGAGTGTGTGATCGTCGGGATCAATTGCTTTTCCAATATCATGCAGCAAAGCTGCTAGCAGGAATTCTTCGTCGTAGGGCATTTCTTCACGAGCGAGTTCAAACACCTGCAGAGAGTGGAACAAGGCATCGCCCTCGGGGTGGTATTTTAGATTCTGACGCACATTTTCTAGAGGGATCAACAATGCTTGGAACACCTGAAAACGATCAGGAGTCGCGTCGATTTCGTTCAATCGTGCCTGTTGCGCGTCGGGGTCAACACCATGCTCGAGCGCGATCAGTTTTTCTAACTGGGATATCGTCGCATGCTCAATCGCTTTGTTAGTGATCGAACTCCGAAATCGATATCCGAGTAGCGAGGGATGGTATACGGTCAATTCGACCGGAAACTCGTCACGTACGTGAAGGTGCGAAAAAACACGCTCTTCACCATCCTTGGTAATCCGCTTCCGTTCCAGCTCGTAATGGCAACCTAGATCGTCCAGCTTGACTGAGATCGAATGCGGGTTGGCGGCGAACACATGCACATCGATATCGGATCCTTGACGAATGGTTCCGGTGAGGACGCTTCCAATCAGCTTGGGATGAAACGCATCAAGTTTTCGCAACCACCAGGCAGCTCGCAAACGCATGGCCAACAGCCGCTCACCTAGAGAAGCACCTTCATGCATGCGGGCAAATACTTGAACCTGCTCACGAATCTCTGCGTTGGTTGGCAGATCAGTCGGTTTGACCCAGCCCTTGTTTAGCCGCTTGGCGGCTTTCTGCTTCGCTGAATAGTACTCGGCAACCTCACGAGAATACATCAAGCGGGCTGCTTCCCAGGCAATTTGTCGTCGAAGTTTTTGATTGGCCATGGATTGGGACGATGTCGTGCGGGGTGTCCTCCGCAGGTGAAGTAAGCATTTTGAAGGCCACGTTGTGCGCGGCCTTCAAAGTGCATTCGCTGTGGGGTGGGCTGACTTGCCGGCGGTTGTCGGGCTCAATGCGTTTTCGAGCCAGTAAAACCATCGCTCATGCTTATGTGAAGCTTGCAAATTTAAAGATGCGGTGGCCGCAATCGGCGGACTTCCGCGAATCAACTAACGCCAGAGCCACTCACGAAATCCTTCGACTACCAAGTCGTGCTTGGAAAAACTTTGCCAGGTTAAAATCGCTGCTAAAAATAAAGCGGTCAACAGCATGCCAAATCCACGGTGGGGTGCTGGCCCAGGTTGTTGGCGAATTTGAAAACGTAAGTTGCCTAGTAGGGTGCTCCAAAACCGAAGTGAGATATTCGGTTCAAAAGAAACCACCTGTGTGTGGTCGATGAAACGATTCCCGTCGAGCCGCAAGCGGATTCTTAAATTTGGTAACAGAACCTGAAGGGTTTGAGGCTCACCGTTCGCCTTTGGGTCGATTTCACGGGCAGCAGCAAGTAGCGGCTCGTACATCTCCTCTGGCGTCCGTCCGATGACGACCAGTTTTGGCTTCGATGAAAGGACGATTAATGCGACGCTCAAGACGTAAAAGGCTGCCAACGCGAGCCAGACGATTGGGCCGAACAGCGTGGCAGCTGCCGTTGGGAAAAACAGTTCGGCCGGTCCGACAGCCAGCATGCCGGCAATCGCCATCGCAAGCGCTGCCGTATCGCGACCACCCGTCGTGATGAGCGCGCGGCCAGACAGGCGAATCCCACTGATCAGTGACAGGTATCCAATGAGCGGAAGCATTGCTAGGAGCAAGGCGAACGGCTCGGTCGATTCCAAAAAGCTAACCATTTGATCGGTCGGGAGCCTTGTGTTGTTGTCAATTCGGAATCAATTGTTCCGGATTTCGCGAGTGTGTTACCAGCGACATCCGGTTGGTAATTTACCGACGATGCAAACCGATAAATCCGCCCTCTAAGGATACTGGAAAAAAGGCATTCAAAGGCAAACTTGGACCAGAAAAAAACATCAACCCAAGAATTCTCTTTCGACAAATTTGGTGTCGTGTTGACCGCTCAAGAACTCCGGATGCTGCAACACTTGATCATGAAATGAGGCGGTCACTGCAATTCCATCAACTTGCATTTCAGCCAAGGCTCGCCGCATCGTCGCAATGGCTTGGTCTCGGGTTGGGCGATGGACGATCAGTTTACCGATCATGGAATCGTAGTGGGGCGGGACGGTGTACCCTGCGTAGACATGCGAGTCAAATCGAACGCCGAGTCCTCCTGGAACAAACAGATGTTGGATTTTTCCAGGATTGGGGCGGAACTGGTGCTTCGGGTCTTCGGCATTGATTCGGCACTCAATGGCGTGCCCAGTGCATTGAATGTCGTCTTGGGTAAAGGGGAGTTTTTCCCCGGCAGCGACGGTCAATTGAGCCTTGATTAGATCGATCCCAGTAATCATTTCAGAAACTGGGTGTTCAACCTGAATTCGAGCATTGACTTCAATGAAGTAAAAATTGTCGTCCTGATCAACAATGAATTCGACGGTTGCCGCGTTGGAGTATTCGGCGCCACGAATCATTCGCACCGCAGCATCACAGATTGCTTGTCGACGTTCTTCTGGAAGATTCGGACTTGGTGCTTCTTCGATCAATTTTTGGTGACGTCGTTGCACACTGCAATCACGTTCAAAAAGGTGGACGACATTACCGTGCCCATCGGCGATGACTTGGACTTCGATGTGTCTGGGATTGCCGACATAACGTTCTAGGTAAACGCCTGCGTTTCCAAAAGCAGCTTGGGCCTCATTGCGGGCTTGCTGTAAGGCAGTGGCGAGTGACGCCTCATCCTCGGCTACTCGCATCCCCTTTCCGCCACCACCAGCGGTGGCTTTGATGAGAACGGGGTACCCAATTTGCTTGGCGACCTCGATCGCGGCTTCATCGGTTTCGATCAAGCCATCACTGCCGGGAACCACGGGAACATTGTTGGCGATGGCCATCGATCGAGCCGTATTTTTATCGCCCAATCGTTCCATGGCTTGGGGGCTTGGCCCAATGAATTCGAAACCGCTCGAACGACAGACTTCGTTGAAGTGAGCGTTCTCGGCAAGGAATCCATAGCCGGGGTGAATTGCATCGACGTTCCCGACCTCGGCCGCAGCGATAATCTGGTCGATCTTGAGATAGCTTTCAGCGCTTCGAGCCGGCCCGACGCAATACGCCTCGTCCGCGAGTTGAACGTGCATCGAGTCTTTATCGGCTTCGCTGTAGACCGCGACTGAAGCAATACCCATCTCACGACAGGCGCGAATAATCCGGAGTGCGATTTCGCCGCGGTTGGCGATCAGAATCTTATCAAACACAGCAAACGATTTCCGAAAACACGGGGAAAGCTACGTCAGGAGATGGCGACATCAGAGTCGAATTTCAGCAGGTACAAGCACAATTAAAGACTAGCTTGTCTTGATCCGAAACATTGGCTTGCCGAAATCAACCGGATCCTGGTCATTGACCAAGATTTCGGTAATGACCCCGCTGCATTCGGCGGGAATCTCATTGAATACCTTCATCGCTTCGACAATGCAGATGATGGTGTCTTCGGAAACTCGGTCGCCTACTTTGACATAGGGTGGCGAGTCGGGGTTTGCTCTGCCGTAGAACGTTCCAACCATCGGGGCGTCGACCGTGACTGTTCCCGCCGTGTCGGCGGCAGCTTCTGCGGCCGGGGCCGCTGGTGCAGCGGCAGCAACTGCTGGGGCTGCTATCGGGGCTGCCGCGATCGGGACTCCGCCTCGGCACAACTTAATTTTCTCATCGCCCTGTTGGAGATCAACCTCGACCAAGTCGTGGTGCTCCATCAATTCGATGATTTGACGCATGCGTTCTAGGTTGAACACGTCTTCCGTTTGTCCGTCTTTGTTCATCGTTGGATCGCCATCAAAAGATAGATTCGTTTGTCATCGCGTCAGCTACTTGCGATATGCCGTCGTTCCAGTTGCCTGTGACTCGGTCGGAAAACGCCTGTTTTTACGGTCCGGGCCAGAAACGAAACTGGTTCAGAGCCAGGAATCCCCCAGCCAGGACATCGTTCTAGGCCAGCATTTTCAGCCGGAATCTAAGCCGGTGGATGGGGCAGATGTTCTGGGCCGGAGTTCTGGGCCGGAGTTTGTCGTACTCCGCTGATCCACTGTTTTACAGAATCAGACAAGAATCATCGAGTCCCTTTGGCAGGCTGCTCAAAACCTCATTTCCCGTCGAGGTGATCAGGACATCATCCTCGATCCGAATTCCGAAATCGCCCTCGAAATAGACTCCTGGCTCGACCGTGATGATCATGCCTGCCTCAATCGTCTCGCTAGAGGACGAAGAAAGTCGTGGGAACTCGTGAATATAGAGGCCAACACCGTGGCCCAAGCCATGTTTGAAAGCCTCCCCCATCCCCGCTTTCTCAATGACGCCTCGAGCTGCTGCATCGATTTTGCTCGCCGCCGCCCCCGGTTTCATTGCGTCAATCGCCGCTAGCTGCGCTTCGAGGACCACCTCGTAGGCTTTTCGGAATCGATCGGATGGTTGGTTACGGTAAAACGTACGGGTTAGATCGCTTGCGTAGCCTTCGAATTTGGCACCCCAATCGAGTAGCATCGTGGTCCCGCTGCCGAGCTTGTTGGTCGATGGCTCATAGTGAGGCAAAGCGCCAGCGGCGCCCGCCGCGACAATCGGTGCGAAACTGCAGCCCTCGGCACCAAGTGCCCGCATTTCGGCTTCTAACCGGTAAGCGAGATCTAGCTCGGTCCACTCCGGAGTTATTTTCTCTCGCAACGTTGTCCACGCTTGCTCCGCGATTCGAACCGCTTCGCGTGTGATCTTGATCTCGACTTCGTCCTTGAACATCCGTTGGCGTTGGATTTGACCGGACGTCTCGACCCATTGAATGTCGACGATCTTGTCGGTCAATCGTCGGAAGCCATCGAGGGTGAGGTCGTCGGCCTCAATTCCAACTCGACGATACCCACCATCTTCGAGGGCCGATTGCGTCAACTTAGGTAGCATTTCGCTTGGGGAGCGGATGATGGCCGGCAGCGTTGGGCACTGTTGCGCGATTTGGGTTTCATAGCGACCATCGCTCAGAATCACCGTGTTCTGGTTTGAGACGAGCAGGTAGGTTGAATCACCGGTAAAACCGCAAAGATAACGGACATTCGTTTCATTGGTGACGAGCATCGCATCGATGCCAAGCCCGTCCAGCGAATCGGTCAGCGTTTGCAATCGTGGAGGAAGTTTGGGCATTGGGTATCACTTTCAAGAGCAGCGAGTGGGAAAGTCAGCGAGTCAGCAAGTCGGTGAGTCAGCGAGTCGGCAAGGCAAGTTTCCCAGCGGCCTGACGAATTGCCTTCCAAATAGAGAATGAGGCGTCGAGCTTGGCGGGCGTTGATGCCCACCAGTCTAAAACCAATGAGCCACTTCTTTCAGTCCGGTGACGGGATCACTCACTGGCCAGTATTCCAGCCCAACGTAACCTTGATAATCCGTTTCGGCGATGGCTTCAAAGATGGAGGGATAGTGCAGTTCACCGATCGTTAATTCGTTTCGGCCTGGATTACCGGCGGCATGGAAGTGACCGATTTTATCAATGTTGGCGGTAAGGTTCGCGATCAGTTGACCTTCGCTGATCTGTTGGTGGTAAATGTCGTAAACAACTTTTACTCGCGGGCTGTCGACTTTGTCGATGATCTGGAACGCCTCATCACTGCGAACCAAATAGTAACCGGGGTGGTCGATCAACTCGTTCAATGGCTCGATCACCAAAGTGATCCCAGCTTCCTCCAGCATGGGGGCCGCTTGTCGGAGTCCATCAACCAAGGATTGGTGTTGCTCGGTTCTGGTTAGACCGGGGACGACGTCGCCAACTTGGGAAATGAGGGTTGGGCAACCAATTCGCGTTGCCGTCTCAATTGAATCGCGAAGGCCTTGTAGATACGCGTTGCGGCAGTCGGGGTTGACCAAGCTGATGAATTTTGTGCAGCAGGCGGAAATGGAGAAATCGTGGCGTTTTTTACCCGCTTCGATGGCCTCCAAGTCTCGATCCCACCATCCCCAAAACTCGAATGCCTCGATTCCTGTCTCAGCAACAGCGGCTAACGCCTCCGATGGGCTTATTTCCGAGAAAACGGCATCAATGCAAACAGACGGACGAAAACGACCCATCGGGAAAACTCCGGTTCTTTCTTGGCAACAAAGGCGGTCAGTTTAGCGAGAACGACCGACGAGGCGTCGAGAATCCCGTCTGCCTTTCGGGGGATCCCCGTTGCCCGATGGAGTATCCCAGTTGTCCGGTCAACTGACTATCATAAGGGCTTCGAATGAATCAGCGTGCCCCATTGCTTCCTGTTTTGCAACTAGGTTTGTCCACCATGAATGTTTGCTCTCGGCATGTTTACTGCTTGCCGCTCGCCTTGGTCGTCTTGTCGATGTTCCCTCTTGCTGGATTCGCGCAAGACGAACCAGATTCCGCAAGCGATACGCAGAAATCTGAATCGGTGACCGTTACCGGTGTTCTAGAAGCCATCGTTGCTCATGAATTGACTCCGGATGGTGAGCAGATCGACGCCTGGGTATTGAAGCGAATTTTGCCGCACGGCAGCACGGTCAAGAAGGGGGACCCCGTTGTTTGGTTCAACACGGAAAGTGCCGAAAAGAAGCTAAAAGCAGCTGAAACCGAACTGCGTTTGGCAAAGCTTGCATTAGAAGACGATGAGTTCAAGCACCGTCAGTTTTTATCGGCACAGCGACTCGATCAAGAAGCTGCTGCGAGAGCCATGAAAAAAGCGAGGCAGGACCATGACCATTTTGTCCAAATCGACCGGCCGCGAATGACACGAACCGCAAAGTACAACATTGAAAGCTCAATCGCATCGTTAGAGAATGCCCAGGAAGAACTCCACCAACTCGAGCAAATGTATAAGGAAGACGATTTGACCGAGGAGTCAGAGGAGATCGTACTGAAGCGGGCAAAGCGAGCGGTTGAGTCGGCTGAATACCGCTTGGAAGGAACGAAAATAGCCAGTGAGCAAATGTTGAAACGTGGTATCGCTGAGCAAGCCGCCCAACAGGCGGAGTCGCTCGCTCGAGCAGAATTGACCCATCAACAAACCGTTCGAGATCTTGCTTCAGCCCGGCAAAAACGCGAGATCGAAATGGCGAAAGCGAGAGCGGCATTTCAAGAACAGGAGAAGAAACTCGAGGAACTTCGCGCTGAGCGTCAGCGGGCCGTTATCAACTCACCGATCAATGGAGTCGTGTTGCATGGGAAGTTGACCCGTGGTCGGATCTCCGAGAAAGCGAGCGTGCTGGGTGCTGATTCGAAGCTTACTGCCGAGCAAGTCATCGCCACCATCGTCGACACGACGAAGTTGCAGGTCCGAGTTGATTTAGCTGAAACGAACCTTTCACGTCTGCAAGTGGGACAAAATGGCAGTGTTTCTGTTGCCGCAGTGCCAGCCTTTGCGGGAAGCGGGGTGGTCAAATCGGTTAGTCGCGTGCCTTATGCAGGGACAAAATACGACTGCGTTGTTGCTCTGAAAAAATCAAAACAAGCTGGCCTGTTGATGCCGACGATGACCTGCACATTGGAGTTTGCCAACGACGAGACGAGCAAAGATGATGACGCGAAATAGTCTTGATTGGCTTTCCCTCACCGTTGGGGTGTCGATCGGTGCGCTGGTCGCGATGAAGGCCGCCCCGCAGGTGGCGTACGCGCAGGAAGAGGTTTCCCAGGAAAACTCGCCTGAAGCGGTGGAGACGCCTGGTATCCTGAAGGCCCCGCTCAATTTCGATCGAGAGCCTGTCCTTCCCAAGATTGATCCGCCTACCGAGCAAGACATCGACGCAGCGATTGCCAGGGGGGTCCGCTTTTTGGTGGCTGATCAGAATCCGAATGGTTCGTGGGGATCGCCCACGCGGACCAAGGCGTTGAACATTTTTGCGCCGGTGCCTGGAGCCCATCATGCCTTCCGCGCCGCAACGACCTCGCTTTGTATCTCTGCGTTGATCGAACTCAAACTGCAGAGCTCCAATGCAATGCAAGCGGATGCAGTCGAAGCTTTGGACCAAGCGGAAGCGTGGTTATTGGAGCATCTGACTGGACTGCGTCGCGCGACCGGAGAAGCTATTTACAACGTTTGGGGGCACTCCTATTCGATCCAGGCGTTGGTTCGCATGCACCAGCGACATCATGGCGATGAGTCAAAAACCAGCGAAATTGAACAGTTAATCCGCTTGCAGTTTGACATGCTGGGTCGTTACGAATCGGTTGATGGTGGTTGGGGCTATTACGATTTTCGTTATCACGCGAATCAGCCCACGTCCGATTCGATCAGTTTCGTCAATGGCACGGCACTTATCGCCCTGGCCGATACCCGAGAGATCGGTATGGAACCGCCTGAGCGAACGGTGAAGCGAGCCATCGCGGCAACGGAGCGGCAAAAGAAGGCTGACTTCAGCTACCTGTACGGAGAGTATTTGAAGTACCAGCCAATGCGTGGAATCAATCGACCAGGAGGTAGTTTGGGACGCAGTCAGTGTTGCAATGCGGCGTTGCGGATGTGGGGTGACGAAACGATCACCGACAAAGTGCTGATGAATTGGCTGTATCGACTCTACGTCCGAAACGGCTGGTTGGATATCGGACGGAAACGCCCAGTCCCGCACGAGGCTTGGATGCAAGTCGCGGGCTACTTTTATTATTTCGGGCACTATTACGCCGCTCGATGCATTGATCTGTTACCGGCGGAGAAGCGACCGGGATACCAGTCATTGCTGGCGAAGTTGATGCTCGATCGTCAAGAGAAAGATGGATCTTGGTGGGACTACCCGCTGTATGATTATCACCAACCTTATGGAACAGCTTTCGCTTTGATGACACTGCAGAGATGTCGGTGAAACCAAGCATCTGAGCCTCCGAGTGGTCCACGTCCTCCTCCGTTGGTGGGGACCGCTCCGACGAACCGTTCGGGTGGAACGCTGCCTAGCGAGGTTGTTCCGCAGCGGTCGGTCGCGAACTCCGGTGCTAACCCGCCGAGTTTGCGACAGAACTGTATTTCGCGACAGAACTGTATTTCGCGACAGAACTGTATTTTCGACGATTCTGGCTCCGGCGGCCTACCCGCCAAAGGTGTCGGTGAAGGCTTCCGGGTTGAACCCCACCAGAACAGTTTTGCCAACTTTCAATGTCGGGGCACGGAGATTGCCGGTTGGTCCGAGCATCATTTTGATGAGCGACTCGTCGTCGGGACGCTCCTTTTTGAGATCGATATGCGTGACCTTCTTGCCTTTCGCCACCAGCAGCTTGGTCATTCCGTCCAGCAGTTGGAGGGCGTCTGGGCCACCCAGTCGCACTTTGCGGGCGTCGATTTCTTCTCGAATCTGAACATCACGGGGCGCAAGAAACTCCTGCGCGCGGGTGCATGACGTTCAGCCCTTTCGGTGGTAGCTCCAGTCAATTTTTTTCTTGGCCATCAGGGGTTGCTCTGGGGAGGCGGGGAATCGGTGCGGTCAGATGTGACGTATTGTGACCTTTTGGCAAGCTCGATCAAGCAGTCTCACTCGGGGCGTCATGGGCGAAAGGGTTGTTGTCGCTGACCTGTTCAATAATACTTCAGTAAAGATTAAGGCTGTATTTATCACGTTTCCTGCCCGTGTGAGATAGAAATGAAATTGTTACTGAGCTGGTGTATCGCACTCGGCCTGAGTACTCAGGTAATTGCCGAGGTGGCGGTCAATTCATTGACTCAATCGGAAGAGAAAAGCGGTTGGAGGGTGCTGTTCGACGGCAAGACAACCGACGGTTGGCGCAATTACAAGAAAACAGAAGTTTCAGATGGATGGCAGATTGCCGATGGGGCGCTGACCCGAGTCAGTAAAGGTGCTGGCGATCTGATCACTGACGAGCAGTTTGATAACTTTGAGTTGTCGCTTGAGTACAAAATCAGTAAAGGTGGCAATAGTGGCGTGATGTTCCACGTGCTTGAAACGGCAGGAGCCCCATGGCACACCGGACCGGAGATCCAGGTACAAGACAATGTAGATGGCCACGATCCGCAAAAAGCGGGATGGCTGTACCAGTTGTATCAACCCTCGATGCAACCCGGGACCGATTCACGCATGGATACCACGCGACCTGCGGGAGAGTGGAATCAACTCTATATCCGGATCAAGCAGGGCGATTGCGAAGTCTGCATGAATGGCGTCCGTTACTACCGCTTCAAACTTGGTGATAAAACCTGGAAGGATCGTGTTTCAAAAAGCAAGTTTGCGAAATTTGAGGGTTTCGGAAACGCAGGGAAGGGGCACATCTGTTTGCAGGATCACGGCAACGAGGTTTCCTACCGAAACATCAAGATTCGTGAGATTGGTGAGGACGGGATGGTACCTCAACCGATTGATGGCAAGCTCGCGTTGACGGGCAAGCTCGCGTTTTCCAATCTGAAATGGGACCAATGGGAACCGATTGATGATTCTGGAAAATTGCGGCCATTGCGTTTGATGGAACTCACCCACGCCGATGACGGCACGAATCGTTTGTTCGCAGCATCCCAATACGGTGCGATCTGGACATTCGAGAACCGTCAGGATGTTGAAAAGTCGCACTTGTTCCTTGACCTGCGTGGCAAGGTTTATGACTGGAAGCGCCCAGGCGCCAACGAACAAGGTTTGTTGGGATTGGCGATGCATCCGAATTTCAAAGAAACCGGTTTGTTCTACGTTTATTACTCGCACCCTGATAATAAACGATCGATTGTTTCGCAGTTCAGTGTTTCGAAAACCGATCCGAATCGTGCGGACCCAGATTCCGAAGTGGTCCTGATGGACATCCCGCAGCCATTCCAAAATCACAATGGTGGAGCTATCGAGTTCGGTCCTGACGGCTATTTGTACATCGCGTTAGGCGACGGCGGATTTCGTAATGATCCGCTCTCCAACGGACAGAACCTGGGAACGTTGTTAGGATCGATTCTTCGTATCGATGTTGATCATCCATCGGACGGAAGAAATTACGGAATTCCGGCAGACAACCCGTTTGTCGACCGCGATGGCGCACGACCCGAGATTTATGCCTATGGCGTTCGTAATCCCTGGCGAATTGCGTTTGACAGAGAGACTGGCAAATTATGGTTAAGTGACGTTGGCCAGGAATTGTGGGAAGAAGTCTTGATTGTTGAGAAGGGTGGGAACTACGGCTGGAGCATCCGTGAAGGCTTCCACCCTTTCGGAGAGGCAGAGGCCGTCAGTAGCGGTCAAGATCCAGTTGACCCGATTTGGGAATATGACCATCAAATCGGTAAGTCGATCACCGGTGGACGTGTCTACCGAAGCTCGCGTTTGCCGGAGCTCAATGGGAAATATCTATATGCCGATTACGTCACCGGAACGGTGTGGGCTCTTTCCTACGATGCTGCAACCGGAAAGGTGACGCGAAACGAGCAAGTTGTCCCCGAGAGTATTCCGGTCCTTGCCTTCGGTGAAGATCAGGCCGGCGATGTTTACTACCTGACCACGAGTACTCGCGGCGAATGTATTCATCGCTTTGAAGCGAAATAGTTCGCTTGGTCGCAAATTTGTGAACAGCACTGAATAAGAATGCTGAATCGCGAGGAAGGCAAACTCCTTCCTTGCGATTCGCTGCGGGATTATTCGAGTTGCTCTCGTTTATCGGTTGCGTGTACCGATCTCAGTTCTCGATTGAATACAACGTCGATTTACTCCGCAAAATCATTTGATCGTTGACGATAGCGGGCGATGCCATGAATCCATCCCCAAGTTTGGTTTCGGCAAGACGTTTGTATTTACGGCCCGGTTCAAGGGTGGTGATATCACCATCCATGCTGAAAAGGTAAATCCGCCCATCGGCATAAATGGGCGAGGCGGCGTAGTCGCCCTTGGCACGTTTTTGCCAAACGATCTCTCCCGTTTCGGGTTCGCGACAGGTGACAATCCCGTCGTCGCTAGTCATATAGAACAGGCCATCAATTAAAAGCTGCGAGGATTTCTTGGCGACCCCTTTCTGGTCGGACCATGCAATATGCGTGGCGGTCACATCGCCACTACCTGTTGGTTTTACAGCGACCATTGATCCCATTCCGTTGGTGATGAAGACGAGGCCTTGTCCGTAAAGTGGTCTCGCCGATGCATTCATTCCCTGGTGATAAACCTTCCATAATGTTTTTCCATCAGCCGGATTGTAGGCGACGGTTGCGGCGGCACTCGGGCAGATCAGCTGGGGCTTGCCATCAACATCGATCACATGCGCTGTGCAATACGCCTTCATGCGATCACCATTGTCGGTGCCGTATTCGATATTGCGATTTTGTTTCCAAACGGTTTCGCCAGTATTTTTGTCGAGTGCAACAACGTATTGGACATCGAAGCCATCGTAGGCAACAAACAATTTTCCGTCGTGCAGGATCGGCGACGATGCGGGACCGCGATGATGGTCGCATTCCAGATCGAGTCGTTTCCAGAGGACTTCACCGGATTGACTGTCCAGGCAAGTTGTCAGGTAACTGCCAAAATGGATATAGACCCGGCCCGTTTCGACAATCGGAGTCGGTGTAGCATAGCTGTTGAGTGGATGGCAAAACGCTGGCTCGGCATTTTCCAGCAGTAAAAGATCGTGGATGACTTTGCCGCTCTGGCGATCGACGCAGATCGCGTACATTTTGGTGCCATCTTTGGTGGCGGTGGTCAACCAAATTTGGTCACCCCAGACCACCGGTGACGACCATCCCTTTCCGTGGATTGGGGTTTGCCATTTGACGACGGCTTCGTCGATCGCGACGGGTAGGTTTGCATCTGGGGCCTGTCCGTCTCCGTTTGGTCCACGATATTCAGGCCAATTTGACTGCGCCGGAAGAGTCGTTGTCAAACAGGTCATTACCAAAGAAAAAATCAACAAACGCATGTTCAACCTCACCGCGGGATGTAACTGTAGCTTTCCGCATGATAGGCACTGCAGCGGCGGATTTCTAGCGAGACCCGCAGGCAGTCGCACATCAAACCCGGTATCCTGAAGCAGGAAAGCTGCAAAACGTCTGGATCAAATCATGACCGATTCTTCAATGTACAAGTCGTATCAGGGACTTCCTGAACTAGCGGGGCTTTGCTCCATGGAACGGGCGGTAGAAAGTGAATGGAGTTTGGAGCAAAGCGTCGGGCGTTTGAAACGCTTGCACTATATTCTGCGACGGGTCCACGAAATCTTGACGGCAAAGATCACAGCCGAACCAATTTACGAACTGAAGACCGCTTTCAGTTATCATGCCTACCTTTGTGCCGAACAAGTTTCACTTATTCGGCGTCGAGTCGGTGAGATGCGGGAACCACCTTTGGGATTAGATAAGGTTCCTGACTCAGCTTTGCAGCGTTTGATGGACGAAATCGAAGCTGCTCCGACGACCGCCGAATTGCTTGTTAGTGTTTATCACTTCTTGCTGGATGAAATCCTTTCTAGTTGCCGACGGCTGCAAGCCGATGCGCATCCGCTGGCGGATGCGCCGACTGTCCGTGTTGCCCGATTAATCGGTTTTGAGTTGGGGGACTTGGCGGAGTTCGGTCAACGAGCAATTGCCCAATTAGTCGATGAAGCGAATCATGATGCAATGGCAGATTGGATTGATCATCTAAGGCAATGCCTTGCTGCGGCGGGTGGCTTGGATGGAACGAAGCCCGTGATGAACGCAATGCCGCCGCGGTGGCAGGAGTCGGTCTCCACCTGCTACCAAAAAGAGCCGGCCCGCGATGAGCGGTTTCAGGACCCTTACAATGCGGGAGTCAATCCGGAGGCATTTCTTTACGACGAGTCTTTCGATTCGCAGGACAAGACGCTGATGATGTATTACAAGCGTCTGCGGGAAATCGATGTCCCGGAGATGATGGCCAGCATCCTGGTCGATCTGCGTGAGGAAGAACCGTGGGATTTTCACATGGAAATGTCGCGGCAATTATGGGACGAAGCGCGACACGCGATGATGGGAGAGGTGGGGTTCGTTTCCGTCGGAATCGATTGGACGCAAATCCCGATTAATTTTACCTGGTCCCGAAATCTGAATCTTCAATTGGATGCTCGGCAGCGGCACGGTGTGCTGTTCTTTATCGAGCAAGGTTTAATGCCGCGCACGGGCAAGCGATACGAATGGGAAGTTGCGACCGAGAGTGGCGATCCGCTGTCCAAACTGTTTCAGGATTTTGACTGGGCCGATGAGGTTTTGCATGCTCAGATTGGTCGTCGTTGGTATGTACCCCGGCATCAGTCGTTGCAGAAATCACTTGACTACGGCAGCGAGTGTTGGTCGCAAGTATTGAGTCATTGGCGTGAATATCGAGAGCAAGGATTGACCGACCATCGCAACTGGTGGCCAGAGCTTTACCAGCAAGCTTGCGAAAAATGGGGGAAGACGCCCGATCCACGCAGCATGGCATTTTGTACGACCTACGAAGGTAGTCGGGCCGATCTTGAACGCATTGACCCAAAATGAAGTTCAGGAAACAGGGTGAGCGTGAATCGTCATCACGAACGCGATCGGAGATTCGATTCCTCGGGCAACGCGAGTCTTGAGCTGACGGTGAGTCGTTGGATTTGGCTGCGGTCGCGAAGTTAGCCTGGGGCAATCCACTTTTGTCGCGTCAACCTGCTCGTATGGCACTAGCGAATTGGGCAAGTGTGAGGATTTTCGGTTCGGTGCTAGATCAAGTTAGCGATGGTCTTTACTCGTCCGTGGGGAGAGTTTGATTGTCGAACGACAGGTGATTGTGGAGAAATTCATACGTTCTTTCCCCGTTGATGGTGTGGGGCCCATTGAAGAACTCGATTTCTGTTCGATCGCCAATTCCCAGTTTGTTGTAGTGGCGTCGGATTTTTGCGTATTCCCAAGCAACCCATTCGTCTATTCCTACACCATCATCATGCCCTCGTTCCACCATGAAGGGGCGTGGTGTCATCAACATGCCGAGTTCGGCATAATTGGCGAGATGGCCCATGTTCCATTCGAAGATTTCGTACTCGCCGGTCCAGAGATAGCTGAAGGGAGCGTCGGTCGAAGCATTTTTTGCAACCCATTCGTTGAAGTCTGCGCTGCAGATGGATAGACAATAACCCGGTTCGTTTCCACCAGTTGGCAGCATCGGAGGAACACGCATTGCTGTTTTGCCGCCGTACGACAAGCCGTAAAACGCAATCCGTTCCGAATCAACATTCGGTAAATCAGCCAGCCATCGCAAGGTTACGAGGTGCTGGGGGATGATGTAGCTGAATAATGAGCGGCCCAGCGGGTTGCTCTTGCGTTGCAATGTGCGGAATGCATCTTTGCCGCGATAGGGATTTTGCGGAGCGTAAACAATGAAGCCACGGCGGACCAACTCGGCACTAAACGATTTGTAGGCGCGGTATCCGCTTGAGTCAGGTCCGCTAATGGTGTCCATTGGCTGTCCTTCCAAGCCGTGTTGGCACACCACCACCGGCCTTTTTTCATCAGCCCTCATTCCTTTCGGTAGCAACAAGATTCCGGCTGCGATGACCTCGGGATAAACATCCAGTACGACTTCGTAACCCGTGAAATCTGGGGTGTCCAGGATCTTTCTTGAACGTGGATTAGGGGACATGGTCGGAGTTGGCAGTTGCCCGAATAACTGTTGCCAGATCTGCTGCCGCAATGGTTCTGCAGATGCGGCCCATTTTTCAACAGATTGGCGATCCAAGGCAGAAAATCGTCGCTCGCGAACGCGGTGGCTTAGCTGCAATATTCGCTGTGTGTAATCGACCAATTCTTGGACCTGGCGTCGCTGTCGGTCTTGGGGGGAGAAGCCAACACGGGCATCGCTAGAAAGGTCGGTGAAGCCGATGCTACCTCTGATGTCGGTGCCCGCGATCTGCCCGAGCCATTGATTGAGAATTTCTGGTTGCAGCGGAGGTGATGGCTCTGTTTCATCGGGTGATTGAATCAGTGATTTGATGGTGTCGAGTTCACCGAGTTCGGCACGCAACCGACTCCAATGTAAACTCGCACGCCGAGCTTCACGCCCTGCGGATGCTTTTTTTAAGCGTTGGATCACGCCAGGGGCTGCAACCTTTCGGTCACCGGTCGGAGGGGCGTCGACGACGGGAATTGCGGCGTTCGTTTCGATAAATAGAAACCGGGGAGCAATCAGCCCGGCTAATTCTGAATCGCCGAATTCGCTCAGCAAATTCCAGACGTTGCGGTAGATTGGTTCGTTCCAGATGCTTTCTCGTTCATCAAAATAGCCGCTGACGATCGCGGCATCGATGCGTGTGTCGATCGCGGCGCTGTAGAGTGCCAGGAGTCCACCTTCGCTAACGCCAACAACGGCAATTGGCAATGGGATGGACTGATTTCTTAATTCAAACTGGTCGACTGCGGCGACTACTTTTTGGACTTCGTAACCAATGACGTGGCGACCCATTTCAAAAGCTTGTCGGTAGATAAACTCCCGATGGGTCAAGTTCGTTTTTCGTCCGATCGTTGAATTGGCACTGAAGGTTGAATCTCGATTGATCAAGGTGGGAACAAGAACTTCGCAACCTTGAGCTGCCAATTCTGCAGCAAATGGAGTGGCGCCCGGTTGCAATCCGGCGAGCATTTCGGGGGTCCAATCGGCATCGCCTAAGGCAACAACCCGGGCGATTGGCTTGTCGCTTGGTTTCAGAAGCAAGCCTTCGGCGGTCACCCCCTGGAGAACCCGCCAGCGAACTGCATGAATCGTAAAGCGACTGGATTGGGCCACGAGGGAAGGTGATTCGGTTGTGCCGATCAGTTCAATTCCAGTCGGTTTAACTCGGCGGTCGACAACGCCGATGATTTCGGCGAAACGCTGTCTCGCTGGCAGCAATGATTTTTCGTAGGCGTCTAGCGTGCGGTAGTCCGGTCGCCACCTCGACTCTCTCAATTCTCGTGACTGGGCGAGCTCTGTGAGTGCAAATCGATCAATGCCCTCGACCATTACAACATCGAGCGGTCGTTCCTCCTGCAGCAAACTGGTCCCCGGTAGAGGTTCAGCGGCGAATGTAAGGGAGGAGGCTAGAACGCAGGCTAGGGTGAAGATGTAACGGATCATCGCAGGGGACACTCAATCGCACGTGATGGGGACCACGCAGACGCGACGTCGTAATTTTTCACGGCGCAACGTTCTTACGCACAACGAGATAAAATCTCAGGCTTTTAAATCGCGGGTGGTCCGAGGCAACGCAATTCATCATCGACCCGCAACAGCAAGTGCCCCTCGGCAAACGCGGGAGTGGCGCCTACGGGACCGCCAAGATCTATGTCGCCGAGTTGTTCGAATCGATCACCAGCTCGCAAGACCGTCGCCTTCCCGTCCAGGCTGATGATCAGCAACTTATCACCAATTAAGACGGGGGATGCACCAAAGTTGCCACCGATTCGTTTGGGACCCCAGACGGTTTCACCGGTGGTGGCGTCGATGCAAGAAGCGATCCCTTTGTCGTCGATGATGTACAGGCGTCCGTCTTGTACTGCCGGCGTTGGCACATACGGGGCGCCGCGGTCGATCCGATAAAGTTGCTCGGGTTGTTCACCTGGGCCGCTGGGAATTTTCACTCCGACCAGATGGTTTCCTCCTCCTCCACTGCCGGCTGTGCCAATGGCAACATCACCGACAATCAAGGGTGTACTGCAGGAACGCGTGTCGAGAACTTTCGCATTCCAGAGCATCTTGCCTGTCTTGGCGTCGAGGCCGAACAGCCCGTTGCCTGTGTTGGAGCCGATGATTTGTTTGTTATCACCGGTCCCGTAGATTGCGGGTATTCCGTAGCAAGAACGCGTTGTGTCGAGCATCGTTTCCCAAAGAGTATCGCCCGTTTTGCGATCGACTGCGATCATCCTGCTTTGGCCAGGTTTCTGTCCCTCTTTTAAGCGTTCGGCTTGCTGCGAGTTGAAAAGGAGCACCATTGATCCAAAAATTCTTGGCGAGGTGCCAAAGCCGTGCTGAGATAACCAGGAACCGAAGTCTCGCGACCAAATCTCCGTACCGTTGTGGTCAAAGCATTTCAGCAGGGTTGAGGTTGGGCCGGCCCAGCAAGCAAACACATAGTCTTCATCCGCGGTAGGCGTACTTGATGCATAGGTGTTTCGCTTGTGTAGGTGGTATTCGGGTTGAGCGTATTCTTTGACCCAACGTACTTTTCCAGTGTGAAGATCACGAGATTCGAGAGCGATCTTTTTGGTTTCCGGGCGGGATACCAAATGATAAATTCGCCCCTGGTGGACGATTGGGGATCCTACGTCTCGTGAGCCCAGTTTTTGTCGCCACTTGTAATCCGCATCGGTCCAGGAGGACGGGATCGAGCCTCCTACAGCGACTCCTTGCCCATTGAAGCCATGGAATCTCGACCAGTCAGCGGTCTCCGCTCTTAGGGCCGAGGTCAGGAAAATCGCAAAGCAGAGGGCGAAAACCCGTGGGGATTGGAGGGG
>JARGNK010000071.1:29624-35930 GCA_029213145.1 Rubripirellula sp. | reverse complement strand
TTTGATATCCGCAGTTTTTGTGTCCGCAGTTTTTGTGTCCGCAGTTTTTGTGTCCTGCGCGCAAGCGGGGTGGAGCAACCAAATGAGAACGAGGAGTGATCCCAGGGGAGTTTTCTTAATGAAGTTCATGCTTGATTCAATCGATTGATCTAGGGGGGCAGCTAGGGGTTTTCAACTCGTGCAATTTGAGATTCGCGCCAAGCTTTCGCAAAGCGAGCGAAGCCCTCGCGGCAGGCCGGTTCTGCAGCCTGCCAAGCTGAGCGGGCCGGTTCATTCAGCAGGTTGCTATGCGCTGATTGCCACAGTGAGGCAGCTTGCACGGCAACCGCTTGATCGTAGTCTTTCAGTGATTCGATCAGGGCTGCAAAGTCGCCTGTTGCATCGTCGCAGAGTTTTTCAGCCAAGCCGCGAGCGCTGGTGAACTGCTGGTCACCGTCCACATCGACACGAATCGCGCCGGTAAAACTGAGGACCTTGGGTGTCCAATCGCGACTATCGGGTTGGTATGGTTGTGCGATCGGCCAAGAGGGGTGTCGGATTCCCGGGCCCAGGGCGAGTACCGTCCAAAACACATCATGTTTTGGACGAGCAATTTTCCAGGTGCCCGTGCGGTCATCTGTTGTTTGAATTTCGGTGGTTCGAATTGGAATGCCATTTTGGAACAGGGTCACTCGATCCGGATGAATCCATTCTGGGCAATCGACTGAGTACCGAATGGATAGTTCAGATTTTTCCGCTGATACTAAGTCACCCGGTCCAAACCGATCATCGACGATCGCATTGACGAATAATCCAGCACTGACGATGACGTGTCCATCTCGGATGTCGCGGCAGGCTTTTCCGACATCGATGTTGCCGGGATCTTTATCATTGGTGCGGACATAGGTTCTGCCCTGGCCGACGATGTAGCGGTTGACATCATGTGAATCACTGCTGCCAATTGGAGTGATTACCCAGCCGCGATTGTTTAGCGTCATCCAGTCGTGGAATAGCTCCAGCGGATCGGTTTGCTGGGCTCCGGAATTAAGTGTTTCCATGGCGTTGAAACTGAATTTGCGATTGTCCAAGCTGTCACCGCTGGCCGCATTGAAATTTTCCGGCGCAAATGGTCGGTAGCCGCGATGCACATCGCGGCCATGATTCAAAATGACCACTTCGACATCAGGTGTGTTCCTGATCGAAGGTAATAAAACGTCCCAGTCGGTCTCGGTGTGATCTGGAGTCGGTACACCATCACGGAATGGAAACGCATTAAAGTGACCAAAGTTAGTGGTGACTTCGTTGCCAATGACGGGTGTAAAGAACTGCCGGACATTCTGCCGCTCGGCATCGGGCTGGTAATTAATTTGCTTATTGTGGTCTGTTGCAATTGGTAATTCGATTCCTTCACCAGCCAACGTCACCATTCGCTCGGCGACGGTTGCGTCACCGTGGCCGGAATGCGTCACGGTATGGACATGCGTATCACATGCAACCCAATTGTCGGTGTTGACTTGCCGGCCGATGGAAAGGGAGATCTCCTTAGTCGAGCGAGGCTCAACCGAGATGCTGGTCTGGGAAGATCCATATTCGAAGCCTCGGCCTGCGTAGATGCGATACTTGCCTGCTGCTAAGCCAAAGGACGCGTGGCCAGTCGACGTATAAACGACTCCCGTGCGAATTGCCAGCGTGTCAGTGGAAGCACCACCAATTGGAACCAGTGATCCGTCTTGGTCGATGATCGTCAAGCGACACGGGAGCGATTGCTTGCTGCCAATGTCAGTGACGTGCACATTGACGGTCGCTTCATGAAACAGAGTTTCGGCTGGCACGACTGACCAGCGAATCGATCCCACCTGAATGTCGTCTGCCGTCTTGTCTGTGCTTTTGATCACGAGTTCGTTCTCGCCTTGGCGGACGGCATTTGCGGGCACTGACAGTGATTGAATCAGGTCGTTTTCATCACGTTGCAAGCGGCCAACTTCCGTTCCGTTGACCAAAACTCTCCATGTGAGGCGAACATCCGCTTGGCGTATCAGTAGCGTTCCGGCGGTTGGTTCACCATCAATTTGAAACTTGGTTTGGAATTGGCTGCCTTCGCTTTCATCCGCGAACCACGACCACTCGGCTTGAGGAACGGTGTTGAGGTGATGACGGTTTGCCTCAATTACCAACCAATCGGCCGCAAATGCCGGAGTGGGGCCAAGGCCAGACGACCAACAAAAACAGATTGCCAAGGCAGTGATACAAAAAGATTTCATGGGTCGGGAGAGCTTGAAGGCAAACGAACTATCTCGGGGCTCAGTTTATCACTAAATAATCGCAAGCAGTTGGCTCGCCGACGCCATTGGCGGCGGGGCGGTGAATCCTTGCTTTTTTTTTTGAAAGCTTGATTGAGCATTCAATGGAAAGCGACAGCAAATCTATGTTGAAAAACCTGAGATAGTAATGCCGGAGCATCGCTGGCCCCGTTTTCTCGGGCGACTCGATTTCTTCCACGGCTCCTCGATATCCTCCCAGGGCTCCTCGATATCTAGCGCTCGGTTCCGGTTTCAGCAACACCCGGTTGCCGTTTTAGCAACGCGAAGCTCCTGTTTTTGCAACGCGAAGTCGGGTGTTTCGGGCATCGAAAGTGGTGATGGGGGCAGGCAAAATTGTGGAAGTCTGGCAGTAAGCCGAGAAAAAAATCCTAAATCGCTTGGTTTCGCGACGGTCATCGCGCATAACAGACCAAGGTTCGGGCTCTTGATGGTGATTCGCGTGCCCCGATTCTGATTGAACCGATTCTGATTGATCTATCGCTGTGCAAAGGACTTGTTTCTCGTGATCGATACTTACCTGCGTTCTTTGTCCCTGACGCCTGGGACTCGCTTTGTTCGTGGAGTCGCTTTATTCGTGGCTCTCAATGCGTTTGTCTCAGTGGTCAAGTCAGAGCAGGTCCAGGATCCGAAGCATGCAGCTTTGGCGAATGGGCCATTGCATGCTTACGTTGGCACGGTCGATCTGCCAGCAGACGGAGTTTGGGAAATCTGCTCCCCTGAAAACGATGTTTCAGTCCGTGAGCTTTACCTGGTCCCGACTCAACCCACTCGCCTGCGGCAATTGGGGAATCGGATGTATGCCGCAGTGGAAGATCGGCAAGTGCAAGCGAGCCGTTGGCAGGTTCAGCGAGGGTATGAGGCGAGTCGTGAGTTCGCCCAGGAGAACAACGGAATCGGGCCAAAGACTTTCAGTGACTTTGAGGGTGATCGCCGTTGGGGTTACTACGCGGAGAATTGGGATTCCTCGAATTATCGAAGTCGCGACATCACAGATCTGATTGGTGGTCAATCTCCGGAAGGGCCATTCATTCACTTGATTCCAGGAGTCGCATTTGATTTCGAACCATTACCGGCAGGTTCGCCAACAACGCCTCTCGGTGCGAAGGTTCGCAGGCAGGTCAAGAAATCAAATCGGAAATTGTTGGCATTTGAGTTGCGTCCCTTCGTCGAAGACGGTCGCCACTGGGTACTCTACACCGATGGCGAGTGTGAACGGCTTGAGATCGACCCAGCGTTAATGGAGGAGCACAAAGTAAAGATCCGTCCAGTCATCACCAAGGATCAAAGGAAGGCGGTTGATCAACCAACCACGCCGTATCAGGTTGTCTTAGTATCCAGTCAGTCACGTGAGGGTACGTTATCGCTCGAAGTTAACAACCAAGTCCTTGACCGTAGAGCAGTGATTCAATGGGGAATCTCAAAGTCGACTGAAGCTGACAATGAAGAGATCTATGGAACGGTGAGCCGAGTTCGGCGATTGGCATGGCAACCGTATCTGATGGCGGGTGGTCGAGGTGTGCTTCAGGTTTGGAATCAAATTGGACAACCCAGCCAAGCCAATAATGGGGCACGCCGCAACGCAGCGGCTCGCAACTTGTCGATGTTTTCGATTCTAGGTGGTCGCGCTGCCATCGAGGAGACATTGCAATTGCAAAATCTGATTGTCGCTGACGAGGATCAGACCGAGTCCGTCGATGTTGATTCGCTGAAAGGCGTTGAGGTGGAATCGCATCCGTTTGCGGAGATGTTGGATGGTCAGGCGGGTGGCCAACTCGAACTATCGCGGTACGTTCCCGCGGACCGATTCTTTCTGTATGTCGGGCGACCGGAATCGATCCCGGCCTTGCTCGATAAAGGAGCACCTTTCATCGCCAGCATGGGGACATCGCTGACCGGAAACTGTCTGAACTACAATCTCGAAGCGCGTTACCTTGCCCGACTGGGGATGACACGAGATTGGGTCGACGCGGTGCTGGCTTCGGGATTGACCAGTGAAATGGCAATCTTCACACCGGATCTGTTCTTTATTGATGGTACCGATATGACCATCGTTGCCAGGTTGCGTTCGCCAGAATTGCTGCGGCGGATGCTTGGGTTGCTCGGTGCGGCAGATTTAACGACAGAATCGGTATTGGAGCTTCCAACTGGCTCAGGCGAGCAAGCTTACCTTGCCTTGCGGGGTGATTTGTTATTCGCCAGTACGCACCGTGGTGAACTGGAGCAATCGATTGAACTATTGGACCAAGAGGGGCGAGGTAGTCTTGGTGACAGTGATGAATTTCGCTACATGCTGACGAAGATGGCGGTTACGGACGAGACGCGTTTATATGCTTACTTCTCCGATCCTTTTGTGCGTCGCTTGGTTGGGCCACGTGTCAAGATTGGACAGCGTCGACGCGTCATCGCCAAAGCAAAGATGGAAGCGCTGACCGCACACGTTTTGATGGCACGGCTTGATGGGCAGAGCTCGAGCGAGTCTTTGAATGAGTTGATGGACAGTGGTTTAGTGCCCAAACGTTTAGCGTTGCGGGGAATGTCGGTCGACTCGAATGGCCTGGTCAGCAGCGAGCATTACGGGGCGTTGCCTCGGATGCGGACACTTCCTGAGTTGCCACTCAAGAATGTCACGCCTGCTGAAGCGGAAGCTTATCGACTTTACGTCGAAAATTATTCGCGATACTGGCGTCGCTTTTATGATCCGATCGCTGTTCGGCTTGACGAAGTAGGTTCAGATCAACTTGAGCTTTCAACCTTCATTTTGCCGTTGGTCGACAATTCCATTTACAACGGATTGCGTGAGGTACTGGCGCATCAAGACGATCAAACCACGCTGTCAGTCCCAGTCGTTGATCCAGCACCCGTCTTGCAGTTTTCGATGAATCTGAGCGAGAAGGCGTGGGAGCAATACGCGGGCGGATTTGCAGAGTTCTTTTCCCGTTACTCGGGCGTCAGTTCAGCGATCTTGGATGACTTTGGGCCCGGCGCACATGTTGCCATTTTTGACGCGGATCCAATCGTCGCATGGGGAAGTGGTGATATCTTCGGCGCCTTCGGTGGTCAGGCAATGCGTGGTGGAGGGGATGAAATGCTAATGCTGCCAGTGGCGCTTTCGATGTTCACGCGACCTTGCAGCATTATGGTCGAAACAAAATCGCCACTTCGTACCAAGCAATATTTGCGACAGGCGGCGATTGCGGGTGGAGCGTCCAACCGTACCGGCGGGTTCCTTGATACCGCCGTTTCGTTTTACCAGGTTGGTGATAAAGATTCATGGGTTTGGACGTTGGACATTGTCGGGATGGTGAAACTCCGCTACGGGGTTGAAGTCGTCGGCAAGCACCTGGTCATCCGGAATATTCCCTGGTCCACCAAGGACCGAGTTGTGAGTGTCTCGCCCGCGGAACTCAATGGAGCTGAACTGCAAGCGAATCCTGCCGCCTGTGAACAGCAACTGCCCGCGTTGTTTGCGGCGGCAGCCGATGGTAATCGTCGAGCCGCGATGTCAGGGCTGGGACGGCTTTATCCCTTCATGCTCGCCGGTGCGGAAAGCGTGAGTGATGCCAGTAATCAGCACCAACGTTTGTACGGCTTTTTTCCCAAGCCACTCGGAAGTGATCAGTGGCGATGGGCCGATTTTCAAATGCTGAGTGACGACTACGGTCAGCCCACCAATCAACGCCAGCCCGGCTATGATCCTAGCGAGCCGTTCGGTTTGATGAATCGAATTGATTTCATTCGCTTGAATATGCAATTCGAAGAGGATGGCTTGCGAAGCTCCGTCCGTTGGCGGCTTCGATAAGCGTATTTGGTGCGTCTCAGTGGTTTTGGGCTGAACACTCGATGTTCGCCAGCTGCGATTCGCGTGGCGGGTAGCGGGTGACTCACGCCGAATTCAGCTTCTGCACTTGTGGTATCCTGTTGCGGTTGACGATTGCCGGAACCACGACCGCGTTGGGCGGATCACCCGTTTTAACGGACGTGGGGCCACCTGCTTTCCGGTGATTCT
>JARGNK010000071.1:0-29524 GCA_029213145.1 Rubripirellula sp. | reverse complement strand
GCGAGAACAGATTCTGCGAGAACAGATTCTGCGAGAACAGATTCTGCGAGAACAGATTCTGCGAGAACAGTGAAAGTAAAAGGGACGAAGGATGAAACTGGGTTTGGTTTTGATGCTTGGACTTGTGTTCTGGTCTGCGGAGGTTGCAGGTGCTGACCATTATGCAATTGTCGTCTCCTCGAGCACTCTTGGCGATCCAGAATGGGCGCAAGTGGTATCGGCTCTAAAGGAGAAGCACGTGGGTGCCGCTGTGGTCACCTGGGATGACCAGGTGGAAGAATCGCTATCGGCGTTGCAGAAAACGCATCCTCGTTTCACCTGCTACGTGGCGACGTCGGCCGAGGCGAATCGGCAATTTGTTGCTGATGTTCATCGCATGACCCGCCGATTCGATGAGGACCCATACACCGATACGCTGTGGGGGATTCTTACCGGTTTCGACGCTGCCAATGCATTGCAGATTGCGAAGCAGGGAGAGCCGTTGGCGGTCGATCGAGTTGCATCGGGGACGGAGCTCGCTCTTGAAATGTGCCGCGAAGGTATGTGGTATGACGAGTTGGTGCAGTACAAGGCCGTTCGCAAACAAAGCGATGGCGAGATTGAGCAATTCCGTGGTCCTGGCGATACGACCCGGGCGCTCGCTGATACCTTGACGCAAGACACTGCGGATTTGTTTGTGACGTCAGGGCATGCGACCGAACGAGGCTGGCAGATTGGCTTTCGGTACCGGAATGGTCATTTTCAATCCGAGGGTGGGAAAATGTTTGGCGTGCCCACGAATGGTGATCGATTTCGAATTCAATCCAGTAACGCCAAAGTCTATTTGCCAATCGGTAACTGCTTGATGGGCCACATCAATGGTCCCGATGCGATGGCACTAGCTTGGATGAATGATCTTGGTGTACGGCAAATGATTGGCTACACCGTGGTGACTTGGTACGGCTACAGCGGTTGGGGAGTGCTTGACTATTTTGTTGAGCAACCAGGTCGTTACTCATTGACCGAAGCATTTCATTCCAATCAACACGCGTTGATTCACCGGCTTGACACGTATTTTGACGACGTCGTTTCCGTTGATTTGAAGGTTGGCGAAATGAACCTTCCCGCCCGTCAGCCCAATGTAGCGGGGAAGTCACTCGGCCTGAGTGCAGCTGATTGCCGTGGTCTGCTCTGGGACCGAGATACTGTTGCGTTTTATGGTGACCCGGCATGGGAGGCACGCATGGCGGCGATGCCGAACGCGTATGATCAGCAGCTTACCGTTGAGGACAATCTCTATACGTTGACCGTCGTCCCGAAGCGGGGGGGCGATTCCTTCAAACCAGTGAATACGAATGGAGCCCAGCGAGGGTGGCGGCCCATTGTGCAATTGCTCGATCATCGAATCGGTGATGTGCAGATCGTCGAGGGTGAGGAACTAAGCCCCGTGGTGGCTGATGATTTTATTTTGGTGCCGAATCCTCGCACTGTTGACCCTTCGAGGACTTATCGAATTCGATTTACCGCGACGCGAATGTAATTAGTTCCGGTTGGTGTAGAATACGGCTTGCCAACGGTTTTTCGGTCGCCGTAAATTGGCCTGTTCCAAACAATACTCTTAGCTGGGTTGATTGATGTTCCGATCGTTTCTTTGCCTGTTCGTGTTCTTGCTTATTTCGGTCGAATTCGCGTCAGCGCAGTCCTCTGCCGCTGCTGCTGCTCGCCGTCGCCAGCAGCAAATGCAACAGAAAGCGAAGGAGATGGCGGAGAACCAACCGCAATTGCCATCGGATCCGCAGTTGCTGACCCTGCACAAAGAATTCATCGCCAAGGCGGAACGATTGGCGGTCGAGTACGAACGGAAGAAACAGCTGGATAAGGCCCGTGAGGTTTACGAAGCGATGGTCCGCCTGGTACCCAAGTATGGTGCCGCCGAAGACGGACTCAGTCGCGTTCTTGGCAGTCAGCGGTACAGCGATCGCAAACTGGTCAACGTAGAAGCCAACAAGTTATGGCAAGACACCGGGGTGGTACTGCAACAAGGAATGCCGGTCCACACCGAAATCAAAGGGACTTGGAAAGTTGTCTATGAGACGGGGCCAAAGGGAATCGAAATCCCCAACGAAATGCGTCCCAGGGACAACCGTATTAAACTCGGTACTTTGATCGGTGTGATTGCCAGCAACCAAGCGGAATTGACCGAGGCAAATCCCTTCATCCTAGAGAATGGCAAGGATTTTACGGCCCGCAAAACTGGTCGGCTGTTCCTGCGGATGTTTGATGTTGACCCCTCCGATAACGAGGGGAAGTTGTACGTTTTGATCCAAAGCACGTTTGCCAAGTGATGCGTGCAAATTGAGTCACAGCACAGTGTATCTGTGCGGGACGGCTGTCTGCGTAGGAGGACTGCCCGTGCGGGAAGACTGCCTGTGCGGGAAGACTGCCTGATCAAGACAGTTGTCAGAGCTTGCTAGCGTGTGAAGAAGTAAGGATTTCAACTCCACCCTGACGGTATGCTTGAGATGAAAATCATGAAATCGATTTTTCCCATGATCTGGATGGCTGCGTGTTTTGCTGGTCCCGTGGCTGCAAAGACGGTGAAACATGACTTCCAAGGTGCCGCGACGGCGGAGGTTTACAAGACGGCTTCTGGGGATGATCTGTGGATTTATCGTTTCGACCCGCCTGCAGCGGTCAGGGGCAATTCTGCCAAGAAGCCACGCCCTGCGGTGGTGTTTTTTTTTGGTGGGGGTTGGAATGGGGGAACGGTGACCCAGTTTGAACAGCATGCGACCTATCTGGCCTCTCGTGGGATGGTTGCTTTTGTGGCTGATTATCGGGTCAAGTCACGACAAAAAACCAATCCAGATGCTTGTGTCGCGGATGGTAAGTCGGCCATCAGGTGGGTGCGATCCAATGCTCAAAGGTTGGGTGTTGATCCCGCTCGGATTGCCGCTGGTGGCGGTTCCGCGGGTGGTCATGTGGCCGCGGCGACTGGGGTCTGTGAGGGGTTAGATGATCCTGTTGAAAGTGGTTCCAAGACCAGTTTTAAATCAAATGCCTTGTTGCTCTTCAACCCTGTTTATGACAACGGACCAACGGGTTACGGGCACGATCGCGCGAAACCGTGGTTCCCAGCGATTTCCCCAGCACACAACATCAGTCCAGATGATCCACCAACGATCGTGTTTTTGGGATCCAATGATTCGTTGGTCCCTGTAGGTACAGCGGAGAAATTTGATGCTGACCTGAAAGCCGCTGGCATTCGCTCTGAGCTCTGGATATACGATGAGCAGCCGCATGGTTTCTTCAATGAAAGAAAGAATCAAGAAGCGTTTTTGGATACGGTTCTCAAAATGGATGCTTTTCTCGTCTCAATTGGCTGGCTTGATGGAAAAGCCGATCAGGAAAAGTTAGAGTCATTGCTGAAAACGCCACTCCGCAAACGTTGAGCGGCGGTGGCATGACTGTTGTTGGCGAGGCTCGGATCTTAAGTTTTTGTTTCCGATGCGAGTTGCTCGGTCTATTTTTGCCACGGTCGGAAATGGGTGTGATCGTGCCACCGATGAGCATCGCCGACGCAGTTGGGGTAGACCGTTTCGTCATTCATTTTGACCGAGGGTAATGTGATGCGTGAAAATGCATGGGTTGGTTTGTTGCTTTTTTTCACCCCGATGCTGTCGGTTTTTTTTGCCGACATTAGCGCGGTCACCGCGGCCGAAAAACCGAATGTCGTGTACATCATCTGTGATGATCTCGGTTACGGCGACATTCAATTTTTAACGCCTGAAACCAGTAAAATTCCGACCCCTAACGCAGATCGGCTCGCGTCGGAGGGGATGGTTTTTACAGATGCCCATTCAGGGTCTTCCGTTTGCACGCCGACTCGCTACGGGATCATGACAGGACGCTACAGTTGGCGGACCCGTTTGCAGCGGGGTGTGGTGACTGGTTTTGCACCTAGTTTGATTGATGCCAAGCGTCCGACGGTCGCCAGCTTTTTGAAATCTCAGGGTTACCATACGGCTGCGGTTGGAAAGTGGCATCTCGATTTTCAGTATCTCGATCCCGTCAGTGGGAATGCTTATCAGGCCAAGGAACACAAGACGCCACCGGTCGGTGCAAGGATTCCCGATGGTCCAGTCAATCGAGGATTCGATTATTATCACGGTTTCCATCACGCGCGTAACATGGAGGCTGTGATCGAAAATGACCAAGTGATCGCCCACGACGAGGTAATCAATATGTTGCCTCGCTTGACGCGCAAGTCGGTCGAATATTTAGATTCGCGAGCTGGGAATGACACACCCTTTTTTCTATATGTCCCGCTCGGTTCGCCTCACACGCCGATCGTTCCCACGCCTGAGTGGAAGGGGAAAAGTGGGTTCGGTGATTACGGTGACTTCGTCATGCAAACCGATAATGTTCTGGGCGAGATTTCGGCCGCTCTAAAACGGAACGGGCAAGCCGACAACACCTTGTTGATTTTTACCAGCGACAACGGCTGTTCCAAGGCAGCTGGGATCGACAAGTTGCGGAACCAAGGGCATCGCGTCAGTGGGCAGCTTCGTGGATCCAAGGCTGATCTTTGGGATGGAGGACATCGCATTCCATTTATCGTGCGTTGGCCAGGAAACGTTCTGCCTGGTAGCCGCTGTGATCAATTGATTTGCCTGACGGACTTGTTCGCGACAGTCGCTCAAATCGCCGATGCGGAACTGCCGAAGGCAAGTGCGGAAGACAGCGTGAGCTTCTTGCCTGCACTTTCCGGGGACGAGATCGAATCGACACGGAATGGCGTCATTCATCACTCGATCAGCGGGCATTTCGCGTACCGGCAAGGGAACTGGAAATTGTTGCTTGCCCGAGCCTCGGGCGGTTGGACCTCGCCCAAAGAAAACGCGGCTGCCGAAGGTTCACCACCAGCTCAGCTCTACGACATGAGCTCAGATATCGGCGAACAAACAAACCTCTATGAACAGAAGCCGGAAATTGCGAACAAGCTGCTGACCTTGTTGCAAGAGGATGTTGTCCGAGGCCGCAGCACCGAAGGAGCGGCATCATCGAATGATATCGACCAGATTGTGCTCTGGAAAAGCGGCAAAGATGTGACGTCGCCTCCCAAACAGAAGCAACGAAAATCGAAGTAACGTTGGCGGTGTTTTCACGGCATTCTGAGTCACGACTCATCGGAGCGTGAGAGTGAATCGCTCGTCATTCGGTTTTTTGTTTTAAAACCTACCGCCAGTTGCTATGAAGCGTATTCATATCGCCTTGTTTGGCGTTCAATGCCAGCGTTGATCAACATTTCGTTTGGAAAGAATGGTTTTGCTATGACGAATAAGAATGACATGAACGAGTTGGATCGTCGCAAATTCATTCAACTCAGCAGCGGTGCGATGGTGGCTGCCTCGGTTGCGGGTTCAGCGTTGACGAAACCAGTTGCTGCGCAAACGGTGACAACCGCCCTTCCTGATTCGCTTTATCATGGATCCGGCTGGGAGACTTTCAATCCTGGTTTCTGGCAAGTCAAAGATGGACTGCTACGCCGTCGCATCAAGAACTATGGCGATCGGGCACGTAAGACTGGGTTCCCCTATCACTATGAAACCCATCAGAAAAATGATGGGGTCATGCCGATGGAGTACGATCCATCGTTACCGGCCGGTGTGTTGTATCGCAAAGAATGGAAGCTTGCCGATGAGTGGTCGATTACGGCCCAATTCGTTTACCACGGCAACGTAGATGTTCGGCGAGAAGGCGATTCTGAAACTTGGCAGATGTTTCAACCCGGATACGGACTGATGGGGATCGCATTTGGATCCAAGAATCTGTTTGAGAGCTATGACAAAGTGCGCAACGCAACTTTTGTCACGTGGCGGGATGATGGGAAGTTTGGTTTTCTGCGGAAGTCGTCCAAGGGAGGTCGTCCGTCCAAATGGGTCGATGCACCCGTTCTGGAGGAGGGAGACGTTGTCGAGATTTCGCTTGTCGCTGAACTGCGCGAGAAAAATACTGGTGAGACCTACACTCAATTGACTGCGAACTTGGTCACGCCCGGTGGACAGGAAATTTCGATTTCAGAATCGGTTGGTAATCGTAGTGCAGAAGGTTATGTCGGTCTTGTTGGGCGTGGGGTGACTGATTTTTCGGTTCCATCATTCAATGTCGATCCCGGTTCCAACCAACCGCTGCGAATCGCAGAGGTTGATTGCTATACGTGTTATCCACTGGGTGACACGCTCCACGAAGATCAGGGGCAATGGAAAGTCCGTTTCGTCGGGCTATTCGCCTCTGATGGCGAACGGGTCGAGTTGCGAGTCGCTGATTCGCCAAATCCCAAGGGTGGCTGGCAGCAAGTTGAAGTGGCCGGAGTTGCGGACATTGTGAACCATGAGTGGCGCCGAAATACTGCGACGATCGATGTGACCTTGCCTGCGAACCCGGCCTCCAAAACGCTTTTCTATACCGTTTGGAAAGATGGCCGGGACGTGACGAGCGATCCGAGAATCGCAGGTGATCGTGCCGGTGCTGGGACTGGTGCTGGTGCCGGGACTGGGACTGGGACTGGTGCTGGGACTGGATACGTGGGTGATGTGCCCGAGTCGGGGAACTATGTTGGACGATTGCCACAACTACAAGCTCCCTACAAAATTTGTGGGTTGAGTTGTCACGCGCTCACCAGTGGATTGCAACAACGCACCGAGCAAGGTTGGAAGATTTTAGGGGGCGGTGATCAATGGCAATTTCGTGATCAGCCAACTGTTGAGGCTTACAAGCATCTGGATGACTACGGTTTTCAGGTGATGTGTTGGGAGGATGATGTTTGGTACATGGAATTGGTTTTGTATCCGCCAAGTACGGATGATGCCTACAAAACCGTGATTGCATCGATTGCCGGACCAACCACTCGATGGCAGATGATGCGGCACTGGAATGTGATCAATCCTGGCGATCATGATTACGGCATGGACGATGTGAAGGGTCCCGAGCAGATTGTGATTCGGCTGAAAGATGGGCTTGGTCAAGACCGTGATTACATGCGTCGTAACTTCCAGATCGTGCAGCACTTGATCACCGGTGACGAAGAAGTTGATCCCTTGGCCAATCCGAAGAAATGGCGTGCTTGGAAAATGCCCAACCGCGACTTTACCTTCGTGATCTTGGATTCGCGGTTATGGCGATCGAGCCAAGACACCGCGATGTGGGATGACGAGGGGTGGGGGCATCAGCGTGAATTGTACGATCGCGCCGACCCGACTCGAAGTCTATTGGGTGAGGAGCAGTTTGCCTGGCTGCAACAGCTGGTCAAGACAGATGCTTCGCGACTCATTTGCCTGACGGGCATCAATGGAATGCACACCGTTTGGACCGGTGGTAAAGCTTACAGCAAAACCGACGAGGACTTTCCGCAGCGTGATCGAGTGGCGGCTGATTACGCGGGGTGGGTGGCAGCTGGCGCCGACCGCGTACTCGAATTACTTGGCTCGCGTGATGGGATCGTTTCCGTTTATGGCGATGTGCACAACGGATGCATCATGAAAAACAAGGAACACGGCGTGATCGAATGTAGTTTTGGGCCGATCGGTCGGAGTGGCGGTCGTTCCGTGATTAGCGGCTTTGGCCGTGAGATGCAGGATTATGATGGTCGGCCATTAGAAGTTACCGCGCTCTATCACAAGACGCATGCGGACCCCGATTTGAACAAGCATGACTCGGGTGCTCCGTTTTACTGGAACTTCCTTGAGATGGCCTTCGATCCCCGGCAGGTTGATCCGACAATCGATTTGCGTGTTCGAAACTTAGTGGATCCACCCAGCGAGCAACCACGCGGCGGTGGATTTCTGAGAACTGCGGCTTCCGGGACAGGCCGGACACCGTCCAGCTACCTGCCGGAGATCAACACGTTGCCGAATGCTGATATCCGTGTCGTGTCAACGGAGGGAGAGCCGATTCGCGGTACGAGGAGCGGTGCGGATGGGAGATTGACGAAGACCGCGCTGGTCGGAATCAAGCAGGGAATCGATGTGATCGTTACCGCATACGACGGTCAGCGTTCCCAGTCGCAGGTCGTAACCACCGTGTGATCAATCCTCACACGGAAAATGCTCACACGACGATCAATGGCTCAACCGCGGGCTTCGCCGGCGTTAGCAAAGGTGTTCTTTCGCCAGGTGATTAGATACCGAGCTCGCTTTTGGCTTCGCAGAATTTCTCCACGGCGAACGCAAGGTCTTCTTTGGTGTGCGCGGCTGATATCTGTGTCCGTATCCGAGCTTTACCCTTGGGGACAACGGGGTAGGAGAACCCGATCACATAAACACCCTTGGTCAAGAGCAGATCGGCCATCTTTGCCGCGAGTGCCGCATCGCCAAGCATGATTGGAACGATCGGATGTTCGCCGGGGATGATTTCAAAGCCAGACGTCGCCATTTGTTCTCGGAAGAACCGCGTGTTGGATTCTAGTCGATCACGCAGGTCGGTTGATGCGGTCAGCATTTCCAACGCGCGGACCGAAGCGGCGACAATCGGTGGAGCGACTGAATTTGAAAATAAGTAAGGGCGGCTGCGTTGCCGAAGCAATTGAATGATCTCACGCCGACCGCTGGTGTATCCTCCACTTGCCCCACCGAGTGCCTTGCCGAGCGTACCGGTGATGATGTCGACGCGGTCCATCACATCGTGATGCTCGTGGGTTCCCCGTCCATGTTTTCCCATGAAGCCGACCGCATGCGAATCATCAACGGTTACTAACGCATTGTGTTTATCGGCCAGATCACAAATGCCACGCAGGTCTGCGATCACGCCGTCCATTGAAAAGACTCCGTCGGTTGCGATCATCCGAAACCGTGCTGAGCTGGATTCCTGGAGTTTTGATTCCAAGTCTTCCAGGTTGTTATTGCGGTAGCGGTGACGCTGTGCCTTGCATAGGCGAATGCCATCGATAATGGAAGCATGATTCAATTCATCAGATATGACCGCATCCTCGGCGGTCAGTAAGGTTTCAAACAAACCGCCATTTGCGTCGAAGCAAGAGGTGTACAGGATCGTGTCCTCCGTGCCGAGGAATTCACTGATCTGTTGTTCCAGTTGCTTGTGGATGCCCTGAGTACCACAGATAAACCGAACCGACGACAGGCCATATCCCCAACGGTCCAGTCCATCATGAGCTGCTTTGACGATTGAGGGATCGTCGGACAGTCCCAGGTAATTGTTCGCACACAAATTCAAAACCGGTGCACCAGGGCCTACTTGAATCCGCATGTCCTGCGGTGATTCAATCACCCGCTCGGACTTGTAAAGTCCATTGCTACGGATCTCTTCGATTTGTTGAGTGATGTGATGCTGGAAATCACCGTACATATTTGAGCTTCTTTGGTTGGAATGTCTTGCTCACGCTAACGTGCAGTCGTTGTGAGTTCTCTTAGGACTGCCAGTTCAGAATGACTTTTCCTGATTGTCCCGACAACATCACGTCAAATCCCTGTTGGAAATCAGAGAAGTGAAAGCGGTCCGTAATGATAGCTGAAATGTCCAAGCCACTTTGTAGCATGACCGTCATTTTGTACCACGTCTCATACATCTCACGTCCGTAAATTCCTTTGATCGTTAACATGTTAAAAACAACATCGTTCCAGTCGATCGCGAGGGTTTCGGTGGGGATTCCGAGCATGGCGATTTTGCCGCCGTGATTCATTTGGCGGATCATGTCGCGGAAAGCATCAGGATTCCCGGACATTTCCAATCCGACGTCGAAGCCTTCTTCCATACCAAGTTCTCGTTGCACGTCGGAGAGATTTTCGGAACGGACATCGACAGTGCGTGTGGCCCCCATTTTCTTGGCGAGTTCAAGTCGCCATGGATTCACGTCGGTGACGACGACATGCCGGGCCGCCGCGTGCTTGGCAACCGCAGCAGCCATGCAGCCAATCGGGCCCGCTCCGGTGACGAGGATATCTTCGCCGAGCACTGGGAAAGAAAGGGCTGTATGAACGGCATTCCCAAACGGATCAAAGATCGCAGCAATATCGCGATCGATCGCTGGGTCATGGTGCCAAACGTTCGTCATCGGCAGCGCGACGTATTCGGCAAAAGCCCCGGGTCGGTTCACACCGACCCCTTTGGTGTCTGCGCATAGGTGGCGTCGTCCGGCCCAGCAGTTACGGCATCGTCCGCAGACGACATGCCCTTCACCACTGACGATTTGGCCTGGTTCAAAATCGGAAACGTTCGAGCCCGTTTCAACAATTTCGCCTACGAACTCGTGGCCGACGACCATCGGCACAGGAATTGTCTTGGCCGCCCAGGCGTCCCACTTGTAGATGTGGACGTCGGTACCGCAAATGCCCGTGCGATCAACTCGTATCAAGACATCATTGATGCCGATCGTGGGTTTCGGCACTTCTTCTAACCAGAGCCCTGGCTCGCTCTTTCGTTTGACCAGTGCTTTCATGTCGTTCGCCTTCGTAGATGCAGCTTCGTAATTTTGGCTATGAGGGTGCTCATCCAGGTCCTCATCAGAACAAATCACGCCGTCGCGGAGAAGCGGTGGTTGATTTGCCTCGATGTGCTCAGGGGTGTGGCGGTTCGTCTCAGGGGATGTTGACCGCTGGGCAAGTGCCAGAAGCGGGCGAAATACAGATTCTCGGACGGTCTTCGCCGGGATGTCTGGGAGGAGGGGCGGAGTCACGTGATCGAAAAACCGGCTGCCGCTCGGCTCGATACCGAAGGTGTTGGGGGGGCAGCTTTGGTTTTGTGGATTCCTAGGGCGGCAAACGCTGAAGCTCGTTGTTTGCGGGCGGCATTCAGACTTAAAATGCGGAGGCCTTACTTCATATTGTCGGTTCACCAGGAAGTTGCGACTTGAATATTTCGTATCGATCACCAGTTGGCATTTTGATTTTGCTCGCGATGATTGCGTTATGCCTTAATGGTACACATGCCGCTGCGAAAGAGCGTCCCAATGTCTTGCTCATTTTGGTTGACGATTTAAAGCCAGTGCTCGGATGCTATGGTGATCGGATCGCCAAGACGCCGAACCTCGACCGGTTAGCGGAAAGTGGGATGCGGTTTGATTTGGCCTATTGCAACCAAGCAGTATGCGCGCCCTCGAGATTCACTCTGATGCTCGGGTCCCACTCCACTTCGACTGGTTTGTATGGGCTGAACAGCCAGTTACGGCAGGTGATGCCGGATGCCGTAACGATACCGCAATACTTTGCGTCCTATGGCTACCGAACTGAATCACTCGGCAAGGTCTTTCATATTGGGCATGGCAACCAGGGTGACCCCGATTCCTTCAGCGTGCCGCACTTTCATGACAAAGTGATTGAATATTTGGATCCAGTCAGTACCGACGGTGGCAAGTTGACTCGAGAGGAAGCTTACTTCACGAACCAAAAACTTGATCAAATTCGATCGTTACCACGCGGTGCCGCGTTCGAGTCCCCGGACGTGGCTGACACTGATTATGCCGATGGCCGTGTTTCGGTAGAAACGATCAAACGTTTGCGGGCAGCCAAGCAGCGACGTTCCGAAAGTAACACACCGTTTTTCATCGTGGCTGGATTTGCACGCCCGCACCTTCCGTTTAGCGCCCCCGAGAAGTATTGGCGACTCTATGATCCAGAAACCTTGCCAATGCCGAAGTTTGAATACTTACCTGCTGATGCGCCGGCGGTCGCAGGAAAACGCGGGGGGGAAATCAGTAATTACAAGCCGGTTCCCACAGCGAAGGACGAACCGCTAAGTCAGGATTTGAAACGAAAATTAATTCACGGTTACTATGCCAGCACCAGTTTTGTCGATGCCCAGATCGGGGCGGTGATCGACGAACTCAATCGCTTGGAACTCGCCGACGATACCATTGTCATGCTGTGGGGAGATCATGGTTTTCATTTGGGGGATCTCGGGATTTGGACCAAGCACACCAATTATGAACAGGCCAATCGCATCCCGATCGTGATTGCGGCACCTGGTGTGACCAAACCCGGTTCATCAACCAAGCAACCCGCCGAAAGTGTCGACCTGTTTCCCACGTTGGCGGAGTTGGCCGGGTTGCCAAAGCCCCAGGTCCCCCAGCCATTGGACGGTGTCAGCTTGGTCCCGGTCTTGGGTGATCCAGCGGTTCGCGTCCGAGATCATGCGTATCATGCGTATCCTCGGAAAAAACTTGGTAGGGCGATCCGTACCGAACGCTATCGCTTGGTGGAGTGGCGGTCCTTCGGTGATTCAGACGAGGCGGCTGAGTACGAACTCTATGATTACGAAACCGATCCATTGGAAACTCGCAATCTGGCAGCGGAAAAACCGGAAGTGATCGCTGCCATGAAACGAACTCTGGCTGAATATCCTCCTGCAGTCGCGAGGAATTCAAGAAGGGCGTCGACGGCGAAACCACCCATGGCGACACCCATGATTGCCAACCGATCGTTGACCATCACCGGGCACGTCCGAGCACGCTCTGCGAGTGGAGTGATCGTTGCACAAGGCGGTCGCGAGCATGGATTTGCCATTCATTTGATGGCTGGGCGTTTGGCATTCGACGTTCGCGTGAATGGCAAAGTGACGCGTGTCGTCGCCAGTGAAAAGTCGCCAAGTGAATTTGATTTCAATGTGACTTTGTCACCTGAGCAGATGACCTTGTCCATCGACGGAGAGCTTGTCGGCGAGTCGGGTTCACCAGGCCTGATTCCTGTTCAGCCCAAGGACGGTTTGAGTCTTGGGTTGGATGATTTGTCGGCCGCTGGTGATTATGACGCTCCCAATGCTCTGGACGGCAAAGTGACTCAGGTGAAAGTTGATTTCAACGAGTAAGCAGAGTTAGCAAACACAGCTAGCAAGCACAGCCAGGCAAATCATCAAGCCACTTATTTGCTTGTTCACCGAGCGTCATAGTTGATCGATGATTTCGCGTGCGAAGGTGGCGTGAAGTGCTTCGGTGATTCCCAGAGGATAATGAGTGCGTCGTTCGACGAATCGTGATTCTTTGGTCGTGTCCGTTATGCTTCGCATCCCGGTGACGACACCGATGATCAGGGGGCCATCCTCGGCAGAACGTAGTGAATGATGCATGACTGGCCCGCCGCTGTCGCCCGACCAAGACGTGGTGTCGATTAGAAAACGCGGGTGAGGATGAACTGGGATCAAAGGAAAACTCGCCAAGGATCCGTGCCGGAGTAAAGGGAATCCTGCGCCATTTGCTTCCGATCTTTCAGGGAAAACCGCTATTCGCACGTTGTCCCCCGGATGCACGTCGGTCATTTGAGCCGCCGTCGCCAAGCTGGTAAGTGGTAGCGAGTTGATCGTGACCGATTTGGGGAGCGGCAGCACGGCAAGATCAAAATGAGGATGTTTTTTCCATAACATGCGACCCTCGCTACGGATCGGGATGCGGATTTCTTCACGTTGGAAACCTGCTGCGACCGCTGTGCGAGAAACTAGCGTGCATCCATCGCCACGCATCTTCGACAGGACATGATCTGCGGTTAGCACCACGCATTGTCGATTCGCTGCATCGGAATCAACACAGATCACCGTTCCCGTGGCCGTCGAGGATTCGTTGTCAAGTTTGTAGGTCGCCAGCAGCAATTGCTCCACTGGATTTTCGGCAAACGCAAAGGGTGCGATGGAGGCGACTAGAATACAGATGGATGCGCGAACGTACATGCGGAGGTGACCTCACCCACAAATGGGGTTATAGCTGGTATTCTAAGGGCGGTAGCGCCATCGTATTTGCTAAGCGGGTTGGCGTCAGTCTGCTCTGGCTGATCCATCGGATTTCTTTGCGATTTTCAGAAGGGAAGCAGAGGCCTGCTAGGGTTTTTTCGTCGCAGTGGTACAGGATCCGAAGAATGCGACCTGTTTGCCTGATTCGAAAGGTGGCATGGTCTAGGGGAGATGAAATGTGGTTGCGGTGCGGATTGATTTTGGCCGTTTGCGATCTCGTTCAATCCATCGAACTTGGTGAACAAGCGA
Organism: Rubripirellula sp.; assembly: GCA_029213145.1. GTDB lineage: Bacteria > Planctomycetota > Planctomycetia > Pirellulales > Pirellulaceae > Rubripirellula. Next base: position 15,568 of record JARGNK010000071.1, on the reverse strand, counting down.
TTTTGCATAATGTAAAGGTCGCATCACGCGATGCGTTGATTCGAGCAGTTCAAAACTCGCAGCCCGGCACCCAGATTTTGATCGCTGGGTGAGAGTGTCGCAGTAGATTTCAATTTCGGTTTCTGCCAGGAACCGAGGCAAATCCGATTGTTATTGCCGCAAGTAATCGCGTGCAAGTTTCACACATGATTGGGGAACACCATGCAATGAATGTTGAAGCGTGCAGCGAATCTACAACGATTGATCACTTTGCTCGTAACGGTTACTTACCTCAATCAATTGATTAACTTCCTGGGATCGCGATGACGAACCGACTGCTTGTAATCACCGCTGTGATATCTTTCTTTGCCAACGACCTGTGGGCCGAGTCACGTCCGAATGTCATCTTCTTTGCGGTTGATGATTTATGTGATTGGGTGGGGGCAATGGGGCATGACCAGGCCATTACTCCCAATATGGATTCCCTTGCTCGGCAGGGAGTCTTGTTCACAGGGGCGCACGCCCCGGGTGTCTATTGCGCACCATCGCGTTCTGCCATTTTTACCGGGCAGTATGCATCAACAACCGGTTGCTACGGAACAGAAGTTTATCACTACGATCATCCAGAACTTGTTCCGTTGCAGCTGGCGTTTCAGCGTAGTGGATATGGGACGTTCGGGGCAGGCAAGTTGTTTCATCATCGTGAAGGTTATCTTGATCACCGTGGTTGGGATGATTTCTTCGTCCGGAATGAAACCTTGAAGCGAAAGGGGTGGCGGATTGAAACGTGGCCGATGGCGGTTGCTGAACGCGATGTTCCGTTCCCCGAGCCTTTTCCAGCCAGTATTTACAATCGGGGAAAGCAGGTTACCGGTGGATTGTTTCTAGAGTGGGGAGCTATCCCCAATGAGCGCGAAGAGGAGATGGCCGATACGCAACGCGTGAACTACGCGTGCGACGTATTAAAGCAAGAGCATCAAAAGCCATTTTTTTTGGCCGTTGGATTGTACTCCCCTCATTTCCCCAATTACGCACCGCAGAAATACTTTGATCTTTATGACGCAGACCAAATCAAGGCTCCGCCTTACAAGCTGGATGACCTAGAGGATCTACCTGCCAAGATCCGAAAGAAAAAAGAAAATCGGCGACGACAGCATCACGAGAAATTGGTCGGTATGGATGCGGTTGAAGATGCGATTCATGGATACCTGGCCTGTGTTTCCTATGCTGACGCCATGCTTGGTCGAGTACTCAAGACACTGCGTAGCAGTCCTCATGCCGACAACACCATCGTGGTATTGTGGAGTGATCATGGATACCACCACGGTGAAAAAGGTGATTGGGGAAAACACACACTTTGGGAGCGTACGTCGAATGTTCCTCTGATTTGGTCCGGGCCCGGAATCGCCGTCGATGCTAGTGTCGGGACAACGGTTAGTTTGATCGACATGTATCCAACGCTGGTGGATCTCTGTCGATTGCAGCCCGTGCAGGATCTAGAGGGTGAATCCTTGGCGAAAGTTCTGGGCGATCCTTCAACAGCAGAGGATCGTGACGTTTTCTTGCCAGATCATGACCCCGGTGGTTATGCGATTATCAATCAGGATTGGCGGTTGATCCACTACAGCGATGGCACCGAGGAAATTTACGATGTGCGTGCTGATCCACACGAATGGCACAATCTCGCAGCGGATCAAAAGTTTCAAGCGGTGAAGCAGCGTCTCCGATCTCGCGCGCCCGATTCTTTCGCGCCACCGGCGACGCCGAAAAACCAACTGCGATTGGTCATTGACGGTACGACCTTTCGTTGGGAGCCAAAGCCTAAGCCGTAGGCTCCTGCGTTCGGTGGTTTTGCAATCACTTCACGTTTGAGATTCTGGTTTGATTCGGTATCCGATTGCTTTGCGAACTTCTGGATTCGGCGGTCATCTTTTGGCATGACATCGCTGAACCTGGGTTGTTTGGTGGTCGTGGTGTTTACTTCAGAGCAATCGTGTTCCGCCGCAGTGCTTATTGCTGTTTCCAGTATTGCACATCATGTTCAATGATTTGATGTCGTGATTTTTGCCAATCGCTGAATACATCAGTAAACCACCGGTCGTATTGGTTTGACAGTTGCATCACGATCTCTGGATGCAGCAGAGACACATCTTTGCTTTCGCTTGGATCCGCCGCTAAATCAAATAATTTTGGTGTTGGTGCTGTGAACTGGGGAGCTGGATCGAGTTGGCGGTCAAGCGGCATTTCCCAGTGCGGTTCGGTGATTCCACGTTGGTAGGAGGGGTTGTCCCTGGTTGCGTCTTTCTTCATGGTTGCGGCGACACCAGGCCAGAACAATTTCCAATTTCCTCGGCGAATCGCAGCGTCGCTGTACGCGGTCGGCGTGTAGCGGTTTTTTTGAAACGGTAGCGTGCGTGATTCGAGTTCCGGCATCGGCTCTCCCATCAGTCGCCGCATGACATCCGTTCCGTCTAGAGCTTTGGCCTTGCTTGGTGGCTGCTTTCCGGTGGTCTGAAACAGGGTCGGCAGCCAATCACAGCCGTGGATTGGGGTGTGAATCGTTCGGCCTCCGGTCAGTTTTTTGGGCCACGCTATGATCGCGGGTACTCGAATGCCCTGCTCCAGAACATTTCCTTTATTGCCTGCGAAGCCACCATGAAACCGGTCGGTGGTGATTCCATTGACTTTCTTCAGATTGGCGCCGTTGTCACTGGTGAACACGATGATCGTATTGTCCCACAATCCTTCTTCTTTCAGGGTCTGAAAGACTCGTTGAAGTCCTTGATCCATCGCTTCGATCATCGCGTAGATGGTGGCAACGTTTTCGTTGTTCGTACCGCCGATTCGTGTGCGATATTTTTGAATCAGTGCCTGTGGGGCTTGAAACGGAACGTGTGGCACGTGGTGCGCAAGGAAGAGTGCAAACGGATGCTGTCGATGTCTGCGAATGAAGTTAATCGCTTCGTCGTTCAATGCATCGGTCAGGTAGCGGCCGTCGTGTGGTACCGGGGTGTCGTTGCGCAACAGGTTCCATCGGTAGTAATCTTGGCCACCGTTTGGAAAACCAAAGAACAAGTCGAAGCCGCGCTGATGCGGTAAGTAGTCGCGGCAGTAGAGTCCGTTGTGCCATTTACCGATTAACGCAGTGGCATAACCAGCATGGCGAAAGTAGTCTCCGAAGGTAAGCTCTTGTAATGTGATCCGATCGAGTCCGCGATTACTGGGGACGTCGACCGCGCCTGTGCGATGATTAAAACGCCCCGTCAGAAATCCTGCTCGCGATGGTGCGCACAGAGGGGACGGTGCATAGTGATTGGTCAGTAAAACACCGTCGCGAGCTAGGGAATCAATCGCCGGTGTCTCAATTAACGAGTTCCCGTAGCAGTGCAAATCACCGATTCCAAGATCGTCTGCGAGAATGAATAGCACTGATGGACGAGCTGAATTTTGATCGCCGTTGGAAAATGACGGGAAAATCCCTGTCCACATTAGGAGAATCGAGAAGGTCAGGTTTACTCGTGTCATGGATCACAGTGTAATGGTCTGTTGTTTGGTCTGTTGCATTGGTTCGTGTACCAGTGTGCTGATCCAGCGGCTATAATTGTAGGTATGAACCCACTGAACCGCCGCTCATTTGTCCGTGCCGCAACGATTGGCTCGGCGAGCCTGACCCTTGCTCCGTTAGCCCTTGCTAACGATAAGAACGACCCGAACCGATTCCAGATTGGAATCCAGCAATATACATTTCATCGCTGGCTTGGTTCGGGAAAGCTAAAGCATCTTGATTATCCCGCGTTGGCGAAGGAGAAGCTCGGGATTACTCATGTCGAGTATTGGAGTCGAGCGTTTGCTGGTCGTCACACGGATAAAGATTACGTTGGCGAATTAGTCAAACGAACTACAGATGAGGGGATGAAAAACGTACTGATACTCGTTGATGCGAAACATGAGTTAGACAGTGCCGACCCGGAGCAACGCGGTAAGTCGATTGAAGAACATAAAGGGTGGGTCGATTGTGCACAGCAACTCGGTTGTGATGCAATTCGAGTGAATTGCCGTAGTGGCGGCGATCGGAAAAAGAACTTGCAGAATGCGGTCGCTGGCTTGCGACCATTGTGTGATTACGCGAAGGGAACGTCTGTCAAATTAGTGATTGAACCGCACGGTGGGAATTCCAGCGATCCCGATTGGCTGCTGGCCGCGATGGATGAAGTCGATCGCCCCAATGCTGGGTTGCTTCCCGATTTTAATAACTTCGGTCGTTACGATCGCTACGAAGGCGTGACGAAATGCCTGCCGTTCGCGCCGGCTGTTTGTGCGAAAGCGCTGAGGTTCGATGAGCAGGGCAACGAGGCAAATACCGATTTCTATCGCATGCTGAAAATTGTCTACGACTCGGATTACTCGGGTGTCATCACGATTGAATTCGAAGGCCGAGACGTCGATCCGATCGAAGGCACTCTCAAGACGAAGCGTTTGATCGAGAAAACGCTCAAGGCGGCAGCCGCGTAAGGGTTGCCGGTTTGCTGTGCGAGCGCAGCATGGTCTATTTTTGCTGGTAGCTGATTCGACGGTCCCGTTTTTGCCCGCTTCTTCGCGTGGATGACCGTTCGTATTGTCGGTGCCCGATGTTTGTTGTGTTCGCTCAGTGATGTCGTTCTTAACCGTGAATTAGGGAAGGTTGCGGCCGTCGTAGAGATTTCATTCTGCCATTTGCGTTTGTGGTTCAAATTTGCTTGGGAAGTTTGGGGCGATGGAAAATTTGATGACCGTGCGTTGTGTTGATAGCTGGCTGGCAAATGTCCTGGCGGCTTTGTTTGTTTTGACGCAGGCGACGCGAGTCGAGTCTCAAGAGATCGTGGACAGTTGGCGATACACCATGAGCCAACCCGACGAAGGTTGGCAGCGGGCTTCCTTCGATGCGACCGATTGGAGGGAGGGGAATGGTGGCTTCGGGACTTACGGAACGCCAGGGTCTCGCGTCGCAACTGCTTGGGGTACCAAGAACATTTGGTTAAGGAAGGGATTTCAGCTAGAGCAACTTCCTGAAAAACCAGCTTTGTTAGTCCACCACGATGAGCAGGCCAAAGTCTTTTTGAATGGTGAACTGGTGGCCACGCTGAATGGTTTTACGCAGGACTATGTTGTTGTCCCGATTCCCCAGACGAAACGTGCCTCTCTCAAGATCGGTGGTAATCTGATGGCTGTTCACTGTAACCAGACAGTGGGCGGTCAGTTTATCGATGTCCATCTGATTGACGCTGAGAACGTACCGGCGTTGCCACCGGCCAAGCGAGACAGCAAACCATTTCAGACAGATCTGATCACCGAGTGGGGTGAATCGGTCACAGCCGACAACGCCTGGACTGAATATCCGCGGCCTCAGTTACAGCGAGAGCAATGGCAGAATCTAAACGGCCACTGGGACTACACGATCACATCGATCGATGTACAGCAGATCCCAGGTGATTGGAGTGGTCGTATCTTGGTGCCTTATTGTTTGGAATCCAAGCTTGGTGGTGTGAACCGGTTATTGGAACCAGACGAGGCACTGTGGTATCGACGTGCATTTCATGTCCAACTGGATGATCAGCAGCGGCAAATTTTGAACTTCGAAGCCGTTGATTACCGGTGTCAGGTTTTCGTGAATGGTCGATCGGTTGGAACTCATCAAGGCGGCAACGTTCCTTTTTCATTTGATATCAGCGAGATGGTCAAATCGGGAGAGAATGTTTTGGTGGTTCGTGTCGAGGACGAAACTGAAGGGTTTCAACTCAATGGCAAGCAAGCGATCAATCCGAGAGGTATTTGGTACACGCAAGTCTCAGGGATCTGGCAGACCGTTTGGTTAGAAACGGTTCCGATGACTCATCTCACTGATGTGCAGCTGACGCCCAATGCGGCCAAAGGTGAATTACTTGTTCGTGTGCAGGTGAACGGTGGGAAATCCCACGCAAGCTTGCGCGTTGTGATCCGCGACGGCGAGCAAGAGGTTCAAACCAATTCTTCAGATGGCGCGGTCGAGGAGGTAACCGTACGGATACCCCCGGAGAGGTTAAAGTTGTGGTCGCCCGAGTCGCCATACTTGTACGACGTCGAAGTACAGATCCTAGATGCCGGCGGAACGTTACTGGATAGCGTGAATTCGTACGCGGGAATTCGGGATGTTGGTAAATTCAAGGACACAGACGGTCATTGGCGGTTCACCCTGAATGGCGAACCGATCTTTCATTGGGGACCGCTTGACCAAGGATGGTGGCCGGATGGTTTATTGACACCGCCGTCGGACGAAGCGATTCAATTTGAAATCAAGTGGTTGAAATCGGCCGGTTTCAATATGATTCGCAAACACATCAAAGTTGAGCCACGTCGATATTACTACCACTGCGACAGATTGGGCATGATGGTTTGGCAGGACCAAGTGAGTGGTGGCCCACGACCCGCTTGGACGCGTTTGCAGCCTGGCCCAAAAGATGCTGAGTGGCCGGACCATCAACACGACCAATTCATGGTCGAGTTTGATGCGATGATCAATGCGTTGGGGAATCATCCGTCGATCGTTTGCTGGGTTCCGTTCAACGAAGCGTGGGGGCAGCATCGCACGATGGCAGTTGGTAAATGGGCTGTCCAGCGAGACCCGACGAGGTTGGTCAACATTGCCAGTGGTGGCAATTTTTGGCCGGTCGGTGACATCGTGGACCATCACAGTTATCCCCATCCCGAATTTCCATTTTCGATGGGAGCGGGCAAGCGGTTCGATGACTTCATCAAAGTCATGGGCGAATTCGGTGGTCATGGTTATCCGGTCAAAGGCCATTTGTGGGATCGCGATCGACGCAATTGGGGCTATGGCGGCTTGCCGAAAAATGAAGCTGAGTACAAGCAACGGTATACCACATCACTCGAAAAACTTGACACGCTTCGGCGGCAGGGCATCGCGGCAGGCGTGTACACTCAGACGACAGATGTTGAGGGCGAGATCAATGGACTGATGACTTACGATCGTAGGGTGATCAAGATTCCAGCTAACGAACTGGCGCAGTTGCACAAGCGATTGTTCCAGCCATTGGCGGCGAAGGTGACAAAGCCATTTTCCGACACGGCACTCGTTCAGCAGGAATCTAACCGACAGCCAGGTCCCGTCATGGATCCCCAGACGATTCTCGCTGGTTTAAAGGCGCATGATCGTGCCCTCTACATCAAGGCTGGTTGGATTCGAGATCCCTACATAACGCTTGGCCCCGATGGTGATTACTACCTGACTGGCACTCAGCCGAATGAAGGGGATCCGCGTGAAGCCAAAAATCCGTACAACATTGGTCTGGGGGTGGATAGCATTGTGGGCGAGCAAGTTCGTGCTTACCGCAGCAAGGATTTGATCCACTGGGAATCACTGGGAGTGGTTTTTACGCTTGATGATACGATGCAGTCGCAGCAGGGAAAGGTGATTCGAAAGCGACGGATTTGGGCGCCAGAAGTTCACTGGATGGGTGATCGCTGGGCGCTGGTGCATTGTCCTCGGCGGCAAAGCAGCTTGGCGTTGACCCAAGGAAAGTCCTTGTCGGGACCGTGGATACATCCCATGGGCGATGGCATGGGTGAGCGACACGATCCTTCGCTGTTTACCGATGACGACGGTACCGTTTACATGCTTTGGCAAAATACGATGGTTGCGGCACTCGCGAAAGATTTGTCAAGTTACGTGTCCGAGCCGACACGCATTGATCCAGCTGGTTCGCGTCCCGGACCCGATGGGAAACCGATCAGCCATATCGGGCACGAAGGCGCTACCATGATCAAGGTGGGTGGCAAATACGTGCACTTTGGGACGGCCTGGTCAACGGACCAGGGGCGGAAGGGATCGTACAACTTATATTATTGTGTCGCTGACAACATCACCGGTCCTTACGGGCCTCGGCAATTCGTCGGGCGGTTTCTGGGACACGGAACGCCCTTTCAGGACAAAGCGGGGAAATGGTGGTGCACTGCGTTCTTTAACGCGAATGTGCCGCCGGTATCTCGAACGGGAATTGTCCAACGAGACTTGGGCGAGAACGCGCAGACGATCAACGAACAGGGAGTGACAATTGTTCCACTGGATGTCCGTGTGGACGACCAAGGTGACGTGATTATCCGAGCAAAGGATCCCGCGTACGCTTCCCCCGGTCCTGATGAGTCACAACTGGGCTTTTAGTCGCGTGATGCCAAGTGACTGCCGGTAATCACAAAAGTGTGAGCTGGCAATCAAAAAAGCGTTTGCAGTGTCATCTTGTGTTCATCGCGTGTCCTTCTAACGCGGCGTATTGCATCGCGTTGAAGTTGGGCCTGTTCTGGAAGGGCAATTCAGGGCGCGATCCCGTGTGTCTTGGTTTGCCGCCGATAAATCTCATCGCCAGAGGCCACATACAAGTAGGAAAAATCGGGTCCAGCAAACGCGACACTGACGATCGGCTTGTTCGTTGGCGACAAAATCACGCCTCCCATTCTGCCTGTGGGGTCAAACATTTGAATGCCAACTGCGGAGGTCACATAAAATCGACCGACCGCATCGATCGTCATTCCGTCTCCCTTGCTTGGCAGATCTGGCGTGGGGGTTCGCATCGTGATGTAGGGCTGGCGATAGGCAAGCTTGCCGTTTGATTCGATGCGAAAGACCCAGGTGTGGCGACCGCCGCTATCGGATACTGATAAGGTTCCCTGATCGGGCGTAAGTGCGATGCCATTGGGACGCAGCAAGCCGGTTTTATTCTTCGAAACGTCAACTGCCTCGGGTTTACCACCGGGAGCGATGTGCGTCACCTGTCGCTTCGGGGTTTCGGTGAAGTAAATATGGCCCTCCCGGGTAACGACCAAGTCATTCGGTTTGACTCCCTCTGCCAAAACTTCCATCGTTTTCTGTTGCAGGTCAAACGCAACGATGCGGCCGAAACTTCCGCCCTGGCAGGCATAGATACGTCCGTCCGGACCCAATTGCATTCCGCTGACACGGGGTGCGTCAGCGTAAACTGTTGTCTGGGTTCCATCTGGCGCAATGCGGTAGATATTGGCTGCACCTAAGACATCGGTGAAGTAGAGATTGCCTTTCGTGTCGGCTGCCAAGCCATCGGTGAACTGGTGGCCCTTGGAAACCAACTCCCATTCCTGTCCCTTGATCAAGACTTGCGTCAACGGCATGTCTTGGGCAAGCAGCGTGGGGGCGACGAAAATCAGTGCTGCGATTGTGATGAGCGATTTCATTGTTGCGTCTCCTGTTTGACACCGGGGTAATCTCGCCAGATCCATCGCAGGATATCGGGCAGGATGGCACCACCATGTTGACCACTGTGGCCACCGTCCCCCATCACAAATCGATGGTCATAATCGGCAAATTTCAAGGCTGCTGACATCTGCTGGTTCGCCATTGGCCAATTGCCATGTAAGTTGTCGAGGTCATTCGAGCCTTCCTGCAAGAAGACCCGAATCGGTTTCGCTTCTGTTTTTCGGATGAGTGCTGGATAGATATGTCCACCTCGGATATTTGTGAAGCTGCCGATGTAGCTGACGACTTTACTGAAGTGGTCTGGCCGTTCCCAGGCAACCGTAAATGCGCAGATCCCGCCGGAACTGAGTCCCGCAACCGCTCGTCCATTGGCGGAGTCGACGAGGTTGTATTGTTCGCTGACGGCCGGCAAGATTTCGTCGATCAGGAAATTTGCGTAGCGATCGCCCAGCGAATCATATTCAAAGCTCCGGTTACTTCGTGGTGCAGTTCCTGGTTTTGCTGGTGGAACGACACCGGGGTTGATGAAGATCCCGATCGTGACCGGCATCTCGCCTTGGTGAATCAGATTGTCAAACACCGTCGGTACTCGACTGTGCCCTTTCTCATTGACGTAGCCCCGGCCGTCTTGAAAGATCATCACGCATGCAGGTTTTTCTGGATCGTACTGCGCGGGGACGTAGATCCAGTAGTCGCGTTCGGTTCCCGGGTAGATTTTGCTGTCGGTCCAGCGATACTTGCTTACCGTTCCCTGTGGCACATTCGGCTGGCGAAGTGATGCGTCTGTGTAGGGGTAATCGGCCTGGGCGGTCCCACCGAGAGTCAGGATGCCGGGCATCAGCATGACGAGCATCACCATGACTCGCCGTGCCGCTAACCAGATTGGTTGTGGTTTCATCTTCGGTCCTTTTCGGGATTCACCTTTGGAATACTCGCGATCAGGTGAGGGGATTTTGTTTGCTGCAAGCGATTGAATACTTTAGCCGATTGGTGCCTTCAATGCGCACGATCGCAGTTCTGATACGATAGTTGTTCGAAGGGAACCAGCGACATGACACCAATGATATGACACCAGTGCTTGTTGGACTCGGCTGTGTTTCTTCGCCAAGATGTTTTTCATTTTGCGAACGCTCTGTTTGTGTTGTTTTTTTGGGTTTGTGTCGTTTTGTTGGAAAACGCACGTTGTTTTGCAGGCCAAATCCAAGCGTCCATTACGAATCTTTTTTCCGGTGCCGAGGAATATGAATCGATCGAATCAAAGTGTGTCGTTACTTGTTGTTCTGTTGGTTTCGATGATGGTCAGAAACGATGATTGCCAGGCGGAGAATTGGCCTCGCTTTCGGGGAGCCAATGGCAGTGGCGTCGCACCGGCATCCGATCTTCCCAATACCTGGACCGAAGCCAACTATCGTTGGGTGGCGCCGCTGTCTGGGAGCGGTCATTCCTCGCCCGTCATTTGGGGTGAGCGGCTGTTTGTTACGGCTGCGGATGAGAAGTCGGGTATTCGGGCGTTGATTTGTTTGGGCGTCAATGATGGAGTGGAGCAATGGCGGGCCCCGGCTGATTTTAAGTCCTACAAAAAGCACAAGAATAACAGTTTCGCCTCGAGCACTCCCGCCGTAGATGCCGAGCATGTTTACCAACTGTGGCATTCCAAGCAGCAGACCTCGTTAATTGCTTACAGCCATGAGGGACAGCAAGTTTGGCGATATGAACTAGGGCCGTATGGGCATGGGCAGGGCGGTGCAACTAGCCCGGTTGTTGTTGGTGAGCTCGTGTTGGTGGCCCATGATCACAAAGCGGAAAGCTTTTTGGTTGCCGTCAATCGCAATAGCGGAAAAGAGGTTTGGAAAATTCCACGTGAAGGAAAGCGTGCTTGCTATTCAACGCCTTGCTATCGCACCACGAAATCAGGAAAACAAGAAATCGTTTTTGTTCATTGTTATGAGGGTGTGATTGGTGTTCAGGCTGAAACCGGTCAAGTCAATTGGCATATCGATCCATTCGGTCGAGAATCGCAGCGAGCCTTGGCCTCACCGGTGGTTGCCGAGGATCTGGTCATTGCCGGCAGTGGTGCCGTCGCTGGTGATCGGCAAATGGTGGCAATCTCCGTGGATGATTCGCAACTTCCGTCCAAAACGAGTGAATCCTATCGCCTGATTCGGCAGGCGCCGCATGTGCCCTCGCCAATCATTCTCGGTGATCGTTTGTTCCTGTGGAATGATGGCGGGGTGGCGACCTGCTGTGACCTGACGACGGGCGAAAAGATTTGGCAGAAACGAGTGGGCGGCAACTACTTTTCCTCGCCCATCGCAATCGGTGACCGATTGATGTCGATCGATACCAGTGGTGAAGTTGTTGTGATTGCAGCGAAGGACGAGTTCGAAATTTTGGGTCGGAACGCAATGGGCGAATCAAGTCGCGCTTCGCTCGCTGCCAGCAATGGGGTTTTGTTCGTGCGGACCGAGACCAAAGTTTTTGCCGTGACCGCCCTTGAGGAAAACTGATCCAGACCGGGTTCTTTCGCAGTTGAATTCTTGACCGTCACGCTGATGATCGGCAGGTTTCTGTTCGGTGTAAAACCAGCATCATGTTCAGGCCAGCGCCGTGTGAGTTCAAGATCGCCTGTTACTTGAACCATTGTGCCAACCGTGGCAAGTCAGGATTGGTCGCGTTTGCCGCGATTTATTGCTGTATCCCGCAGGATCTGTTGTGGCCGTAAGGTGTTGAGCCTTGGGGTTGGAGGGAATGGTCACCCGCCGTGCTTTGGGGTTTTGAATTCCGGTGTTTTAGTTAGGTGTTTTAGTTAGGTGTTTTAGTTAGGTGTTTTAGTTAGGTGTTTTAGTTAGGGGCCGGTGGATTCATGGATGTCAGTGAGGCGGGCATCGTGCTTCCGTTTTGTGAATCGTTTGGCGATTCAAGAAACTTCTTTGCAACTTGGGAATGCACCCGTACCTTTGAACGTAATTCAAGTGGCCATTAAGAATGTTGGTCATTGGCGAGGATTCGAGGTGGCTGGTTCGGTTTGACCGTGAGAATGAATCGGTCGTTGCGATCTGAGTTTCTATGCGTACCACGCGTGCCAAGCGTGTTGCTGCGTGCTGTTTGGGGGGCGGGAAAGTTGTTTGTGAAATGTTATTCTTATCCAGTGTTCATTTAATAGATTCGGTGAGATTTTACATCGCTATCTTTCGGGGTAGGAATCAATAGGAGGCGATTCGAATGGAGCGGCGGCGATTAGGTGGAAGTGGCTTGGTGGTAAGTGATATCTGCATGGGGACCATGACGTTCGGAACGGCTTGCGATGAATCCCTGTCGCATGCGATTTGTGATTTGGCATTCGACAGCGGTATTGATTTCTTTGACGCAGCCGAGATGTATCCCGTCCCGCCCACGGCTGAATTGGTTGGCGTCACCGAACAGATTTTTGGACGTTGGATGAAAAGTAAGCCTCGACACACCGTGTTGGTGGCGACGAAGGTGACCGGGCCTGCGCACGGTTGGTTCACACCTTGCGTGCGAGATGGCAAAACCGCGCTTGATCGACGGCAAATTGTCTCTGCGTGTGAGGATTCGTTGCGACGTCTTGATACCGATTACATTGACCTATATCAAACGCATTGGCCCGATCATGGTATGCCTTACGAAGAAGTTCTTGGTGTTTTGACCGAATTGCGAGATCAGGGGAAAGTTCGTGCGATCGGGTGCAGTAACGAGACTTCTTGGGGATTGATGAAAAGCTTGTGGGCTGCTGACGTTTGTGGTGTGGAACGCTACCAAACCGTGCAAAACAATTTCAGTTTGATCAATCGTCGCTGCGAGAGTGAGCTCGCGCAAGTTTGCCGGAAAGAAAATGTTAGCTTGTTGCCATATTCTCCACTCGGTGGCGGTGTGCTGACGGGCAAGTATCAGCAAGGCGCGCCGGATGGTGCGAGGTTCACTGGCTATCTTCAGAATGGTAACGAGCGTCAACAGAAAATGGCTGCCCGGTTTGTCAATGATCGCACACTCGAAACAACGAATCGGTTGATTAAGATCGCTGATCAGATTGGTGTGTCGGTCACGGCGTTAGCGGTGGCGTGGAGTCGGCAGCACGATTTTGTCGCGTCCACGATCATTGGGGCGAGTTCGGTTGAGCAGTTGAGTGAATCATTGCAGGCGCGGGATCTTGTTTTGGATCAGGATACGCTCGATCGAATCGATCAAATCGATGAGGAGATTCCTACGCCGATGACTGAGGACGGGCTGAGACGCTTGTAGTGATTGCAGTATGTCCAATGGTGAACAATGCCCGACGATACAGGTGATTTTCAACCAGGGGAGCAAACGCGAACTATCTTGGCATTCATGCGAATTCTCCTCACGACCTTGTTGCTGACCTGTTTTACATCTGCCGCTTGCGCGACGGATTGGTTGACTCTTCCAAGCACGTACACGCATAGTTCGGAATCAGGCGTCCGAGTGTCGCAATACGCGGCGATCACGCCGCCTACGGCACCGATGCCGGCGAACTTCCGCAGCAGTGGATTCACACACACACGCAGTTCGTTGAACTATGGTGCCTCGGCGGATAATTACCATCGCACGCAGCGATGGGGTGATCCTGTGCGTCCGTACGGTGAATGGCGTTTCCCTTTTCGGCCTTACAGCACACCCTATCCGAACTGGGGTGCACCCTACGCTGGATTCAATCTCGGTGTGGGGATTCCGGGTTACGGACCAGGATACGGGTATCGACCCGATCGACGTCCCGGCGGTCACCATCCTGGCCAGCCAGGTCGGGGTCACGATCCGGGCGGTGTGGACCGTCGTCCGCGCCCACACTACCCTACCGAACCGGGCTACCTGGGTAACGGGACTTGGCCAATCGAGCGGAAAGAACCCGATGGCAATCTAATGCCAGCAACGCCTTTTAATCCTTACCCTGCCGGCCCGGGAACCGGTTATCCAACCGCTCCCTATTACGATGGGTATTACGGCGGGTAAAGCATCCGACTTAACTCGCAAGCTAATTTCTGAAACCACGATCGCAGCGATTTCACTCAGGTGCTTATGCCGACTTGGCAGTCGTCGCCGGCAACCGCTGCTTGTGCTGATCCGAGCAATGGTTATTGGTATCGCTCGCATCGTTGCACAACGACCGACGTTCAATTCCTACTTGGCTCTCTCTGCGATCCTCAACTTTGCGCTTCGGCTTCTGGGGTTCTCTTGCACTTCGCTGGCTGTGGGTCGCAATGGCTTTTTCGTGAGGATATTCCAGCGATCATCGTTGCGGAACGCATTCTTGATGATTCGGTCTTCGAGAGAATGAAAACTGATGACGGCGACTCGTCCACCTGGTGCGATCCAATTGGGTGCCGCCGCTATGGTGCGTTCCAAGATTCCCAGTTCGTCGTTGACTGCAATCCGGAGCGCTTGAAACGTTCGGGTGGCTGGATGGATATCGTGATTCTTTGACCGCGGGACGCATTTCCGGCAGACACTGACGAGGTCACCAACGGTTTTGATGGTGGCTTCGCGGCGACGTCTTGCCACAATCTCACGGGCAATTCGGCGGCTTAATCGTTCTTCACCATAAGCGTAGATAGTATTGGCAATATCTTCTTCGCGATGGGTCAGTAGCCAGTGTGCGGCAGATTGTCCATTCTCGGGATCGAATCGCAGGTCGAGCGGGCTATCAGGATCGTTAAAACTAAATCCACGTTCGCGATCGGCGAGTTGATCGCTGGACAAGCCGAGATCCAAGATCATTGCATCCGCTTTTTCTCTCTCCATCGCGGCCAAAGCTTTGGGGGCCGCTTCGTAGCTGCCGAGAAAGAGATGAATGCGAGGGTCTTGTCCCGCTGATTCCTCTCGCTCGCTAACGGCTGGGTCGCGATCCAGCGCGATGATGTTCAAGCCGTTGGATGATTTCGGGTCAATGGCATCGAGCAGGCAGCGCGTGTGACCACCTCCACCGAAGGTGCCATCAATGATCAGCCGGGGATCGATTTCCGTGACCCATTGAACAATCTCGGCCGGCATGACCGAGATGTGACAGGAGGATTCTGTCACCCGGCAATACTCTTGCTGCAATGAAGTGCTTCTTCCATGTGATCGGCAACTTCCTTCAGTCGTTCGAGTTCACCACCAGCCACTTCCGCGGCGAGCCAGCCAGTGAACTTGATATCTCGCAGTGCCTTTTCGACTGACGGCCAGTCAATATCACCCTCGGTGATCTTAGTGAACTTGTTCCCGCCGCGCGAGAATCCTTTGATGTCGAGTTTCTTGATGCGATGATCGAGTGTCCGCACCCATTCGGCAACATCGCCATACTTCCAATGGTTTCCT
>JARGNK010000070.1:16139-36365 GCA_029213145.1 Rubripirellula sp. | reverse complement strand
GCCATCGCGGGCGTCGCCTTTGTCGATCAGGCCAATGATGGCTCCTCCGTCGGCGACACGCCGGTACTGGTTGACGCGTTGGGTGACTTGGTTGCACCCGGAACACCTGGCGCGACCGGGATTGAAGTTCAGCTGTTCGAGGATACCAACACGAACGGTTCATTCGATTCGGGATCGGATCTGCTCGTCGGAACCCTGACCACTGATCTTGACGGCAACTATCGTTTCGACGGTTTGACGGTTGGAACCTACTTCTTAACACAGCAAGCTGTTCCCCAACTGACTACACCAGCGTCGGTGACAGTTGAGGTGACGAACGAGACGGGTGTGCAGGCTGTGTTGATTGATGATTTTTCGTCGACGACGCAAACGGTGACCGCGAACGCTAGTTCGACGGTGGATGATTCGACAACGGCGACGGAAGCGATCGGTGGTGAGCGTGGTTTCCAGGTAACCAACGCAACCGCTGGTGGTCAGGTGACCGCCTTTGCGGATGGCGGTACGGGTACGCTGTCGATTGGTGCCTTGGGCGCTGCAAGCGGGACTATTCTGATTCAATATGACGGGCCGGATGGTACGCTAGCTCTTGATCCGGTCGGATTGGGGAACGAGTCCTTTGCGGGCGGATCGGCAGCGGATCCGGTTGAAGCGAATTCCGGGCTGATTGTGATGACGAGATCACAAGCGCTGGGCGACACACTCGACATCACGATTTACACCGACGCTGGTAATTCATCCACCACGACAATCGTGATTCCGCAAGATCCTTCCAGCGTCATTGAAACGTTTGTTCCGTTCTCCAGTTTTTCCGTCGCGACAGGAGCCGGTGCGAACTTCAACGATGTGGGTGCGATTGAAGCGACTGTCGCACTCTCCACGAACAATGATGTGTTCGTGGAAATTGTCGAAACCATTCGGCCAGATGTCGTCACCGCAAACTACGCAAACCTATCACCGCTCACCCTTGGTGGTGAGATTTTCTTAGATAACTCTGCAGCGAACCAGAATAATGGCCTCAGGGAAGGAGCCGAGCCCGGGGTTACTGGTGTCGTGGTGGAGTTGCATCAACTTGCAGGTGCGAACGATGTGGTTGATGTTGCAACGAGTGTACCACTGGCAACAACCACGAGTGGTGCGAATGGGGCATACAGCTTCGCGAACTTGGAACCCGGTCATTATGCAGTTGTGATTCCGGCCACAGAGTTTCAACTTGGGGCTCCACTGTTTGGTTTTTCCAGCAGCACAGGAAATGATCCAGCGTCCGATCCAGACGACGATGTCGATGATGACGATAACGGGACCGCCGATGTTAGCGGTGCTGTCATCACGGGAACGATCTCTTTGGTATCCAATGCTGAACCGATCGATGACGATGATTCCGATTCGAACACCAACACGACTCTCGATCTCGGATTTGTCCCGGAGATTGACCTGTCGATAACCAAGTCACTTGACGTGGCCAGTTCCAGCATCATTGCCGGCGGGACTGCTGTGTTTGACATTGTGGTGCAGAATGTCGGGCCTTTGGATGCAACCAATGTCCAAGTGCAAGACATTCTTCCCGCAGGCTTAACGTTTGCAGGCATTCAGAATTCATCAGGCGCATTTACACCCAATGTCGCCGGTTCGACAGTAACTGTTGATCTCGGGACGGTTCCAGCGTCGGGTGCAGCAAACTTCCAATTGGTCGCCAGTATTGGAACAAATCAGACAGCTGATATCACCAACACGGCGACAGTCAGTGGTACCGAAGTTGATGCAGATCCAACAGATAACTCAGACGACGAGTTCCTAGATCTGATTGAGACTGACATCACGATTGTGAAATCAGACTCGCCCGATCCTGTGAATGCCGGTAATCAGCTGACCTATACGATTACGGTGACCAATGATGGGCCCGATGACGCAGTCGGTGTCCAAGTGACCGACCAACTTCCGGTAGGGGTCGATTTTAGTGCAGGTGATGTTGACGGCGACACGAATCTGATTGCATTTGATGCGGGCACCCGGACAGTGACGGCAACAATCGGCGCATTAGCAAATGCGGGAACCTCAGTCATCACGATTTTGGTTGATGTGCAAGCGGATGTTGACGGCCCCCTCAACAATACAGCAGTGGTGACGGCAACTCCGAACACAGATCCAGATCCTAGCAACAACACATCCAGTGCGGATACCACGATCGATCGAGTCGTCGATGTGGGAGTCTCAAAAACGGTGGCAGGGACAGAGGTTGCTGGTACCAATGTGACCTACACGATTGACGTCACCAATGCGGGGCCCGGTCAAGCACGCGGTGTCAGTGTCGTCGATGTGCTTGATGCAGGCCTAACGTTCGACGCAGGCAGTTTTAATGGTGGCGGTGCTGGTGTCACCGTCAGCGAGAATGGTCAGGAACTGACGTTTGATGTGGGAGTTCTCGAGCCCGGAGCGAATGCAGTATTCAGTTTTGATGTGGCCATCGGATCGTCGGTGACCGGAACAATTGAGAATCTGGCAACGGTGTCAACGACCGACACAGATAACAACGTTGCCAACGATACAAGCAGCGTTGACATTAACGTTCAGCAGGAGGTCGATCTGATCCTGACGAAGGATGTTGATCTTGCCACAGCGGTGCCTGGATCGGATCAATTGGTCTACACATTCACGATTGAACATGACACCGACAGCGTCAGCGATGCTGCTAACGTTGTGATGACGGATCTTTTGCCGGCGGGAGTTGTTGGCGCCGTCATCGACGCGCCCAATGCCCTCAATACGAGTTTTGTGAACGGTACGGTCACGGTTGAATTTGCAACGATTCCGATTGGTTCGAGCGAGATCTTTACCGTGACAGTCGATACGGAAGCTGACGCGACGGGTTCCGTTGTGAACACCGGTGCGGTGACTTCTTCCGGAACTGATCTTGACCCTAGCAACAACACCGATGACGCGACGACTGTGCTGACGCCTGATTTCGATGTGACGATCTCGAAAGCAGTCGACATCGCGAGCCCTGGTCCAAATGATGCGATTGTTTACACCATCGGCTTGGCCAACACCGGGCCAAGCACCGCACCCGGAGTGATCTTGTCCGACACGATTCCGGTTGGTCTGACCTTTGTCAGTGGCTCGCTGGACGGGCAAGCCGCTGTGGATAATGGTACTAGTTTGTCTTTTCCAGCGATCACGATTGCACCGGGTGGCACTGCGACCGCTACGCTTAATTTTACGGTTGATAGTTCAAGCGTGGGAACAATTGTGAATACGGCGAGTGTGAACGATTTGTCGGCAGAGGGTGAGAACGACATCACGAATAACTCTGCGACTGAGAATGTCGATGTGATTCCCGTGGTCGATTTGTCGATCAGTAAATCGGTGTCTGCCCTGGAGGCTCAGGTTGGAGATAGTTTGACCTACACGATTGATGTCACCAACAGCGGCCCTTCCACCGCTGAGGCCGTCAATGTGCAAGACACGTTGCCAGCAGGTGTAACGTTCGTCAGCGGCACTGGACCGAACGGTGAAGTTCTGACCGAGTCAGGAGGAGTGGTCGACTTTGCAGCGGGTGACGTGGTCAGTGGAGAGTCCTTTCAGCTCACGATTCTGGTCAACATTCCTGCAGGGAGCAGCGGGGATCAGGTCAACAGTGTGACGGTGACTACGTCCACAAATGACGACGATACCTCCAATAATGCCGCGAGTGCGACGACGAATGTGGATCCCCTGACCGCAACGATTAGTGGTGCGGTCTACTTGGATGAGAATAATAATGGGATCCGGGATGTTGGTGAATTAGGATTTGAGGGTGTGGTCATTACCTTGACCGGCACTGATTCACTGGGGAACTCGGTCGACATCGCTGTGAGTACCGATTCGGATGGACTGTATCAGTACGCGAATCTTGCAGCGGGGACCTATGTCGTGACGGAGACTCAGCCCAATGGTATTCGAGACGGAATTACATCACTTGGGACTGGTGCGACGGCAGTTGCGTCCGACAACGTTTTCTCCGATCTCGCCCTGGGGCAAGCAGCCAATGCAGTTGATTTTAACTTTGGTGAGCTAGGTGTGATCCTTTCAAAGAGGCGGTTTCTGGCGTCGTCGACCTAACCCTTGACGGTTGGGCACGGGTTGCGCTCATTACGACATGCTCCATGAGGGAGCCGGTGTGTAACTGAGAGCGAGTTGGATGAGAGTAACCTTACGCCAGAAAACGTGAACGCTCGACTTTCGGGGGGAAGTCGAGCGTTTTTTCGTTTCCGATATTTGAAAACTTTGCTTTCCTGAATTCAGATTCAGATGAGCGGTTATTGCTTCGTTTTAAGTTGCGGCTTTGGAGTTGTGTCCGGTGTTGACGCCTCAGACTCCTCAGGCGTTTCGGATTTTTCGGATTCCCCTTCCTCGGTTTTCTGCAAGGTACCGAACATGTGTCCGCCGACGGCATCGTGTTGCCAAGTTCCCGCGTACCGGCCCTTGTGAATCATCACGCGCGCATCGAACGTGCCCATCGCCGGAATCCAGAATCCATCCATCGTGATGACGGGAGTGTTTCCCGACCAGAGTATTTTCAAATCGAGCGGAACCTCGGCATCGATTTCGCCGTATTTGATCCGCGCAGTCATTCGATACATGTCAGCCTGTTCCAGTTTTTCACACTTGCTGATCGTGTATTCTTCCGTTTTAGGAGCGACGTCACGCCCATCAATCGTGAACTTGCCAACCAATTTGATGCCGCTCAAATAGTCTGCCAAACGCTGGTTGCGCTCGTTGGTTTTTTCGCTACTGGCAGCTTGTCCTGAATCGACAACAGGCTGCTGGGAATACGCCGCCGGGGCGATCGTCAAAAGGACTGGCAGCAGCAGCAGCGTTGGGAGTCGGTTCATGCGGTAGTCTCCATCGAAGAAATGTGGTGGAATGAAGCATGGATTGTCAGAACGAATCTTACCCGCTGATTACCAATTGCGGGGAGGCGGCTTCAGATCACAATACGAGAAAACGGAGATGTGGCGATGGAACGGTGGGTGGCTTTCGTGCTGGTAGCGGTGTCAATGCTTGGCTGCGGTGATGGTGGAGAAGCCGTCGCGAAACGCCTGAATTTTCTCGATTCGATTGGTCAGGCGTATCAAGGTTACAACCAAGTTCATCAGCGGGCTCCTGCCTCGAACGCTGAATTGTTGGAATATATGCGAAGCCAGGCCTCACCCACCCAAGTGGATTTGGATGCCGCCGTCGGATTGGAAGAGGGAGATGTCGTAATCATCTGGAAGGCGGACTTGGCTAATTCCGGTGAGAACGGACTCTACGTCCTCGGATTTGAATCGGGTGTCCCCTCGACCGGTGGCTACGTGCTCATGGCAGACGGTCACGTCCAGTTAATGACCAGTAAAGATTTTTCCGAAGCTCGGATGATTCCACAGGCGGAATCCGCCCAGTAGACTCTGTTTTAAGCATTGCCGGTCGTTTTAAGCAGTGCCGCCCGTTTCAAGAGCAGCAGTGCGACAAATATCGCTTGGATGTTGCAGGCAAGGGACGAAATTGCAGGCAAGGGACGAAATTGCAGGCAAGGGACGAAATTGCAGGCAAGGGGCGAAATTGCGGCAAAGAGGCTGGCAACGGCCGGGTGATCAGTGAACTCGTAAGGGTCGCCGATGTGAGTGTCCAACCAAGATTGAAAGGCCTTTCAGCCCTAGCAGAGGATTTACTCAACCGCCGAACTGTGTTTGGTGGACGGCTTATTCTTGGCGGAATTCATTGGCAGCAACACTAATTGGATGGGTGCGTTTGATCGATAAAGTCAATCCGACGCCGACTTCGTCCTGCTCCAATCATTGCGTAAGTCCATTCTGATTTCATCAACTGATCTGAATCGGCAAATTCCCGGATCATCCATCCGCGTTTTGCGGCAGGCGAATCGGCGGGCGGCGACCGCCTTCGTCGCTCGATTTGTTCTTGTTCTACCAGCTGCCGTTCAGGTCGAGCACTCATTAATCTGTTGAAGTAACCTTCTTCGGAAAGTTCGTGATATCGTAGGTCGATCTTTTTTCGAGCAGTCCAATCGTCGCGGTCGCCAAGCTCACTGATCAGACATTGTTTGCTTAGCCAATCGATTCGCCCAAGTGCCGGTTCAACATTCTCGGCGTCTCGTCGAAACGCGATCGCAGCGTCGAGCAATTCTCTCCACCTTCGCAGGACCAGTGGAGCCTCACCTCGTATTTCAGCGGGAGTTTTCGCGACGAATTGTTCAGCCGCGCGGTAGTAAATCTCTTGGATTTCGATCGCGGAACGTTTGCCCCGCTGGGTTGGTACGCTCGTGACTAAGTTCCAATCGCGGGTGAGGTCCTGCAGGGAACTGATCGGCCGCTTCAGGATCGGAAGATCAGTGCAGTCACCCGATTCAATCAGGTCTAGCAATAATGAGGTGGATCCAACTTTCACATATTCCGCTAGATCCGACATGTTTGAATCAGAAAGTCCGATCTGCAATCGCTGGGCGCGACGAAACATTTGCCGTGTCGAAGAGATGGACGTAAATGACTTTGAGCAGAATTGGCTCAGCCAGTGACCAAAAACATAAATCGGCCGTTCGCCACGAAAGCCTCCCATGTCGACGACCTTGTCAATCGCCATTGCCTTCGCACTCATTTGGAAACGGCCGTTGTGGTCTAAGACTCCCGTTCCGCACAACGCTACGCGAGACACCAAGAATGCGGTCAGGTATTTTCGTTGCTTGCGAAATGCGATTTGACTGGAAACAAACCGCAAGACTAACACGGTGGGTATGTGGATCATTCGCATCCCAACAACCAAAACTATAGATAGCCACTTGGGCAGCGTATCGAACATGTCCTGCGGGTCTGTCAAGTCACTGTCCGTTCGGCGAATCTTTTTGCACAACCAGACAACGAGGAGCAGGGTACCCAACCAAGGAAGCGACAGCACGAAACTGAAACTTTGCATTAGCCAAAGCAGGGCAATGAACATTCGATATAGGATTAACTGAATACCATTCGCAACGGCGGCCTCGTAATTTTCGTGGCAGCCGTAAACGTGTCCCAAGGCGTCACTGCTGTTTTTCAGCACTCTTAGATCAAAGCCTGTTTCTGAATCGGCCGCCGACTCGGCAACCAACGAATCAATACTCCGCTGGCAAGCGAGCAGGTCACTGGGGCTGTGGACTTCCGGAGTGGCAATTTCAACCAAACCGCCAGGCAGGGAGTGCATCGAAGGATGAGATTCGAAGGTAACCGCTCCGCCACTAGCGAGGAACATTTGTTCGTTATCGAATAGACCGCCGACGGTCGGTTGATTGCGGCGGATTGCTTCGCAGATTTGGTCAAAAACCATTTTCGAGGGTGGCAGATCCTCTTTTTCGAGATCCTGTTGATCTGCCACGAGCGTTGCATACTCTGTCTCCAATCCGATCAATCTTGTTACCAATCTCCGACCCTGCTCAAGGCTGGGGTTGTCTGGTTGATGACGAGATGATTCGTGACGTGGATTCTTGTCGGGCAACGGTAACACCGTGCAAGCAGGTGAACGCAGCGCAATCGGATGCTGTGCAATCAGATGCAGCGCAATCAGATGCTGTGCGATCGGTTGCTGCGTGAATGGGTGAAGCGAGAGGAAATCGCTGACAAGCTTCCCACTAGTTTAAACAGATTCCACCCACCTAGCATTGACGATAATTCACTACTGATTGATGAAAATGCGGCTGGCGAGGAGGAAAGTGAGCGGCGAATTTTCATGGGTCATTGCGAGGCGGCCGGACACTTACAACACTTGATTCATCTTGATCTGTAAGCGAAGTAGTTCGAGGACGGCATCGGCTGCCTCGTGGCCCTTGTTGCCCACCGTTCCACCGCTGCGATTGATTGCCTGTTCGAGGGTGTTGCAAGTCAGCAGCCCAAATGCGATCGGGATGCCACTCTGAACCCCCATTTCCATCAGCGCCATGCTGACCGAGCGGTTGATGTGTTCGTCGTGGGTTGTTTCACCTTTGATCACGCAGCCGAGGGCGATGGCTGCGATGACGTTTGGCCTTTGAATTGCCTGCTGAACGATGGTTGGCAGTTCCCAGGCGCCGGGGACGCGAATGACCGTTATCGCTTGCTCGGGAAAACCGGCATCGCTGAGTGTTTGCCGTGCGGCGTTCACCAAAGAGTCGCAGATTGCTGGGTTGTAGCGGCTCGCGACGATCACGACACTGCCGTTCGGCAATTCCCCTTCGACGCCAGTGATTTCATTCGACATCTTTCAGGCTCATCAAAAATTCGGCATTGTTCTGTGTTTTTGCAAGCTGGCTCACCAGGTTTTGCATCGCATCGGAGGGGGACACTTCGGCCAAGACGCGACGCAGCGAGGAAATCCGACGGTACTCCTCTGGGTCAATCAACATTTCTTCACGTCGAGTACCGCTGCGGCTGATATCAATCGCAGGCCAGATTCGACGATCCACCAAGTCGCGTTCGAGCACAATTTCGAGGTTACCGGTGCCCTTGAATTCTTCGAATATGATGTCATCCATCCGGCTGCCTGTATCTACCAGTGCGGTTGCCAGAATCGTCAGTGAGCCACCCTCTTCGACCTTCCGGGCTGAGCCAAATAAAGCCTTGGGCTTTTGCAAAGCTCCTGCATCCAGTCCGCCACTCAACAGCTTGCCGGTCGATTCGCCATCGCTATTGTGGGCGCGGGCCAAGCGGGTGATGGAATCTAGAAAGATAACCACATCGGTGCCAGCTTCAACCATTCGCTTCGCTTTTTCGTTGACCATCTGAGCGACTTGAATGTGACGTTGCGCTGGTTCATCGAACGTGCTACTGATCACTTCGCACTGAGGGCCGCGGACCTCGCGTTCCATGTCTGTCACTTCTTCGGGACGTTCATCGATCAGCAGGACGAAGACATAAGCATCGGGATAATTCTTTAGTACAGCGCGGGCCATCTGCTGCATCAGGATTGTTTTGCCGGCTCGTGGTGGACTGACGATCAGGCCACGCTGCCCAAACCCAATCGGGGTGAGCATATCGACCACGCGTGTACTCAATTCGCCACTTTCATGCTCCATGATGATCCGTGCATTGGGGTGCAGCGGGGTGAGTTCATCAAAGGGCACAATTTCATGGCGTTGCGTTGGGTCGTGGCGATTGATCGCCTCGATGCGGAGCAAAGCAAAGTATCGTTCGTTTTCTTTTGGCGGTCGGATTTGGCCAGCGACGTGACTGCCAGTTTGCAAACCGAAACGACGGATTTGGCTTGGCGAGACATAGATGTCATCAGGACAGGAAAGATAGTGGTATTGAGGGCTTCTCAAAAATCCAAAGCCGTCCGGCAAAATCTCAAGTGTCCCCTCGCCGTACATCAGCCCATTGGCTTTCATCCGATGTTTCAGGATGTGGAAGATGAAGTCTTGCTTGGCCAAGCCATTGCAATCTTCGATTCCTTCCTCCCGGGCAATTTGAACTAAGTCCTCGTAGGACGTTCGTTGCAGTTGGGCGATATTCCAGTCGGGTTGATTCGAACGCTGTTCTGGGATTCCGACCCGCTGGCCCGCCTTATTGGCTTCGCTGACAATTTCTTCTGGCAACGAAAGCGGATCGCGTTCAGCATCGAGCTCGCGAATTCGCTGGTCAACTTCTTTGTCGGGATGGCGAGGACGACCTTTTCGTTGTCGATAATCACGGTATTCCCGCGGACCGCTTTTCCGTTTGGAATCGCCGTCCCGAGAGTGGGGCCGATTAGTCATGATAGAGGAGATAAGATGGAAAGGAGGGAAAGGACGCTCGAAAGCGTTTGAAGAGGGGGTCGTAAGGTGAGGAAAAGAATAGAAACGGAGGCGGGAATGCAATCCTAGCTTGTATCTTTGCTCAAGGCTGGCAATGGCGATCATCAGTCGTGGCTGTGGCGTCACTCTCGATGGAACGCCACAACTGCGTCACGGTTTCGTGGAGTTTGTCGAGGGTTCCATTATTTTCAATGACGACATTGCTCAGTCGTCGCTTTTCTTCAATCTTCAGTTGGTTGGACTCTCGACGATGCAATTCGCCTTCGTTCCAACCACGTTCGGCAGCTCGCTGTAAACGCACCGCTGGATCGGCATCAACGCACCAGACTTGATCACAGCAGCGATCCCAACCAACTTCAAACAGTAATGGCACATCCAACACAACGATCGGCTGCGCCAAAGAGGCTGATTTTGACGCTCCTGATTGCAGTGCCTTGTCGAGCCGCAATTCGATCAAGCGTCGTGTCTCGGGGTGAATCAGCCCTTCCAAGTATGTTAGTGCCCGACGGCTCGAGTCGTCATCCCCGAAAACCACCGCCGCAAGTTTCGCTCGATCAACTTGCCCCGATTTACCTGCAATATCGGCACCAAAATGATCGAGCAGCCGATTCTGGATTGCACCTCTTTCAAGAACTTCTCGGGCCAATTGGTCCGCATTGATCCAGGTGGCTCCCAATGCCTCTAGCTGCTTGGCAACGGTAGATTTACCGCCCGCAGGAGAGCCAACGATTCCGATGACGATCACGGGAGACACCTTCGAGCGGTAGCCGATGGCCGCTGCAATCGGGAGATCGAATCGTTTCCAAGGGAGCGGAACAACCCATTATTTGTGCGACAAAAATTTTCGATTTTTTCCAATCTCTCACCGTCGCCATTCATTTTACCCGCAGATCTTCCGGGGTGTAGAGGAATGCGTTGCAGTTCGGGCATCGAATCAATCGAGACATGCGGAGGCGATCAATGTAATTGGTCGTCAAAGTTTGGTAGCAACCGCCACATGATTCACCCTCAACCGGGGCTAGAGCGTTTTCACCCTTTGAGTCGGTTAGCCTTTTGTAGTCAGGGAAGACGTTGCTGGGAATTTCCTTCTCAACCGAGCTGAGTTCCGCTTCGACTCGTTTGGATTCTTCCGCTAGTTCAGCCAACACGACTTTGACATCTTTGATCCGCTGTTCTTGTTCTTGTTGCTGCTTCTCCAATTCTGCATCTGCGGCTTCCAATTCGATTTCGATCGCATCCATTTGTTCCATGACTTCGAGGATTTCGTCACTGAGCACGCTGTTCGCCTGTTTGTCGGCGGCGATTTGCTCCTTTAAGGTCGTAAATTCTCGATTGCTTGCTGCCGTGTTCAGCTTGGCTCCCAGCTCGTCAATGCGAGTTTCGCGGGATTTGAGCTGCAGTTGCTTTTCGTCCGAGATCATCGTGGTCTTGGTCAGCCGACTTCGAATTTCTTTAGTGGCAGCCTCGGCTTGCGTGACGAGCGATTCACCTGCCTTGATCTGCTTCGGTCCGCGATCGAT
Organism: Rubripirellula sp.; assembly: GCA_029213145.1. Classification (GTDB taxonomy): domain Bacteria; phylum Planctomycetota; class Planctomycetia; order Pirellulales; family Pirellulaceae; genus Rubripirellula. Next base: position 25,079 of record JARGNK010000070.1, on the reverse strand, counting down.
CCGTCCCTTTAAGTCCGTCCGCTGCCGATGAATCCGATGCAGACGGCGAAGTAACTCGGGCTTGATCTCGGTTTTCGAGTCGATTGTCATAGGAGAAGCAATTGGCAAGGGGCAGGAAGCGTCGCGTTAGCTTACCACTTAATTAAACCGCCGTGCAGACGATCAAGGGAAGCGGCCGGCAAGTCGGGCATCGAATGTCATGATCGGGCAAGTATTTCAGCAGGATTCCCGTGCCTAAGCCTCGGATCAAATCTTGATCGTGGGGTTTTCCGGGTGTGCTTGGCTGTTACCGGGTTCAGGTCAGAGGCCCAGAGTCAGCTTGGCACTTCGGCTCGGAAAACAGTATCGCGAACTTGGGCGTCTTTTGGCGGGCTGGCGGGCTGGGGCGCTGGGGCGCTGGATAGCAGCCGAATTCCTGGCGATGCAGATCGCTATTTCAGTGACTGCCGATACCGGCGTCTGTGGGGCGTTCGAGGTGCCAACGCGGCGGATAGCCAGCGATTTAAAGTGAAGGTCCTTCCCATCGGGTTGCCCTGACGAAAAGCCGGTTGTCCCGCATTGGAATAAAGATTCCAGATCTGGGTGCAGAATCTGGTCGTGCGAATCTTCGCGAGTTGCAAAAAATTGCAGCCCTGCAGTTAGTGTAACTAACTACTTCAGTTCACCAATTTAGAACGACTTTTGGCGTGGCACCTTTTCGAGGAACACCGTTTCAAGCCGATTCCCAACTCAAGGTTCCGCTGCTTTGCCCAAACTCGTCTACTTCAAGCCCCATGCGATCGAGCATCGTCAAGAACAGATTGCAAAGTGGCGTGCCTTTTCTGGTGGCGATGTAGCGCCCGTGATCGAAGCCACCACCGGCGAGGAGGATCGGCAGGTTGTTGGCGTGATGTGCGTTTGCATTCCCAAGGTTACTGCCAAACAAAATTGAGGTATGGTCCAGTAACGAGCCATCTGTTTCGGATCGACTTTTCATCTGTCCGAGCAGGCTTCCAAAGCACTGTACGATTTCGGATTCGATCCGTTTGAGTTGTTCGATTTTTGCGGGATCTTGGCCGTGGTGTGAAAGGTTATGGTGATTTCCAGTCACTCCATCGATCGCAGGAACAACAAAATGATCTTGGACCATGATTGTCACGATGCGTGACGAATCGGTTTGGATGATCAGCGGAACCAAATTCATCATCAGTTCCAGTCGCCCGATAATGTCGGCTGGATTCGGAATGTCAGTCGGACGCGATGCGTCAACTGTCGGCTTCGGACGATCAATCCAGCCTTCAGCGGTGAGGATGTTTTCTTCAGCGACTCGGATCGAATCAAAGTAATCGTCGAGCAGGTGATTGTCGCCGGCGCTGCCGCGACGGCGAAGCTTTTTGGCTTGGGAGCTGAGTCCATCAAGAATACTTTTGCCATCGCTCAGCTTTCGTTTCTCATCGCGAATCTCCATTGGCTTGCCTTCTAAAAACATTTGGGCAAAGAGTTTGGCAGGGCTAATCTGGGCGGGGATCATGACTCCTCCACTGGTATACGATTGACTTTGGGTTTTCATCGTTCCCAAGGTGATCGATGGAAACCGCGTTGCGTCACCAACTTGGTTGGCAGCAAGCTGGTCGATCGAAATCGTATTGCGAAAACCGCCCATCCCAGGCTTTCGAGCCGAAGTCAAGAACGTCATCTCACTGTCATGGGGTTGACGTCCCGTTTGATCTTCATGCTGCAGTCCCGAAAACAGCGTGAAATCTTGTCGGTGTGCTTTCAGGATCTCTAAATAGGGAGTCAGTTCATACTCGGTCCCCTCGGTCTGGGGCCACAATGATTTTGGGTGAAGGCCTAAAGCTGTACAGACAAAAATCGAACGTTGCGGCGCAAGTCCCTGTTCAGCACCCCAGGCAGCCTTCATTGATTCGAGCAATGGTAAAGCGATCGATACGCCAGCCGATTTGAGCACGGTACGTCGATTTAGTGGCCTGTTCATCGTCATCGATCGTAGTCCTACTTGTGCTTAAACAGTTTGTTACCGACAACCGCCTGCAGGATGTCGCGCATCAAGAAGTCATTGTTGCGGGCTTGTTCCAAAATCGTCTCTATTTCATCGCGATCCGCAAACTGGATTTCGGCACCAGTCGAAAAGACGACTAGTTCTGAAATGAAATGGCGGGCTATCTGCTCTTTTTGCTGCATTAGCAAATGTTTGAATTCTCTAATGTCAGCGAACTCACCACCGTTCGGCATGACGCCAGATCCATCGACTGGTGGGCCGGTTCTTGCGGGTCGGCTCTGTTGGAAACTGGAGTCGTCATTGCTGCCCCCTGAAATTCGATAATGCGTCCGGAATCCACCGATCGGATCGAAACTTTCGAGTGCGAATCCGGGAGGGTCAATCTCGCGATGGCACTGATTGCACGAGTCGATCTCTCGGTGGGTTGCTAATATTTCTCGAATCGTGACTTTGCCCCGTGTATCGGGTTCGATCGATCCGACGTTGGGCGGCGGCGGCGAGGGAGGGGTGCCAAGCAGGCTGGTCAGGACGAAGTTTCCTCGCATCACCGGTGAAGTGTTGGTTCCATTCGCAGTTGTTTTCAAAATTGCTGCCTGAGTCAGGATTCCCCCCCGGACCGAATCGCTCGGCAGTTTCACCCGTCGGAATTCTTGCCCCTCGATGCCTTCGATGCCATAGTGCTCGGCGAGTCGACGATTCAGCATTGTAAAATCTGAATCGATCAGATTACTGATGCTTTGGTTTTTCTCGAGCAGTTCGGCGAAGAAATGCTGTGTTTCTTTTGGGATTGAATCTGCCAACAACTCATCGAACTCGGGGTAGAGTCCGTCGTCGGGGGGTGTCGCGTTTACCTTGTGAAGTCGCAACCACTGGCCAACAAAGTCGTTAACAAACCGGCTTGATTTCTCGTCGGCCAACATCCGGTCGACCTGTTTGGCCAACACGATTGGATCGGACAGCACGCCCTTCGCGGCCAGTGAAAAGAGCTCTTCATCGGGCATGCTTCTCCAGAGGAAGTAGGAGAGGCGATTTGCGAGCGCATAATCATCCAGCTGTCCCGCGTCGCCATCAAATAGCAGGAATTGCGGTGATCCCAACATGGAACGCAGCGGAATTCGAATGACGTCCAGGATCGGACGTTCTTGTTCGATTGCCGAGTTGGCAAGGTCGATAAACGGTTGGACTTCAGCGTCCGTCACTGGGCGGCGGAACACTCTGGGCGCCATGTGTTTGACAACTTCGGCGACGTGGGTTGGACGTTCTTTGGTCGCCTCTGCGATGTAAGATTGGGTTTTGGTTTCTGCTCCACCAAGTATCTTGCTGAAAGCGGAAAAAAGCGAAGTCGACTCTTTGAATTCTATGCCGTGCAATAGTTGTTTCGTGCTTTGCGGGGGCCAGGTATTAAATAGCGGTCCTTCAACTTGCTGCGCGTAAATCGCGAGACCAGGTCCCTTGTAATTCTTAGCACCCCCCGAGGTGAAGATTGCGCCCCTACTTGCCAATGGTTCCTGGTAGGTTAAGTAGGGAGATTCGCCTGAATCTAGGAACGTCTCAACGCTGATCGTGGTTGGATCACCCTGTTTTACATCCAACGCTTTTGCTAGACGTGCGCCGCCAGTGGGGGCTTTGACGATGATCTTTGCGGTTATCGGTTGATCCGATTGGAACGCCGCTACTTTGGCACTCAGTCGGTAAACGCCGCTTGCCGGTGCACCGCCATAGGGATTCGAATTGAATTGCCACTGTGTCAGATAGTCGATATCCCGAAACAATGCGATCCCGTCACTGTGTTTTAGTTTGCGCGTTACACTGCCCCCCAGATTCAATGGTTTGTCATGCCACGCGGCTAGCCAAGCGTAACTGGTTTTGCTTGACTGGAAAGGGTTTTGCCCTTGCCTGATTGCTAGGGCTAAAGCCTCGTCGGCTGCCGCGAGATAGCTCTCAATGTGCACGGAAGAAATCCGCTGAGTTGCCCCGACGTTGTCAAAGCTGGCGGATGTGTTTTCTTCCGGAACACCGCTGGTAACGTTGCGTTTTATCAGTAACAAATCTTGCAGTGTGTAGCCGAGTTCCAGCTTGGTTAGGCGTCTCGCTAAAACTCGGCCCTGCGATGTTTGCCGCCGGGTGCTCGCTGAACGTAAATCAGTTTGCAGCGTTTTTAGGGCGGTTGCTAATTCGGTTTCAGCAGGGTGTGCTTCGGCTTCTGGGGGCATCTCCCCCGACTCGACACGGTCAAAGACTTTCTCCCACTGTGTGAACGTTTCAAGGTTGGACAGGTCGTAACCTAGATGATCCAGTCTTAGATCGGTGTCCGTGTTTTCGTCATGGCAATGGATGCAAGATGTATCGATCAACGATGTCAGCGAACTGGGCAAGTCATCCGCCGCTGGCGATGAGCCCACTAGCCCGATAAGGAAAAGGAAACTAACTAGTCGATTCATCGTAATTCATTGTTGTTTGATCGGGCTTTCAGTTTCGTTGCTTGTAGTTGGTTGCCGCTTAATTCGTCTGTGGTAAACAGAGCATTGTTGAAAGTGCTCGACTTCATAGAGGCATGCAGAAGTTTTTTCCTCTGAAGTTTGATTGTCCTCTTTATTCGACGTGGCGATTCTTTTTTGCAAGGAAATCGTTAATCTCGGTTTGGCGTAGACTCTACTCCGCCGCGGATGTTTGTTCTTGGATCTGAGTCGTCCGTCGTGCAGCTATCATCATAAAAGACATGGCCCGCGCCATCGTGTTCGTGATGCTGGTCGCTTTCTTGGTTCACGATCATTACGGATTCCCCAATGATGGCTCATTCTTAGGTGAAACGGTCGGCGAGCCACATCCGCTCTTGATTTCAGTGTGCGGTTTCCGATTCGTCAGCATCTCCGCCAAGTAATTCCGCGATGGCTGGTCTTTCTTTCTGAATCTCGTCAAGATCGAGTTGGATGCCAACAGCATTCCCGATGTAACGGTATGACCGGGCGAGTTCGTCACTCCATGGTGATGAAACAACATCGAGGACTGTTTCGCCTGATCGGTTTTTCGTATCTACCGACCCGCCGCTTTTGATTAGTCGATCGACGAGGTTCTTTCTGCAGAAAAATGCGGCGACGTGCAATGGGGTATTTCCGTCTCGATTTTTCCCATTAACGTCCGCGCCTCGGCGAATGAGGAAATCGGCGATCTCCAAATTGCCGTGCAATGCGGCATTGCTGAGAGGTGTCATGCCTGAAATCGGTTGTTGTTCGTTGATTCGCCCTCGTTGTTGTCGTCGTGAGAGGAATCCCTTTAATGCCGCAAGGTCATCTTCCGCGATCGCTTCAGCGATCGCATTTCGAATGTCTCGGTTCGCACGTTGATGACTGGCTGTTAATGCTTCGGCAGCGGACTCTGAATCCACCACGTGGAAGATGAAGTCGTTGCTAAACAAGCCATTTGGATTTTGCACTTGTAGCAGATGAATCCCCGGATCTGGTAGTGATTTCAGCTGGAGATTGATCTGCTCGCCTTTGCCAAGAAAAAGATCCGCCGTAACTCGGCGTCCATTGACAATCACGGTTGCGTCCGGGGAGACGTGGCGGCCATTGATCACCATTGTGTTGGATCCTGGGTGGAGGATTGGGAATTCTTGATGTCCGCTCTGCTTTTCGAGTGGTGATAAGGTCCAGATCGCCGGTTGTGGGTGGGCGACGGCTTCAGCATTAGATCCATGCCGAGCGGTAAACGTTGCAATTAATTTTCCATCGGTCGCTAGCTTGATGATTTCATTGCGCGACAAGACGGATTCGTTGTCCTCTTTGTTGACGTAATTTCCGCGAACGTATTGCAAAGCAACTGCTTGGGAGTTGTCGTTACCTAGGATGACGCCTTCTGCTTCCAGCACGACGGCACCTTCATCAGCCGCTGTTTCGAGGGCGTTCAACAGGTCGGTAGTAAGTTCTGTTTTCGCCGTTGATTTGCTGAGCGTGAGTTGTCGAGCGAAGGCACCAGAGAAGCCGGTGCTTCCTTCAAGAACCATGTCCCAAATCGGATCAAATCGCGGTTGGCTTTGCCAGGAGGTCTGCCAGATTTCACGCTCAGGAATTCCCCGTTCTGCCATCCGCCGGAAAAAATCAAATTCAATGATGTTCAGGCGTCCTTGGGGCAGGATCAGGAATCGATCATAGGCGCCACGCCAAGTTGGCGCATCCATTCCGGTCCCCGGCGTGTTTGTACTTACTAAAAATGGCATCCGATGACAATCACCACAGACATTGGGCTTAGGTTTTTCATCGTGGTGCCCCTTGATATGAAACAACTCAAATCCTGCTTTGGCTCGTTTCGAAACAACGTTTGTATAGGCTCTTCGCTGCGAGGGGGGGAAAGGTACGGCTAACAGGAACTTGGCCATGTCGTCTCGTTCCGCTGCTGAAAATGCACCAGACTTACCCTCGTCGTTGATGTTGTCGGCGCCGTGCATCAGCATCGTTGCAGCAAGGCCGCCATCAATGACATGACGGGTTGTGGTTTCTGGTTGATCAGGATCGCTATTGGCTGGATCGGAGCCATAAATGTTGCCGCTGTTGTTTCCGCCATACGGATCCCCGGGGATCCCATCCCAGTGGAAGGGGGCCGTATCTCGCAAGCCGCGAATTGGCATCGTGGATCGGGGCATAATTTGATTACCGCCGGTGACCACGGGCGTTTTTAAGACCCACAAGAGCTGATCCGTATGTCCGTCGGGATGACAACTCGCGCAGGAATAGGTTCCGGTTGTGGAGGCACTGGCGGCGTTGAACCAGGTTCGGCCAAGTTTTACTTGCCGATCTGTTGGATCGACCAAGGGAACGAAACCGGTGACGCGTGGTTTCGTGAGATCCGTCATATCGAGCACGGAAACCGTATTTGCCACCGCGTTGTAGACCCAAGCTGTTGCCGGACTTCCATCCTCGTTATGGGCCAATGCGATCCCACGAGGAACCGCACCCACCGCAACGCGTCCGAGTATTTCGCCGCTGTCTGCATCGACGGTGAAAAGTTTGTCCGAGCCTGCCGCAGTGGCCACCAGTGTTCGGTCGTCGTTGCTGATTTGAACGGCAAAGGGTGTGGCCAAAGCTTCGCCTTGTTCTGGTTGCTGCGGCGGAAGTGGTTCCAGATTGTAAAAATCAGGTGGCTCCGCCGAGTCATGGTTGATATCGACTCGAGTGATCTGGTTAAGGAATGCGCGATTCTCAAGTTCAGCCAAACCATGCTTCTTTGTACCAGCTCGCCCGTTCGCATCATTGCGTGCATCCGTTTGGGCGATAAAAACGCGACCGTTGGAATCAACTGTCATGCCGTAAAGTAACGTGCCAAGGCTATCGACAACTTCAACCAATTTATCGGTCTCTGTATCGAAGATAAACAAATCGCGATCTGGAACGTCTGGATGTTTCACAATGTCCACTACGTGGCCTAGCGAGAGGACATTGTTGTGGAAAATCGAATGCTGCCATGCATCAAATGTGACCAAATCGCCATCAATTTCATCGCCGGCACCACCGGACAGTTGTGTTTTGTTGTTTGATTCGAAGGGAATTACGTACAGTCGTTGGTTACGGACGACGATCGACCTCGGGTCCTGTGCGGGGATGCGGAGTCGGTCCTTCACTTTTCGCGCGGCGACGTCGACCACTGCGATCGTATTGTCGGAGGATAGAGCGACGTAAGCTTTTTCATTTCCAGCGAAAGCGATGCCCACGGGTTCATCAAAACGGGTTGACTTTGTTTTCGAATCGAATTCTTGGATCGTGGCGATCACTTGCAGGTCGGTTGCAACGCCCGGTTCATTCGCGATCACGCTGACCGAATCCGAAACGTGATTTGAAACCCATACTTCTTTTTCATCGGGACGTATCGCAATACTGACGGGGTCAATCCCCACCGGTACCCGTGCAATGATCTTGCGAGTCTGAGCATCGATGACATCGACCGTGTCGGAAGGAGTATTTACAACAAAGACTCGTCGCTCGGTCATCGCGATCGGCGAAAAATGGGGACTGGCAAACATCGGATGACCCACTTCCTGGATCGATTTTGCCAATTGGTCAGAGTGAGCAGCAACGACAGTTTTGATTGGCTGCGGTTCCGATAAACCGCTGTCCGTTTTTCGAATTGCCAACGCCATCAGGGCCATCACGCAAGTGGTGATTCCAATTAGGAAATTCCGATTCATCGGTTTTTCTTGTCCACTTTTAGGTAACTCGGATATCCGCACAAATGCGGATGTGAGACTTCCTCACGCTGCCTCTCACAATGTTGTACTGTCCGGAGAGGCGGCAAGAAAAGGATCAATTGCTGAGTTGTTTCCAAACGTTACAGAGGCAGGTCTAGTTGCACCTCATTCGCAAGAGCAGTGGTCACGTACGCTTGAGGTCGCTCGGAAATCCCGCGTGATGTGGCCTCGTTACAGTGGCGGTCACGTAGATTTGGTCACCCGACTGGAAACATCTATGTCTGGAATCATCAATGTGCTGCCCGTTTTGGCGACCGGTGTGCGGCAATCGCGGACAGGAACACCACATTCGGGCACGCATGGAACGTTACGTGATGCGATCGAAGTGTGGACCTGATCGCCGCGACGCTTTTCCCGTCTTTCGGTCCAAGCAAATCACGGCGAACACGTGCTGAGTGTTCGCGCTTTTGAGGTCAAAGAAATGAGGCTCCGGCTAGTCATTCGGATTTGGAATCGATTTATCTTTGACAACTGTTTTGATCGGCTATGGCGAAGGCCGTCGGGGGGTTAATCGCTTGTGGTTGACCTAGGGCACGATAGGTTGGCTTTGTTTGTTGCTGGAAGAATCAATCTGCGGGCGGGTTATCGTCAATTACTTGACATTCGCTTTGAGTTGGTCTCCGTGCGCGTTTTTGCATGCAATCACCGCGGCACGAATATCATTGTCTGTGCAACTGCTGTCATTGTCTGTGCAACTGCTGTC